>JANOQR010000227.1:0-47132 GCA_031414935.1 Luteolibacter sp.
CGTCATTCTCTCCGTAAAGCCGAACGAAAAAGGCAAAGGTCTCACCATCGACAACAAAGTCGTCGGCGGCACGATCCCGAAGGAATACATCAGCGCGGTGATGAAAGGCATCAACGAGTCGATGACCAACGGCATCATCGCCGGTTATCCAGTCATTGATGTCCACGTCGAAATCCTCGATGGCTCCTACCACGACGTGGATTCCAACGAAAACGCTTTCACCATGGCGGCCATTTTTGCCATGAAGGACGGCTTCAAAAAAGCCAAGTCCATCCTCCTTGAGCCGATCATGGCGGTCGAAGTTTCCACCCCTGACGATTACCAAGGTGATGTCATGGGCGATCTCAGCCGGCGCCGTGGGCAAATCCAAAACACCGAGTCCAAAGGCAAGCTCTCCATCGTGCATGCCAATGTGCCGCTCAAAGAAATGTTCGGCTACTCCACTGCCGTCCGCACTCTCTCCTCGGGACGCGCTTCGTATGCGATGACTCCATCGCACTTCGAGCAAGTCCCAACCAATATCGTCGAAGAAATCGTCAGTGACCGTATCGGCTAACTGAATCTGATTACTCGCCCTGTAGCTCAACCACGTAAACCGTCAAACAACCTCTCCACCATGGAAAATCAAAAAATACGCATCCGCCTGCGCGCCTTCGATCACCGCGCGATCGACCGCTCCGCCCAAGAAATCGTGGAGACCGCGAAACGCACGGGTGCCCGTGTTGCCGGCCCAATCCCACTCCCGACTCGCATCGAGAAATTCACCGTCAACCGCTCGGTTCACGTGAACAAAAAGTCGATGGAGCAGTTCGAAATCCGCACTCACAAGCGCTTGCTCGACATCGTCGATCCTACCGCCCGCACCGTGGATGAGCTCAAGAAGCTCAACCTCCCAGCCGGTGTCGATATCACCATCCGTATCTAAGTTCAGGGCCATTTAACTGATAACTTCCAACTTTTAACTCTCTTCTTCCCATGTCACTCGGCCTCCTCGGCAAAAAAATCGGTATGACCCGCCTGTTCGACCAACAGGCTGGCATCATGATCCCTGTCACTGTTATCGAAGTTTCCGGTAACACGATTCTCCAATCGAAGACTCCAGAAACTGACGGTTACACCGCAGTTCAAGTCGGCTACGGCGATCAAAAAGAACAACGCGCCACCAAGCCCGCTCTCGGCATCGCCAAGAAGGCCGGTTGCGCTCCCAAGCGTTTCATCCAAGAATTCCGCGTCGAAAACGGCGTTGAACTTCCTGCCGTCCATCCCGGCCTCGACACTTTCACCGAAGGCCAATGGGTTGACGTGATCGGCGAATCCAAGGGTCGCGGTTTCCAAGGGGCCGTGAAGCGCCATGGATTCGGTGGTCTTAAAATGACTCACGGCTCCATGATGCACCGCCGGACGGGAGCCATCGGTTGCCGCTCGACTCCAGGTCGCGTTTGGAAAAACCAAAAAATGCCCGGCCACATGGGAACCACCCGTGCCACCGTGCAAAATCTCAAGATCGTTGCCGTTCGCAAAGAAGACGGCGTCATCCTCGTCTCTGGTGCAGTTCCCGGTTCAAACGGCAACTACGTCACTGTCCGCCCAGCTAAGAAGAAGTCCGCCTGATCCGGTGGCATTTTTGAAACCTCTCACGATTCCCAGTCATGTCCGCTAAGACTTTCACCGCAGAAGACGCTCAAGCCGCCAACCTCGTGTTGGTAGGTGCCGAGAAAGGTCGCCAAGCCGTCCACGATCTCGTGGTCGCCTATCGCGCCAACCGCCGCACCGGCACCGCTTGCACCAAGACTCGGGGCGAGGTCTCCGGTAACAACCGCAAGATCTACAAACAAAAAGGCACCGGTGGCGCACGTCACGGCGACAAACGCGCTCCGATCTTCGTCGGTGGTGGTGTCGTCTTCGGCCCACGTCCTCGTGATTTCTCCAAGAAAGTGCCAAAAACCGTCCGCAAGCTCGCCCTGCGCCGCACGCTGGGAGATATGATTCGCGCCGAAAAAATCGTGACCGTTCCCACTTTCGCCATCGCTGACGGGAAGACGAAATCCTTCGTTTCCACCCTCGATAGCCTCGTGAAGCCCGGCAAAATCCTCGTGGTTGGAAATTCCTTCGACGACTCCACCTACCTCGCCGCCCGCAACGTCGGATACGCCCAACTTGTCACGAGTTCGGATGTCAACGTCGAGCAACTCCTCCTCGCCAACACCATCATCCTCGTGGGTGATGCCGTGAAAACCCTCGCGGCTCGCACCGCCTGAACCCCGGACCTAACACCGAGATCATGAAAGACATTTATCAGGTCATTAAAAACGTCCGCCTCTCCGAGAAAGCCACCATGCTTCAGGAGACCAACAATGAGGTCACCCTCGAAGTGGACCGCAAGGCGAACAAGCTAGAAATCAAGCAAGCCGTCGAGCAACTCTTCGGCAAAACCGTTCTGGCAGTCCGCACCGCCAACTACGACGGCAAACTCAAGCGCCAGCGTCGGGCCGATGCCGGACGCACCAACCACTGGAAAAAAGCCATCGTCCGCCTCAAGGAAGGGGAATCTTTAGACCTCGTCTAAGTCCACCCATTTCCCAAACGCAACACTCAACGTTTCGATTGTCATGCCACTGAAAACTTTCAAGCCAATCACGCCCTCCGCTCGCTATAAGAATCTCCCGTCCTTCGACGAGATCACCAAAAGCAAGCCAGAGAAAAGCCTTCTCACCCCGCTCAAGCGCAGCGGTGGCCGTAACAACACGGGCCGCATCACCACCCGTCACATCGGCGGTGGTCACAAGCGCCACTATCGTCTCATCGACTTCAAGCGCGGTAAGCACGATGCTCCTGCCACTGTCGTCGGCATCGAATACGATCCGAACCGCACCTGCCGCATCGCGCTCATCCAGTATGAAGACGGCCAGAAATCCTACATCCTCGCCCCACTCGGCCTCGAAGTCGGAACCACTGTCGTCGCCGGTGCCAACGTCGCTCCGAAAACGGGCAACGCCATGCCACTCAGCGCGGTCCCACTCGGAACTTCCATTCACAACATCGAACTCATTCCCGGCAATGGCGGCAAAGTCGCCCGCGCCGCTGGCCAGCTCGCTGTGCTCTCCAACCGCGATGGCGGCTGGGCACTGGTGAAAATGCCTTCCGGTGAGATCCGCCGTTTCAATGACCGCTGCTTCTGCACCATCGGCCAAGTCGGGAACCGCGACCACATGAACGAAACTTCCGGCAAAGCAGGCCGCACCCGCTGGCAAGGCGTTCGCCCAACTGTCCGTGGTATGACGATGAACCCCGTTGACCACCCGAACGGTGGTGGCGAAGGAAAATCGAAATCCGGTGGTGGTCGCCAGCACCTTCTCAGCCCATGGGGCCACGCGAAGGGCCAAAAGACCCGCAACAAGAAGAAGTCCACCAGCGTCTTCATCGTCGAGTCCCGCCACAAAGCGAAGAAGAAGTAATCTAGCAAAATCTTTACCTCACTCCTCTCATGCCACGCTCACTTAAAAAAGGCCCATACGTCGATCAAAAGCTTCTCGCCAAGATCGACGCCGTCGCCGAAGCCGGATCCGACCGCAAGCCCATCAAAACATGGAGCCGCAAGTCAATGATCACGCCAGACTTCGTCAGCCACAACTTCGCCGTCCACAATGGCAAAACCTTCGTTCCCGTCTTTGTCACGGAAAACATGGTCGGCCACAAACTCGGCGAATTTTCCCCGACCCGTCTCTTCAAGACTCACGGCGGTATCGGTAAGAAGTAATTTTCATCGCTTCATTTCCTCAAACGTCCATGCGTTCCACACACCATTTCAAAGCACTTGCCGCCGCCCTCGGGTTGTTGGCCAGCGCGGAAATGGGTCTGGCCCAAGCACCGACTGCTGACGAATACCAAGAGATCATCTCCGATCTTCAGGAGCAAAACCAAGCCCTCCAACGTAGCCTCGCCGAGGCCAACCGTGGAGAAAAGCAAGCCTCCGAGCAGCTCGCCCAAGTTCGCGTCCGTCTCTCCGCCCTCGGCAAAAATTTGCTCGATGGTGGTGACGACCGCCTCGTCCAAGCCGCTGCCGATTTACAAATCGCCAACGAACGGAACAGTCAGCTCGAAACCAGTATCACCAAGCTGGCCCCAGCCGTCGCCGACTATCTCCGCCAAGCTGTCGTCTCTGATCCCGAAGCCAGACTTCGTGTAGAAACATCGCTAAGAGAGCTTGACGCTGTCCTTGGACTGCGCCAGAAGCCTCGCCCCGATGTTCGCACCGGCTCGCTTCAGCAAGCTCGGATCGTCAGTCTGGACCAAGAAAGTGGCATGTTAGTCTTCAACCTCGGCGAAAGTCAGGGTGCGAAAATCGGCATGACTTTTCGCCTCACCCGTGGCCAACAAGCCTACGGAAAAGCCATCTTAGCCGACGTCCGCAAGGGCGTCAGCGGTGCCTTTGTCGAACACCTCGACAACGTCGCCGAATCTCCTCACATCGGCGATCTCGCCGTTCTCGATACCCAACCAAAAGAGCAGTAACCACTTACGTCCGACGTTCCATGGAAGTCAAAAGCACCACTAAATTTGTCCGACTCTCGCCTCAAAAAGCGCGTGACGTCGCCCGTGAAATTCAAGGTCTCGGTGTCTCCACCGCCCTCGATATTTTGACCTTTACGCCAAAAAAGGCTGCCCAACTCATCGGTAAGACCCTCAAGACCGCCATCGCGGACGCGGAAAACAATTTCTCACTCGATGCTAGCTCGCTCGTCATCAAGGAAGCTGTCATCGGTGCAGGTCCGACACTCCGCCGCTTCAAGCCACGCGCCAAAGGCTCCGCTGGTCCGATCCTCAAGCGCACCAGCCACATTTCCATCACTCTCGTCGGCTCCGCCCCTGAGAAGAAGAAAAAGGCAGCCGCCAAAGCCGCCAAGAAACCCACTCCTAAGCAGATCAAAGACGTTCCGGCTGAAGTCGCCGCGACCGATGCTGTCTAATTTCCCTCTCAACTAATCTCATTCCTCACCGACCATGGGCCAAAAAGTAAATCCGATCGCATTCCGTCTCGCCGTCAACAAAGACTGGCGCTCCAAGTGGTATGCCAGCGGCAAAGACTACACCAACAAGCTGCACGAAGATCTCGCGATCCGTGGCTACCTCAAAGGCAAACTCATCAACGCCGGCCTCGCCCGTGTCGTCATCGAGCGTGCATGGAACAGCGTTCGCGTCACCCTCCACACCTCACGTCCTGGTCTCATCATCGGTCGCCAAGGCAAGGAAATCGAAGTGATGACCAAAGAAATCACCGACCTTTGCAAAGGTGCTCAGGTGAAAATCGACATCATCGAGATCCGCAAGCCCGAGCTGGACGCCCAACTCGTCGCCGAGCAAATCGCCGTGCAACTTGAGCGCCGGATTTCTTTCCGCCGCGCCATGAAACGCGCCCTTCAAACCGCCATGGAATTCGGTGCGGAAGGCATCCGTCTCCGTTGCGCCGGTCGCCTCGGTGGTGCAGACATCGCCCGTGCTGAAGGCTACCGCGAAGGCAAAGTGCCACTTCAAACTCTCCGCGTCCCACTCGACTATGGCTTCGCCGAAGCTCGCACCCTTTATGGAATCATCGGCATCAAGTGCTGGGTGAACAAAAAAGAAGACGACGGCACCGGCGGTGGCAAACCCCAAGGCCGTGACAATCGTGGCGACCGTGGCGGAGACCGCCGTGGTGGTGGCGGTGGAGACCGTGGCGGCGATCGTCGCCCGAACAATCGCAACTGATTTCACCAATCTCTCAATTCTCAATTTAAACATTTTTCCTGGAAAGACTGAGTTATGCCTTTGATGCCCAAACGAACCAAGTTCCGCAAGAGCCACCGCGGAAGCCGCTCTGGCAATGCCCAGCGTGGAACCACCGTCGCCTTCGGTGACTTCGGACTGCAAACCCTCGACCGCGGCTGGATGACCAACCGCCAGATCGAAGCCTGCCGGATCGCGATCAACCGCTCCCTGAAACGGAAAGGCAAAGTCTGGATCCGTATTTTCCCACACAAATCCATCACCTCGCGTCCTCCAGAAACCCGGATGGGTAAAGGCAAAGGTGCTGTCGAAGGTTGGGTAGCTGTGATCCGTCCCGGCAATGTCCTCTTCGAAATCGGTGGCGTGCCTGAATCTGCCGCCAAAGAAGCCATGCGTCTCGCCTCCTACAAACTCGGCATCCGCACCCGCCTCGTGACCCGCAACGCCCACGCTTGATCCTTACTCAATTTTTATCTCACTGAATTATGGCCGCCACCAAAGCCTCCAAGGTTAAGAAAACCAACGAATTCTCTGCCGAAGAACTTCAGATCCGTCTGAAAGATCTCAAGCAAGAAGCTCTCAACCTCCGCCTCCAAAAAGCCACTGGCTCGCTGGAAAACCCCGCTCGCATCCGCCAGGTGCGCCGGGAAACCGCGCAAGTGCTCACAGCGGTCACCGCCAAGTCGCTCGCTTAATCCTAGACCCTAACTTATCCGAACCATGAGCGAGACTCCATCTGACGCCCAAGTCCACCTTCGTAAAACCCGCGTCGGCGTGGTCATTTCCAACAAAATGGAAAAGACCCTCGTCGTCGAACACGTGGCCCGCGTTCCTCACCCGAAATTCAACAAGATCGTCAAACGGTCGAAAAAATACTACGTCCACGACGAAGAGAACCAAGGCCAGATCGGCGACCGTGTCCGCATCGTCGAGACCCGCCCGCTTTCCAAACTCAAGCGCTGGTCCCTCGCCGAAGTCATCTCGCACTAAAGAATAAACGCTGAAATGCTGAAAACTGAAAAGCTGAAATAGCTTATCTCGATTTTTCTCATCTCAGCGACCGCACTTTCAGCTTCTCAGCATTTCAGAATCTCAGTTTTTACTATTATGATCCAGATGGAAACCATGCTCGTCGTCGCCGACAACACCGGCGCACGCAGCGCAAAAATGATCGGTGTGCTCGGCAAACGCAGCCGCACCGCATGTATCGGTGATGTCATCACCTGCCACGTCCGCGACTCCATCCCGACCGCCGCTGTCAAAAAAGGCAGCGTCGTCAAGGCTGTCGTCGTCCGCACCGCTTACCCAATCCGTCGCGCCGATGGTTCGATCCTCCGCTTCGACTCGAACGCCGTCGTCATCATCGACAAAGACAACAACCCACGCGGCACCCGCATCTTCGGACCCGTCGCCCGCGAACTCCGTGAACGCTCGTTCATGAAAATCGTCTCTCTCGCTCCCGAGGTTCTCTAATTTTCCTACCATTTTTACTCCTATGAGCCGCATCAAGACCCACGTCAAAAAAGGCGATCAAGTCGAAATCATCGCAGGCAATCACAAAGGCAAGCGCGGAACCGTGCTGCTCGTGAATGCCACCAAAGGCAAAGTTACCGTCGAAGGTGGCCGCCCGATCATTAAAGCCACCAAGGCAACTGAAGCCGATGCCGGCGGTCTCAAGACCATCGACGGCTCCATCCATATCTCCAACGTCAAGAAAGTGGGCTGAAGCACCAGCTTCCGCCCGCGCTTAAGCGAAATTTAACCCTTCGCTGACCCGCAAAAACATGAGCACACCAGCACTCCAACAACACTACAAGGACAAGGTCGTCCCGGCTCTCAAGAAGAGCCTCGGATACACCAATGGCCACCAAGTCCCACGACTCGAAAAGATCGTGGTCACCTCCTGCATGGGAAAATCCCCAGACCGCAAGGTCGCCGTGGATGACGCCGTGAACGAGATCCAAAAAATCACCGGTCAACGCCCGTCGATCACCTTCTCCAAGAAGGCCGTCGCCAACTTCAAGCTCCGCGAAGGTGAAGCCCTCGGTGCCCGCGTCACCCTGCGTGGCCCGCGTATGTGGGAATTCCTCTATCGCTTCATCAACGTCACCGCGCCGAACATCCGCGACTTCCGCGGGATTTCCTCAAAGTCGTTCGACGGACGTGGCAACTACGCTTGCGGCATCAATGACCAATCCATTTTCCCGGAAATCGAAATCGACCAGATCAAGCGCACCATCGGCTTTGACCTGATTTTCGTGACCACCGCCCCGACCGATGCCGAAGGACGCGCCCTGCTCATGGAGCTGGGAATGCCGTTCCGCGACATGAAGAAGGCGAACGAAGTTGAAGCCGAAGCCGCCGCTGCCAACTAACACACCGCACCCCATTTAAAAAAGAAAGCACCTGTTATGGCAGTTCTCACCGATCCAATCTCCGATTTCCTCACGCGCTTCAAAAACGCCGCCCGCGCTGGCAACGAGGAATTCACCGCCCCTTATTCCAAGATCAAGGCGGATATCGCCCGCATTCTCCAAGAAGAAGGCTACATCTGGAACTATGAAGTCGTCACTGGCGAGCGCACCACGCTCAAGGCCAAGCCGAAATTCATCGACGGTCGCTCCGTCCTCACCGACCTCAAGCGCGTTTCCACTCCTGGCCGCCGCCACTACATCGGCGCAGGTGAAGTGCCTCGCGTCATGTCCGGCCTCGGCATTTCCATCCTCTCGACCTCGAAGGGTGTCATGTCCGGCGGCTCCGCCAAAAAACAAAACCTCGGCGGCGAACTCCTCGCCAACGTCTGGTAAAATTTAACTCGTAAAAGGAAACTAATCACCATGTCACGAGTCGGACTCAAACCAATCTCAGTTCCCGCGAAAGTCGCCGTCAAGCTCGACGGTCGCACGGTCATCGTCGAAGGCCCCAAGGGCAAACTCGACTTCCCGCTTCCCGAAGGAATCTCGCTCACCAGCGAAGACGGCACTGTCGTCGTCTCGCGCGCTTCTGAGCTACGCCAACACCGCGCCCTCCACGGCACCGCCCGCAGCCTCGTTCAGAATATGATCGTCGGCGTTTCGGAAGGTTTCGTGAAGGATCTCGAAATCCTCGGCGTCGGTCTCCGTGCCGCTGTCAAAGGCAAGGATCTCGATCTTTCGCTCGGTCGTTCCCACCCGCTCCTCCACCCCATCCCATCCGGTCTCAACGTCACTGTCGTTGAAAACACCAAGATCAAGGTGGAAGGCATCGACAAGCAGCTCGTCGGTCAGTTCGCTGCCGAAGTTCGCGGCTTTTATCCACCCGAACCTTACAAAGGCAAAGGCGTCCGCTACGTCGGCGAACACGTCCGCCGCAAAGAAGGCAAGAGCGTCGGCAAATAATCCATCACCGACGACCCACACCTACACACATTTACGGCAACATGAGCACTATCAATCGCAAGTCGATCCGCCGCCGCGTCCACGACCGCATCCGCCGCAAAGTCAGCGGAACCGCAGAACGTCCACGCCTCGCAGTCCACTATTCCAACCAACACATCTACGCCCAAGTCATCGACGACGCGGCTGGCAAGACCCTTGTCTCCGCATCGACCCTCGACAAATCCTTCGAAAAAGCCTCGTCGAATGTCGAGAGCGCCCAGAAGGTCGGAGCACTCCTCGCCGAGCGCGCCAAGGGTTCCAACATCAGTGCCGTCGTCTTCGACCGCGGCGGTCACCTCTATCATGGTAAGGTCAAAGCCCTCGCCGACGCGGCCCGCGAAGCAGGGCTTCAATTCTAACGCTCTGACCAGACAAACATCATGGTAACAATTCCAGAAAACGAAATCCCAGCCACTCCGGCACCAGCACCTGCGGCTCTCGGCCCGGTTGCAGGCACCGGCCAACAAGGCGGCTATCAAGGCAATCGCGGCGGCTATCAAGGCGGCGGCGGCGGTGGTGGTGGCTACCAAGGCGGTGGCGGACAAGGTGGCGGTCGCGGACGCGGCGGCCCACGTCGTGAAGAACGCGCCGCTCCTACCGATGCAGAAGGCAACGAGCTTTCCGAAAAAGTGGTTTTCATCAACCGTTGCGCTAAAGTCGTCAAAGGTGGACGTCGTTTCAGTTTCTCCGCCCTCGTCGTCACCGGTAACAAGCTCGGCTCAGTCGGACTTGGTTATGGCAAGGCAAACGAAGTGGCCGATGCCATCAAGAAAGCCAGCGAAGGCTCACGCAGAGTGCTCAAATCCATGAGCATCGTGGATGGCACGATTCCCCACGAAATCTACGCCGAATTCGGTGGTGGCAAGGTTCTCCTCAAGCCTGCATCTCCCGGAACTGGCATCATCGCCGGTGGTGGTGTGCGTGCCGTTTGCGAAGCCGTCGGTATCCGCGACATCCTTGCGAAGTCGATGGGTTCCTCGAACCACGCCAACGTCGTCAAAGCCACTCTCAAAGCCCTTTCCCAACTCCGCACCCGTGACCAAGTCCTCGGCGGACGTGGTAAGAAAAAGCGGGAGAAAGCAATTTAAGTTAAAAGTTAGAAGTTAAAAGTTATTGGGAAACCTTGGCTCTTCACTTCTAACCCATAACCAATAACTCATAACTTCTAAAGAACATGGAACTCCACTCATTCAGCCCCAATCCCGGCTCCAAGCACAAGGTCAAGCGCCTTGGTTGCGGCGAGTCGTCCGGTCACGGCAAAACCTCCTGCAAAGGCAACAAGGGCCAAAAAGCTCGCTCCGGCTCCGGCACTCGTGTCGGCTTCGAAGGCGGCCAAATGCCACTTCATCGTCGCCTTCCTAAGCGCGGATTCAACAACTACGACTTCCGCTACAAATTCTGCGTCTTCAACGTCGGTGAACTCGATGACCTTTTCGACGCCGGTGCCACCATCGACGAAGCCGCCCTCAAGGGCCAAGGCCTCGTCAACGGCACCTTCGACAAGATCAAAGTCCTCGGCGTGGGCGAAGTCACCAAGGCACTTCACCTCGTCGTAAACAACGCCAGTGCTTCCGCTCGTGAAAAGATCGAAAAAGCGGGTGGTTCGGTCACCGTCCCCACCGCTTGATTGCTCCTTCTGATCTCTGATTTCCGATGAGGAAGCGCACCCCGCGCTTCCTCATCGTCTTTGTAACACTCAGCGTTTCCTCCTCACTCATCAGTCATGATTTCCGCTTTTAGAAACACCTGGAACATCCCCGAACTACGGGATCGGATTCTTTTCACCCTCGCCCTCATCGTCATTATCCGGCTTGGCGTCCACATCACCCTTCCCGGTGTCGATGGCGGCGTCATCAAGGCGTATTTGGACAGCTTGAAAAACGCGGACCCCACCAGCCCCGCAGGCGGGATCACGGCACTGCTCACGGTTTTCTCCGGCGGCGGTCTCCAGCAAGCCGGGATTTTCGCCCTCGGGATCATGCCCTATATTTCTGCATCCATCATGGTGCAGCTTATGACCGCCGTGATTCCTAAGCTCTCCCGCCTCGCTCGCGAAGACGGCGGACGCCAAAAAATCACCCAATACACGCGCTACATCACCATCGGTATCGCCGTCGTCCAAGGATTCTTCGTCGCGAAATCGCTCACCAATCCCGAAAGTATGCCCTTCATGTCGGGCATCCAAAAATTCGGTATCTTGGTGCCAGATCCATCCGCACTCTGGATGACCCTCACCGTCATCACCATCGTCGCAGGCACCGTCCTGCTGATGTGGATCGGCGATCAAATCACGGAAAAAGGCATCGGCAACGGCACCTCCATCATCATCACGGTGAACATCATTTCCGCCCTTCCCGGCGCACTCATCCAAGCATGGAACTATTTCCTGCCATCTCAGGGAAATGAAAATGCCTTCAACGCGATGTGGATGGTCGTCATGATCGCCCTGCTGCTCGTCGTCATCGCCGCGACCATCGCCATCACCCAAGCCCAACGCCGCATCGCCGTCCAATACGCCAAACGCGTCGTCGGACGCAAACAGTTCGGCGGTCAAACGCAATACCTGCCGCTGAAGGTGAACTACGCGGGTGTGATGCCCATCATTTTCGCCTCTGCCGTGCTCTCCTTACCGCCACTGATGCTGCAATACATCCCCGGAATTTCCGATCAACGCTGGGCGAAGTATGCCTACGATGAGCTTTCAAATGGCGGCCTCTGGTTCTACATCCTCGGCGGCGTCGGCATCTTCCTGTTCTCCTATTTCTGGGTGGCGATGATGTTCCAGCCTTCCCAAATCGCGGAAGACCTCAAGCGCAACGGCGGCTACATCCCCGGCGTGCGCCCCGGAAAACCCACCGCAGACTTCCTCGATTTCACGATGACTCGGCTTACCTTCGCCGGTGCCATCTTCCTCGCCATCCTCTTTATCTTGCCCGTCCTCACCGGCGGATTGGTCGGACTGCCACCCGGCTCGCTCATCCTCCAGTTCTTCGGGGGCACTTCGCTGCTCATCATGGTCGGTGTGGTCTTAGACGTGATGCGCCAAGTCGAAACTCAGCTCCTACAAAAGCACTACGACGGCTTCCTCCGCAAAGGCAAACTCAAGGGCCGCTACGACCGACTCAACCAAAACTCCGGCTCCGCCCCGCGCAACGCCATCGTTTACCTGTGGGTCGTCATCGCCATCCTGATCGTGATCGGCATCACCGCCTACATTTACCAACGGTAAGCCTTGTGTCGTCCCCGTAGCACAGGCGTCTTGCCTGTGTCGGTAAACGGGTGCCTCGCCCAATACTGTTATTCCAACTATCAGAAATCAGAAAACCCAACCGCAGATGAACAGGATGAACGCAGATAAAAAGGGTGATAATTCCGTCTTCATCTGTGTTCTTCATCTGCGTCCATCTGAGTTCATCTGCGGTTGAAAATTCTTAAACTGACAGGATTGGGCACCTCGCCTGTTTCTTCAGACCGCCAACCCATCATGACGCGCCTGATTCTCCTCGGCCCTCCAGCCTCCGGGAAAGGCACGCAAGGCCGGCGGCTCGCAGCCAGCTTCGGACTCGGTTACCTCAGCACCGGTGCTCTACTCCGCGAGCATGTCGAGCAAGGAACCGAGTTAGGGAAAAAGGCCCAGCCCATCTTAGCTCGTGGCGAGTATCTGCCTGACGACCTCATGTGTCCCATCCTCGCCGATTGGCTGTCCAAGCAGACTGGCGGCTGGGTGCTCGATGGATTTCCCCGCAGCCTGCCACAAGCCGTTTTCCTCGATGATTGGCTGGAAAAAAGAGACCTCACGCTTGATGCCGCCGTCTCGTTAGAAGTGCCATTTTCCGAACTCATCGCCCGCATCCGAGACCGCGTCGAATGCCCAGCTTGCCGCTGGTCCGGCCAGAAACATCAGCTTACTAAAGAAAAAAACTGCCCAGTCTGCCACCTCCCCGCCAGCCCACGCGCCGACGACTCCGAGGAAAATTTCCGCAGTCGCCACGCCGAGTTTCTCTCACTCACCCAGCCCGTCATCGACCACTACCGCGCCGCTGGGCTGCTTTCTGCTTGCGATGCCACCGCCCCGCAAGATGAAGTGGCGGCCCGGCTTCTACGTTCCCTTGCCGGCTGATCGGCGTGAAAATCTCCCTCATCCATTTCTGCCTCAAACTCGTGTCCCGCCGAACCCGTATCCCCATCAAATCGCCGCGTGAAATCGAATTCATGCGCAAGTCCGGCGCCATCGCCTCGACCATCCTCCAAGCCCTCGCGAAGGAAGTGAAACCCGGTAACACCACCGGTGCCATCGACCAACTCGCCGCCGAACTTATGCGCGAGCACGATTGCAAAAGCGCCTTCCTCGGCTATCGCGGTTTTCCCGGCCAAATCTGTATTTCCGTCAACGAAGAAGTCGTCCACGGCATCGGCGGCCCACGCAAAATCATGCCCGGCGACATCGTGAAAATCGATGTCGGCATCATCAAGAGCGGCTTCATCGGTGACAACGCCACCACCGTTCCCGCAGGCGACATCCCGACGGAAACGAAGCGGCTGCTCGCTGTGACTGAGCAATGTCTTTTCGAAGCCATCCGCCACGCTCGCGCTGGCAGGAAACTCGCCGATCTCTGCGGCTCCGTCGAAGGTTTCGCCAAACCACGCGGCTTCACCATCGTCCGCGAGTTCGTCGGCCACGGCGTCGGACGGCGGCTGCACGAAGAGCCACAAGTACCGAATTTCCGCCCACCCGGCAAGTCCCCCACCCTCATGCCCGGCATGACGCTCGCCATCGAGCCGATGGTCAATGCAGGCGTCCCGTCCGTAAGAATTCTCGACGACGGCTGGACCGTCATCACCGAAGACAAAAAACCGTCCGCCCATTTCGAGCACACCGTCCTCATCACCAGCGGCGATCCCGAAATCCTCACCTGGCGTCCTCGCGAGGCCTTGCCGGAAATGTTGGGCTTGCCCGCGTGGTGATCCTCATTGGACCGCAAAATTCATTTCATGGTCGGCGGAGATCGTCTCTGCCAGTTTTCTAACCATAATACGGCTTCAACATCCAGTAGCAAAGCGGGCCGGTGATGGCAACGTAGAGCCAGAGCGGAAACACCCACCGGGCGAGCTTACGATGGGTGGCAAAATGGTTCGTCCAGCCCGCGATGAAGGTAAAGAGGATGAACGGCAGACTCACCGCAGCGGAGACAATGTGGGTAATCAGCAGTAAGTAATAAATCGTCCGCATCACACCCTCTCCGCCATAACGCGTGGGATCGTTGGTGATGTGATAGGCCACGTAGGAAAGCAAAAATAGCACGGATAGAACCATCGCGAAGACCATCGTCGCACGATGCAATTTCACGTTACCGACTTTGATAGAAATCACTGAAATAAGCAACACCACTGCGGCCAGGGCGTTGATTCCCGCGTGAATGGGCGGAAGAAACTCCGTGGACCAGCCGTCGGGTAGCGGTAGTTTGATTTTCTGCATCATCACTACGAGCAGAAGCACCGCAGTGGAGACGATCCAAGCTGCGACACGAAGCTTTTTGGACAGAGCTTCTTGTGGCTCGCGGGTCAGCCATTGTTTGCGTTCTGAGTTCATCAGTTGCTTGGCTTTTCGCTATTGGCGAGTTCGGTGCGAATGCGGGTGAAGAGTTCATTACGCATCCGATCATAGAGTCCCGGATCGGTTTTCTTGCCTTGCTCGGAACGCGCCCCGACGAGGTTCCACTTGCCGATAACGTTGAAATTACGATCCACCAAGGTGAACGCCATGTCGTGGTCATATTTACCGTTAGACTCGATATCCAGTGGGTCGATGCGGTTTTGAACTTTGATAAACTTGAGCGTCTTTTCCAGATACTCGTGTGTGCTCGCGGTGTCGCCAGCGTTGAGGAACCACCAGTTTTTAGCGTCTGCTTTGAGGACTTTGGCGTAGTCGGCCAGCTTCTCGACTTTATCGGTTTCGGGGTCGATGGAAATGCAGGCGATGTGGAAATCGGGGTGTTTTCCGAACTCGGCATAAATCTCGGTGAGTTCCTTGCCGTTGCGTAGCGCACAGTGCGGGCAGACCGCGAAAAACTCTGCGACGAGCCAGACTTTACCGCGCAGATCGGAGAGTTTTACGGATTGGTTATCTTGAGTGATCGCGGTGAGATCTTTCTCAATCGCGAACCACTGGGAGGCAGTTTCCTTGCCGGTATTGACGGCAGCGGGTGCCTGATAGGGCGTGTTGAGTCCTTTGCGAAGCCACATGGAAATGCTGAGAATACCGATGCAGATGGCGGCGATGCCCGTGTAGAAGAGCGCGATGGTGGTGGTGCGTTTCATCAGTTTTTGAATTCCTCGGCGAGGAGCTTGTCGATGGTGTGGTTGAGCAAAATTTCGAGTTCGGCGACGTTGGTGTTAGAGGTGCCAGTCTTCACACTCTTTTCATCCCACGCGGCGGCTTGCTGGAAGTCGAAAGCGGCGATGAAAGGAGGCCCACCTTGTTTCTGCGGGACGACGGCGCGGCGGATGTGGCCGTCTTTGTCGATGAGGACGATGCCGGAGTCGTATTCCCATTTTCCTGATACTTCGTTCGGATAGGTGGAGGCTTTCAGTTCGTTCTTGATGAACTTGTGGAGCGTTTTCGGCTCGTTGCTGCCGACCCACCATTGCGGCAGCGTCATGCCGCCCGCGCTGGCGGTGGCGGTGAGAGCGGCTAGTAATTTCTCTGCGGGGTGTGGATCGATGACGAGGGTGACGAGTTTGAATTTCTCCTCGCCAGAGCGCGCAGCCGCGAGCCGTTTCATCACGCCCAGACTGAGTTCAGAGGCTTGCGGATCACGGATGCTGGTGACGTGGATTGCAATGACCTGGCCTCGCAGATCCACGAGATCGACGGTTTTTCCATCCTGCCGTAGCATTCGCAAATCGCGTTCTGGGGTGATCCGATAGATGACGGCAGGGCGGTCGTCCTTGGCTTTTTTCCGCGACCACTGCTCATAGGAAACGAGGATGAGACTGCCACCTAACACCATGATGGCGACGAGGACGAACGCAGTGTTGCGGAGTTTTTTCGGATCGCGGATCGCAGGTTCGAGGCTGGGGTCAGGTAAAGGCATCGGCGGCGGAAAGTAAGTGGGAGCGGCGGAGAGGCAAGTAGAGACCACCGTTTTCACGATTCCAATCCAAGTTGGCGTTTTCTCACCTCAATCCTATCCAGATCACGGGTATCTGAGGTGATGTAGTCCTCGCCGCTACTTGCCTATATTTACCGATGGGAAATGTTGATAGGTGGTGACCCATGATTTCTGCCATGTAGCACCCGAGAGTCCGAGAAATTTTCCCCCATCAAAATCATCAGTCTTGCCCAAGCGAGCAGTAGGAGTCACTTATCTTGCATGAAACATACCCTAACGGCGATTTTGACACGCGAGGACGGCGGTTTCGTCGCCCTCTGTCCCGAGCTGGACGTGGCATCCCAAGGCATGACCGTGGAGGAAGCAAAGGCGAACTTAAAAGAGGCAGTGGAGCTGTTTTTCGAGTGTGCATCTGAAACTGAGGTCCGGCAACGCATGGCCAGCGAATCGTTCATCTCATCCATGGAGGTGCAGGTTGCCTAAACTACCGGTGCTCTCCGGGATGGAAGTGCGCCGCGTCCTTGAAGCTCACCGCTTCCAACTGGTGCGGCAACGAGGCAGCCACATGGTGATGCAACGATCTGTGGATGGCGAAACTACAACCATACCCGTGCCGGATCACCCTGAACTCCGCACCGGCACCCTGCGCTCGATCATCCGGCAAAGCGGGTTAGAAGTGGATGCATTTCGCAGATAAAACCGGGGAGCGAAACCACCCGCCAATGTCGCCTTTCCTCCCTCTGAAATGGTAAGCCCACGTCTGGAGCGCGAGGAGAGATTCCCGGCAGTCAGCCGAATCGTCTGAGTGGAGGAACTCTTATTTTTTACCGACCTTCAGCTCGAACATCTGCGGCCAGTATTTCCCGGTGACGAGGAGATGATCGGTGACTGGGTCATGGGCGATACCGTTGAGGACATCGGCGCGATTTGGCTGGGTGAGCTGGTTTTTGAGGCCTTTGAGATCGAGCCAGCCAGTGACTTGGCCGCTCTCGGGTGAAATGCGGGCAACTCGATCAGACTCGTAGATGTTCGCAAAAATCTGGCCGTCGATCATTTCCAGCTCATTGAGTTTAATGACAGGAACGTTTCCGTCTTTGATTTGGAGGGTTTTCTTCACGGTGAAATCCTTGGGATCGAGAAATTTTAAATCACTGCTGCCATCGCTCATGATGAGCTGCTTGCCATCGGTCGTCAGCCCCCAACCTTCGCCCTGATAGACGTGTGAGCGGATGGGCTTGAAGGTGTCTGGCTCGAACACATAGGCGATGCCTTCTTTCCAAGTGAGCACCCAGAGTTCGTTGTTGAGGATGGTCATGCCTTCGCCAAAGACGGTCTTGGCGAGTGGTCGCTTGCGGAGGATTTTTCCGGTGGCAGGATCGACTTCACGCAAGCTGGACTCGCCGTATTGGCCCGTGCTTTCAAACAGGCGTCCGTCCAGCAACTGCAAACCTTGCGTGTAAGCGGTGACATCGTGAGGACGAGTGGAAACCATCTGATAGGTGAGTTTTTCAGGGACATTCTTCTGGCACGATGCGAGCGCGAGAACGGCGATGAGTGCTGCAAACGATTTCGTTTTCATGTGCTCAGGTGGTTTGAAATTCTCTCCAGCACGCGAGGAAACCTGGCGCGAAATCGCTCGGGTTCGCGGCGATCCATGCTTCGATCTCGGCAAGGGGAAACCAGATCGCCGCCTCGATCTCAGCGGCGGGGTAGCGGAGATTCCCATCGTGGCGGACGCGGTAGAGGCGGACGTGTTCCCAACCAGTTTGCTCGCGCGGGGTGATGCGGGCGATTTCCTCTGGTGCGGATTCCACGGTGATTCCCATTTCTTCGGCGAGTTCCCTAACGGCGGCGGTGGCATAGTCTTCGCCAGAGTCGAGATGGCCAGAAACGCTGGAGTCCCAGAGACCGGGGCAGAGGTCTTTGAGCGGTGAGCGTTTTTGCAGGAGCAGGTCGCCGCGTTTATTGAAAACAAAAACATGCACGGCGCGATGGACGAGTTTTTGCGCATGGACTTCGGCACGAGTGGCGGTGCCCGTGACTTGATCGTCGGCATCCACGACATCGAAAATTTCCTCGGATTTCTGCGGCAAATCTTTCAGCGGATGCGGATCAAATGCGCGGGTGAGATCCACCCACTGGACGAGCGTTAGTTCTTCACCACGCACGGTGGGCATGACGCCGAGCGAGAAAGTTAGAGCATCCCAATCCGACCCATCGCTGGGGAGTTGTTTTTTGAGTTGCTTGCGGCGTTGGGCGAATCCACGGCGGATGAGTTCGTCGAAAAGACGGTAATCAAAGACAGGCAGGCCGCTCGTACGCGGACGGAGAACGGCCACGGCGGAGTCGATCTTCGGCTGCGGATAGAATGCCTCGGGCGGCACGGTTCGCAGCGGCTGCACTTCCCAATTCGCCTGCGTGCGGAGTGATAGAATACCGTAGTCCTTGGTGCCGGGCTTGGCGGCCAAGCGATCAATGACTTCCTTTTGCAGCATGATGACAGCGCGGGAAAACGGATGAGGCCGACTGAGGAGGTTTTTTAAAATAGCTCCGCCGCAGGAGTAGGGAAGGTTTCCGAGAAACTTGAGCGGGCGATGTTTGAAAAGCGTGCGGCCATCGAATTTCGCGCCGTCGGCATGTTGAACTTCGACGCTCTGGTCATCGCGAAATTTTTCCTTCAACGCGGCAGCAAGGCGGGCATCGAACTCGATGAGAATCAGCCGCCGCACCTGCCCGACGAGATGCAAGCTGAGAGCACCAGTCCCCGGACCGACTTCGACCACGGCGTCTTCAGGGGAAATTTCTAACTGCGCGACGATCCAACGCGCCATGTTCGGATCGATGAGGAAATTTTGGCCGAGTTGCTTACTCGGCAGCACTCCAGCGTGATCCAGTGCTTCTCGAATTTCGCGACCCGTCATGGCCGCTGTCCATGAAGCATTCCGGGCCGGGGCGCAACCTCAAGGATATGGGAAATAACATTGGTGCCACGGGCGAATCCTTTTAGAAGATCACTCATCTAGCAAAACTTCGCCACCATCGAATTCCTTGATCGGTGCCCCGGCAGCCATTTCCGTGCCGTCCGGTGGTAAGAGTTGAAGGAGAACCTCTTCCCACCATGCTTGCCGATCCATCTCGTCATCAATGATTGTCAGCATTTGATCGGGATCGAGAGCATCGCTGATTTCCGGGACAGGCTCGGAAATTGATTCAGCAACGGGTGAGCCACCATTTAACGCCACGGCTGGTATCGGCTTGGCAACCTCTGCCGAGCCAGAATTTCCTCTGCTTGGTCTATCAACGTTCGATGATGTGGGTCTCTGGCTGATAGGCGTGGCGGGGGCCGTGGGAGTGGGTGTTTCTGCTCGCGTGCGGTTGTCTGCCGCCATGCCCGGCAGCCAGTAGGGGGACTTGCGGGCTAAGGCGGCGAAGACGTGTTCTTGTTGCTGGGAATCCAATTCTAGCAGGTCAGTAAGACGCTCAAGTTCGTGATTTGCTTCCTGCTCGACTCGTGCGGCATTCGCGTGCCATTGCGCTTCCGGCAACACCGAGCCATGTCCGCTGGATGGCAATGATCCCACGATCCGATGGCTGCTTGATGCACTTTCAAATTCGAATCAGACAGATGATCTGGGCGCGATGTTTGTTTGCGGGCAGCCGCTCGTGAATTTTGTGAATCCGGCGTGTCTTGAGAACGCTCTCGACTCGGGCTGGCAGTGGGCGCTTTCGCGGTGGATTTTCTGATCGGACGTTCCGGCTCTGGCTGCCTGAGAATGTAAATTCCACTGGCAAGGGCGCAGCCCGCAAGTGCGGCGGCGGCTGCGATGGATCGATTGGCTTTCATTGGGTTTATGATTTCAAACGGGTTATTTCTGCAACGCCAGTGATGGATTTTGGCGAACGCTATTGGGAAACTTGGTGATGATCAATTCTTTCAATTTCGCCCGACTACTGGCGAGACGCTTGAGTTGGGAGTCGCTCATGGAGACATCTTTGACGAAGTGATCGTGAAGCCCTAGCAGACGGAGATGCATTTGAAATAAAGCACGCTCGCGGTCTGAGAAAATCGCCTCCGCGGCGGGTGTGAGATGCTCTTGGAGTTTGGTCTGCTGGTTTGCATCCAGTTTCAAATCATTCACCAAACTGCGACTCGCGGCAGCGATCCACGCATCTACCGTGACGATGGCTTCCGCCTGAGTCGTGGCGGATTTCCCCACCTTGGGAGAGGTCATTCGACCAATGAAAATTCCCGAAGCGAAGAGCACGGACAGGCTGAAGCAAAGTGTGCCGTAAGTTTGGAAAAAGCGTTTCATCTCGAAGATAGCGGCAGTGTTAAAAATTCGCCTGTTGGAGGCTGGAAGAGGATTGGTGAGTCTTCTTTGCTGAAATTGAAGACGGCCACGAGACCGCAGAGTGCTGCCGAGCCAAGAGCGGCACGCAGGGAAATAAAGCTCCATCGGCGCAAGGCGGCATCGCGTTGCATGGCTCGCCATTGCGTGATGACTTTGGTGGCGAAGCCGTAGGGAACCTCGCCTTCGATGGGGGCGGATGCCACGACGATGCGTGAGGCGAGCGTTTCCCAATTGAGTGATTTATCGTTTTTCATGGAACGTGTTTCCTTCGAGCTGTTTTAAATGACCATTGAGTTTTTTGCGGGCGCGCATGGCAGTGACTTTCACCTTACTCTCTCCCCAACCTGTCAGCGCACAGATTTCCCTCACTGACTTTTTCTCTAAATCCAGCATCTGAAGAACGAGGCGCTCTCTCGCGTTTAGAGTGCCTAACAGTTGATCCACCAAGCCGCGCCCGTCACGGTCTGTCATCGTCGGCGAGTCATCGGCGGATTGCGTCATGATGGTTTCGACAAACTCGACGTCTGCCGGACTGAGATCGGCGAAGCGCACTTCCGCGCGGGATTTTTGTTTGCGGAGCTGATCGTAACAGGTGTTGAGGGCGATGCGTGCCACCCAGTTAGAAAACGGCTGATCGGCTCGGAAGTGGTGGATCTTCGCAAACATTTTCATGAAAATCTCTTGGACGAGATCCTGCTCGTCCGCAGCACGCGGGAGGTTATTACGGACGATGCGCAGGACATGCCCGTGCAGCGTCTCCACCAGCCAGCAAGCTGCTGAATCGTCTCCACGTTTTGCTCGTTCGATGACTGCATTCCAATCGGGGTTGGGTTCTGGATCTGCGGGTGGCACCCTTTTTATTTAGAGACGAGGTAGATGGTGACTCGGTTACATTTTTCTCCCTGAGACATCTCAATTTTTCAGCGTCATGGGTAGGTGCGCTTGATGCGGTAAAAGCGCTTTTGGGGGATGATGATGGTGGGATCGTTGAAGGTCGTGGATTGAGTGAGTGTCGCGGCACGGTAGGAACCCGGGAGGTCAGTTTTCCAGAGCGAGAAATCATCGGAATACTCGAGTTGGTAACGGTATGCGGCTTCTTGATTCCACACGAGATTGGCAGCGCCCGTGGAGGTCTTGGTGAGTGCGAGTCCGGTGTCCAAGGCGTCTGTGCTCACCCGGTAGTCGTCGAACAGCATGTAGTTGTCGCCGGGAGAAATGGTGGTGCTTGTCGTAGTTTTAACCGCCATTTTCACCATTGCCGATCCTAGATTCTTGGTCGCGGTGCCCGTGTAAAACGCGAGATCCTGAAAGATGGCCAAGTCGGATAAACTCACCGTCCAGAGATTGGTTTTGAAGTTGATGCGAAACGTGAGCGTCTCCATCGTTTCCGGCAGAAAATTGAAACTGGTGAGGAAGTATTGAAAAGTGTTAGTCGCGGAGTTCCATCCCAGTCGATAGATCAGACGGCGTGGCTTGCCGGTGGCAAGATCCAACGTGGTGTTGTCCATCTGGATGCCGCCAAGTAACGCATTGGATTGGTTGTAGATGAGAAACTCGAAATTATCGCGCAGCATGGTCGTCGAGTCCTTGATGCCAAAAACGATGCTGAAGGTGACTACCTCTTGATTTAATGCCACCGGATCCAGTCCTAACTGCCTGCGAACATAAACGGAATTTCCGCTACTCGTCCTCGTGAGTGCATTCCCAAAGCCTCCGATAATTGCGGCATTCCCGATCCCAATCACACCGTGTTGAGCCTCGCTCAAAACGCCGTGGAGTCTGCTTCCGTTGTAAGTTCCCGTCCATGACTCGGTGCCGACGATCTTATCATCGCCAGCGACGAAGTTTTCGAATCCCGTATAGTAAGCCTCGCCCGCGTCCAGCCGCGGTAGCGACATCCCCAGAACAGCCCACAAAAAATAAACACTGATAAAAAAACGAAGCATCGAGAAATAGATTGGGTTTTCCCTGCAAAAGGTAGTTTTAAAGCCATTTTCATTACCACCTGACAAGCACAAAGGCGGCTCGCGAAAATCACGAGCCACCTGAGTAGTAATTAATGGCCGATCAGCCGATCACGGTGCGGGAGGAGTCGGAGGTGTGGGTAGAAGCTCAGGATGAGCAACCAAGTAAGCTCTCCATTCTTCTGGCGACACCCTGCCGTCACCGCCTGCGGAATCCACGGCCAAGATTAACGCTGCGACCTCTGCGGGTGAGAGCATCCGATCATTGTTCGTGTCGAAGGATCTCAGAATAGGTGGTGCTGGGATCGGGAATGGTGGTGGCGGCTGTGGCAGTGGAAAGTGTGGGAACGGAGGATCCACTGGTGTGAGAGCTGCTAGAAACTCCGCCAAGCTGATTTTCCCATCCGCATCTTTGTCCAAACGGGCAAGCATCGCAGTGACTTGAGCCGGGGTGATGCGCGGGATGAGGAGCAGTTCGGCATTGTCGAGGAAGCCGTCGGTATTAGTGTCCAACTCGTTGAAACGCTTGGTGCGCTCTGTCCGGATCTTCGCAGCGATGGCCTCGCGAGCGGCCAGTCTTTCAGCCTCGGAGAGCTTGCCGTCGCCATCGGTGTCCCATGGATTTTTGACTCCGGGACGTGGTGGACGTGCCTCGCGAATCGCTTTTTCGTAAGCGAGTCGCTCTTCGGTCGAGAGCTTCCCGTCACCGTTGATGTCGTAAACTTTGAGAAACTCAGGGAGTTCACCCGTGCCGAATGGCACGCGGGTCGGTTCGGTTTGCGCCTTGGTGGCGACGAGCATCATCGCCGTAGCGAGGAGTGTGGATGTGGTGATTTTCATAGCGGTCGGATTTCGGTTTTTGTGATTTCAGCGAATGGCCGATTATCGGAACTTCGCTCGATCTGAAATCAAAGACGCAGCAAATCAGAACTGGTTACATTCTGACGGAAACTTTTTCGAACTTTCTCCTACTCCGCCGCCTTGGGTGCCGCAGGCGTAGCAGGTGCTGCGGGTGGCGCACTCGCTGCTCCGTCTGCCTTCGCTCCGGCCTGATAGGAGGACGAGCGGTAGTCCGTCTGATAGAATCCCGCGCCTTTGAAAATAATTCCGCCGCCCGTTCCTAGCAGTCGCTTCACTTGGCCGTCACAGGCGGACTCTGGGCAATCGCTTAATTTCGCATCACTCATGCTCTGAAACACCTCGAAGCGTTTCCCGCATTTTTGACATTCATAATCGTAGTTTGGCATGGTTCTGGACGCGGCTTGTAGCACGTTCGAACTGCCGCGCAACCCCAGCGTGGGATTTCGCGTGCCGTCTCCGGTGGGATCTGTTTGCATCCCCGCCATGCCTCCTCGCGTCAAAACGGTCGCCTCGATTTCAGTCGGAAAATTCTTTGAAACCCACGCCGACACTCTCGGTCTCAAGCTGCTCGGGGAAAAAGTCGGGTTCGACCGCCTCATCAGCGAGCCAGCCATGAACCGCCCAGGTCTCGCACTGGCAGGATTTTTTTCCTACTTCGCCCGCAAGCGCGTCCAAGTGTTAGGAAACTCCGAACTCTCCTACTTAAAGAAACTTCCTGAGAATATTCGTGTCGAACGCTTCCGTCAGATGTGTGAGCGCGACATTCCGTGCATCGTCATCGCTCGTGGTTCGGCATTGGACGACAACCTCGCAAGCGCCGCTAAGGAGCACAATATCCCCGTTTTCGGGACCAATCAGGTGACGATGAATTTCCTGAACGCTGCCACCATCCGCCTCGAACATGATTTCGCACCCAGCGTTACTCTACACGGCTGCATGGTCGATATGCGAGGCGTCGGCGTGCTCATCGTCGGCAAGAGCGGCGCGGGAAAGTCAGAAACCGCCATCGGCCTGCTAGAGCGCGGTGCCTCACTCGTCGCCGATGACATGGTGCGCGTGAAATACGTCGGCGGTGAACTCGTCGCGACCGCGCCGGATCTCTCACGCGGCTACATGGAAATTCGCGGCATCGGCATCATCAACGTCGCCAACCTCTACGGCCTCGCCTCCATCCGCCCGGACAAACGGCTCGATCTCGTCGTCACCCTCAAGCCCCAAGCCGACCTCAACGAAGTGGACCGCGTGGGTCTCCAACAGAAAACCTACGAAATCCTCGGCCAGCAAGTCGTCCACGTGGAAATCCCCGTCGGCCCGGGCCGCGACACCGCCCGCATGGTCACCATCGCCGCGCTCGATCAACAACTCCGCAGACTCGGCTACAACATGGCTGATGAGTTTAATCAGAAACTACTCAACCACATGAATGGCGGCGGGATGATGTGAGGAAAAGTTTCTACCCGCTGAGAATAGATACATCCATGAAGAAGAAACTTCTTATCATTTTCAGTATTCTCGTTGCTTGCAGTGGAACGTGGATGTGGTTTGCCCCGAGAGTTCGACTGGACCTTACCGCTCGCAATTTTGATCCTAGCAAACTGAAACTCCGGCGCGTTGATCTCATGCACAAGTCATGGATGAGTCTTCCGAATGGCATCGAAGCCGGACTGCTTCATTTAAGCGACGGCACTGATGTAAAGTATTGGTTTATCAGCGGACACGACCAACCGGGGAGCGGAACGACTCGCTTCGATTCCATGGATGGAAAAACGACTTATCTGCACGGCTGCTTTTGCTGTGAAGTCTGGCTGCCTAGGTTAGAAAACTGGAATGAACTCGAGAAATACGTCGCTAAGTGGGACGGATCTCCACCCTGATTTTTATATTATACAGGCTAATATGGCCCGCGAGAATCACTCCGATTCAATATCTGAGTCTTGCTCAGGAGCATCTGCCAGATTGATGCGTTAGCCTCCTCAATCCCCTGACTTCGCCGTCGCAGAACCACTTACCGCAGCTTGGATCGCGGCTTCAATCTTCGTTTCCATTTCCTTGGCGCGGGCTTTGTCCACTCCGGCACCGACGCTGTCGATGACTTCGGTGCAATCGGCATTGGTCACGGTGATGGAAGGAGTGTTTTTGTTTTTGCGGACGCACGCTGGAGTGCTTTCCTTATCCAGATCTTCAAGGTCGAGTTTCACAACGATCACGCCCTTATTTGGGACGGCCTTCTTCACACTGGTGTTACGCTCGCCCACCCGGTTCACGGCGATGGGGCAGTTGCCATTTTTGCATTCCTGCATCACGACGAAGGCGATCAATTTCTTGTCCGAAGCAGCACGCGCTTTGACTTTTTCCAGCCGCGCATCACCCACCGCCACAGCGGGAGACACCAGTCCGAGGAGTAGCGCGAATCCAGTGAAGACAATTTTCATTTGCATGTCGCAACTCAACTTAGCCGCGCAATCTGGGTCAAGATTTCATTCAAGGCGATACGAGAGCCTCACAAATTCATCGTCATGGCGTGGATTTACACTAGCTTCGCGCGCACCTCTCGCTCTCTATGAACTCGCGTTTTTTCCTATGCTTCTATCTTTTTTTGAACCTTGTATCGGCATTCGCAAACGACTCACCGCGCCTCCGTCAGAACTTCGATGCCTCTTGGCTCTTTCACGCTGGCGAGGTTCGTGCGGAACAAAAAGCCTTCGATGCCTCTAAATGGCGCGCGCTCGATTTGCCGCATGATTTCGCCATTGAGGGTCCATTCGATCCGAAAAACGCGAGCGGCGCACCGGGCGGATTTCTGCCGGGCGGTGTTGCTTGGTATCGGAAAAATTTCCGTCTGCCCGAGGGATCGCAGGGCCGCAAGGTGTTCATCGAGTTCGATGGCGTCTATATGAACAGCGAGGTGTGGATCAACGGCCACCACCTCGGCAAACGGCCCTACGGCTACATCGGCTTTGAATACGATCTCACGCCGCACCTCGACTTCACGGGCGAAAACGTGATTGCCGTGAGGTTAGATAACTCGAAACTCCCATCTGGCCGTTGGTACACAGGCTCCGGCATTTACCGCCACGTCTGGCTAAAAATCACCGATCCACTCCACGTCGCCCACTGGGGAACCTACGTCACGACTCCCGAGATCACGACGGAAAAAGCCACCGTTTCTATCGCGACCACTCTACGAAACACAAACCGCACCGCTCAAAAAGCCACCATCCGCCAGACCATTCTCGACGCCGTTGGAAACCCTGTGGCCACCACCGATGGAGCACTCGACCTCACTCCCGCGTCAGAAAACACGCTCTCCCAAACCCTCACCGTGCCGAGTCCCCAGCTCTGGTCGCCGGATTCTCCCACGCTCTATTCCATCCGTACCGAGGTCTTCGACGGCACCCGGCTCGCCGATGTCTATCAGTCTCCGCTCGGCATCCGCACGCTCCGCTTCGATGCCCAACAAGGTCTCTTCGTCAACGGTGTGAGCACCAAAATGAAAGGCGTTTGCAATCACCAAGACCTCGGCCCACTCGGCACCGCGCTGTGGGACGACGCGCTAGAACGCCGCATGAAACTGCTCAAGGAAATGGGCTGCAACTCCCTTCGCACCGCACACTACCCACATTCACCCGAGCTGATGGCCCTCTGCGACCGGCTCGGATTTATCGTCTTAAATGAAACCTTCGACGAATGGCGGCGCGGCTGGGACTTCGAGGGCAAACTCCTCGTCGCCAGCAAAAATAACAAAGGCAAAGCCCCCTTCGGCTATAACAAATACTTCGACGAGTGGCACGAGCGCGACCTGACGGATCACCTCAAACGAGACCGCAACCACCCCTGCGTCATCATGTGGAGCGTCGGCAACGAGGTTCCCGAGTCCGTGAAAAACGGCGAAATCGAGACCGTCAAAATCCTCCGCGATCTCTGCCACAAGATCGATCCCACCCGTCCAGTCACCGTCGGTTGCAATCACATCAAGAGCGCGAATGAATCCGGCTTCACCGAGCAGTTAGACATCGTCGGCTACAATGAAGGCGTCGATTCCGTGTTCGAGATCGAGGGCGACCGCGAGCGATACCCGAATCGCAAAATGTATCTGTCCGAGCTTCCCCACTCCCTGCAGACCCGTGGCGAATACCGCACCCATCCACGCTATTTCCGCCCCGGCTTCGAGCATCCCAAGCTCACAGAAAATGAAGTTTTCCCCGAAACCGACGCCTACTATGAGTCCTCCTACGACAACTCCGGCGTGCAGACCGACGCCCGCCGCAGTTGGCGCATGACCAGCACGCTGCCCTACATCATGGGCGAGTTCCGCTGGACCGGCTTCGACTACATCGGCGAGTCGGGTGGCTGGCCGCGAGTGCTAGGAAACTTCGGCATCATCGATCTCTGCAATTTCCCCAAAGACACTTACTACTTCTATCAAAGCCGCTGGACCAGCAAGCCGATGGTCCACATCCTCCCGCACTGGACATGGCCCGGCAAGGAAGGCGCCACCATTCCCGTCTGGTGCTACACCAACGGCGACGAAGCAGAAATTTTCCTCAACGGCGCATCACTCGGCACGCGCAAGTTTGATGCGAAAAACGACCTGCACCTCGAATGGCTCGTTCCCTATCAGCCCGGCGAGTTGAAAGTCATCGCACGAAAGGATGGGAAAATCATCGCCACCACCAGCCACCACACCGCATCCGCTCCAACACGCATCAACGTCACCGCAGATCAAACCCAACTCGATCCCGCCAACCGCGATCTCTCCTACCTCACCATCCGCGTGGAGGACGAAGCAGGTCATTTCACCCCCCAAGCCGCGAAGTGGGTGAACGTCCAGATCGAAGGCCCAGGCCGCCTCGTCGGCTCCGGCGCGGGCGACCCACTCAGCCACACATCTTTCCAAGCCAGTACCTTCCGCACGTTCAACGGCCTCGGCCTCGCCATCATCGCTGCCACTTCCGGCCCCGAGCCTGAAATCCGTGGCAACAGCACCCGCAAGCCCGGCGAAATCATCGTCCGCGTGAACTGCAAAGGCATGGAATCCACCGAACTCCGCCTCACCCGCACCAGCAGCGGAATAGCAAAAGCTGTTCCTTTAATCCCAACGAATACTCCCGACCCAGCGACCAACGAAGTGGATGGTCTTCCGGCTGCAAAGTGAACGAACATTACTCCCGCTTGGCATCAGGCGGAACCATGCTCCAACCAATCCAGTCGAAATTGGAGTTTCTGTCGTCGTTCCATCGAAGGCTCCGGGTAGAGGACTGGATACCAAATGCACATCACCGCCGCCCGGGCGATCATGCTGTGGCGGAGAGCCTCGGAATCAACAAGTCCGCCTGATTTTTGATAAGACCTTAGAATTTCATCAACGGTATGGCGATCATTCTCAATCAGCTTCGCGTTCCAAATGGCCGACGCCAAATCCCATTCCACGGGTCCGAGGAAAGTGTCTTCCCAATCCGTCCACAGCAATCCCTGACTCGTATTCATCAAGTTTCCTAGATGGGCGTCGCCATGAAGTGCTTGGGAAGGAAAGCTTTTCAACGCCTCAAGTGACGCGTTCAAGCGTTCACGTAGCATGCACAAATGGCGTCTAGAAAATACCTCACGCTCTTCGTGCGTTTCCAAAAGTGCCAGACTTTCCGTGAGGATGGCGAGCTTAGGTAATGGCTCGGTGAAGCTTTCCAGCAGACGATGACATTGAAAAAGCGAGATTCCAGTTTCTGTGGGATCAGGTTCTGCCTCGATGCGCGAGACGAACTGCCAAAAATTCAGCGTGTATCCCAGATGCTCATGCGGCCCGGGCGGGATCTCAGGATGCAAAGGAATGACCGGTGCCCCGTGTAAAGCCAGATACTGTGCTACTGCATTTTCCCTCACAAACCACTCACTCCCTTGGCGCGGCCCCTCTAAATCCGTCACCACTCTTGCCACCAGTGTTTCCGTGAGCCGCAGCACCAGAGTACTGGCATTCTGCAAAATTTCGCATCGATCTGGGACGATACCATGGGCTTTGGCCACTTCCATTGCAGCACGAGTGGGTGAATCAAGAACTGACATTGGGATTTGTATGCATGAATGCTCGCTAAGTATTTTTAAAACTATCTTCAGCGTGAAAACTCAGACATGAGCATCTCCAAACTGATTTAAAACCATCGGACGCTATCAAGCCGAACGTCGCGTTTCCTTCCGCTCGCTGTGGAGGAAATGATTCCAGCTCTCGTCTGCTAGACCGTTTTCGTGCATCCCGAAGAGTGGCCGCCAGCGCGGGGCAAAGGGCTTGATCTGCGGGTGCATGTTCGCCTCGTGCGGCAGCTTGTTGCCCTTGCGCGTGTTGCAGCGGAAACAGGAAGTCACGATGTTGTCCCACGAAGTGCGACCACCTTTGTCGCGGGGTGTAACGTGGTCGAGGTTGAGCTGAGTTTCTGGCAGAACCTTGGTGCAATACTGGCAGGTGAACTTGTCGCGCAGGAAAACATTGCGGCGGGTGAACTTCACTTCCAGCCGCGGCAGTCGATCATAAACGGCTAACACCACGATTTTCGGAACCCGGATCGCAATGCGCGCGCCGTGAATCATGTCATGGCCCGCGTTTTCGTTAGAGTAGGAAATCCATGATGCGAAGTCGTGGGAATTGAAGCGTTCATCGCCTTCCACTTGGACAACTTGCGCGTGACCGAGGCACAGCAAATGGAGTGACCTGCGGACGGAACAAGTGTGGATCGGTTGCCAGAACCGATTCAATACGAGCACGGGATGTTCGAGCACGGCATTCATTACCTTTTCCAAACAATCGTCGGCACGCTAGCAAAGCAACTGATCTCGGCAACCGAAAAGGTCGCGAAATCGTAATCATTCGCTCAGTTCGCGATTCGTCTCGTGACGGAGATCGCGGGCATTATCGACGAAGACAGCGTCCTCACCGATGTTAGTCGCTAGATCCCCTACCCGCTCCAGCGAGCGCGTGACCAAAATGAGGTGCAGGTAATCTTGGCTGCGGCCTGTGGATTGCTCGATGCGGGAGCCGAAGGTGGCATTGGCGGCATTGTGCATTCGGTCGAGTTCCTTGTCGCGAGCATGAAGCGAGGCACCCAGCGCGGCGTCGCGGTCGCTGTAAGCAGAGATGGCATCGCGCAGCAGATGATCGGCTAGAGTGTAAAGCGGCTCGATCAAGGTGGCGTCTGGCAGCTCTTGGCTGGCACTCATTTTCTTGGCGCGCTTGGCGATATTCGTCGCGTGGTCGGAGATACGCTCAAGGTTCATGGAAATTTTCATGGACGAAACCACCAGCCGCAAATCCGTCGCGACGGGATGGTAGCGGACGAGGATTTCCATGCCGAGTTGGTCGATTCTCCGCTCGCTTTCATCGACTTCATCATCGTCAGCGATGACCGCGTTCGCGAGTTCGACATTGCGGTCTAGCAGAGCCTGGATCGCGCGTTCCAGATTGTGGCGGGCCTTAGCGGCCATGGTCAGCACTTCCACACGGAGTGTGGAGATGGCTTGATCGAAATCACGGAGGATGTGGGAATTTTGCATGGTTTCTAGCAGGGGGAAATCGTTTAGCCGAATCGGCCAGAGATGTAGTCTTCGGTTTTTCTCTGAGCAGGATTCGTGAAAATCTTTGAGGTAAAATCATACTCCACCAGTTCGCCCAAATAAAAGAAGGCTGTCCGATCCGAAACTCGCGATGCCTGCTGCATGTTATGCGTCACGATCACGATGGTGTAGTTTTCTTTCAACGCAAGAATCAGCTCTTCGACGCGGGCAGTGGCGATGGGATCAAGCGCGGAGCACGGCTCGTCCATCAGAATAATCGCCGGGTCCACCGCCGTCGTGCGGGCGATGCACAAGCGCTGCTGTTGGCCACCGGATAAGCCGTAAGCGCTCTCCTTGAGCCGGTCTTTCACTTCGTCCCACAGTGCAGCACCGCGCAGGGATTTCTCCACGATGCCATCCAGCACACTCTTGTTTTTTTCGCCAAGGATGCGCGGACCATAGGCGACGTTTTCGTAAATACTGCGCGGAAATGGGTTAGATTTCTGGAACACCATGCCGATGCGGCGGCGGAGTTCCACGCCATCCACTTCTGGGCTGTGGATCTCCGTGCCTTCGATCCAGATTCCTCCGCGTGTCACCTTCGCACCGGGGATGAAATCATTCATTCGGTTGAAACAACGCAGCAGTGTGGATTTCCCGCAGCCGGAAGGACCGATAAAGGCGGTGACTTCGTTACGCTGCATCTCCAGCGTTAGATTTTTCAACGCCACAGACTTGCCGTAACTAAAATCCATGTCCTTCACCACGATGGATGGTGAGGCAGCCCGTTCTGACGGTTTGGAAGATGATGTCATACTAACTGAATCTGCCGGAAATGTAGCCTTCCGTTTCCGGGTGGGCCGGGCGTTCAAAAATTTGCATCGTCTCGCCATACTCGACGAGCTTGCCGAGGTAGAGGAACGCCGTGCGGTCTGAGCAGCGTGTCGCCTGCTCCATATTATGAGTCACGATGACGATGGTGAACTGCTTCTTGAGCGTGTGCATCAGCTCCTCGATTTTCAGCGTCGCCAGCGGATCGAGCGCGGCGCACGGCTCGTCCATCAGCAAAATTTCTGGCTGATTCGCGATGGCGCGGGCGATGCAGAGGCGTTGCTGTTGGCCGCCGGAGAGTCCGAAGGCGGAGTCGTGAAGCCTGTCTTTCACTTCGTCCCAAAGCGCTGCGGATTTCAATGCCCACTCGACAGTGGCATCTAGCTCCGACTTCTTCGAGCGACCTGCCACGCGCAGGCTGAAAATGACGTTTTCGTAAATCGACTTCGCGAACGGATTGTATTTTTGAAACACCATGCCGACGCGCTTGCGGAGGGAAATCACCTCGACCGACGGATCATAGAGACTGGTGCCGCCGATGCGGATATCACCCTCGTGGTAGACACCGTCGATGAGATCATTCATCCGGTTCAAGTTGCGTAAAAGCGTGGATTTTCCGCAACCGGATGGACCGATCAACGCCGTCACTTGATGCTCTGGGATCGCCATGCTGATGTCGAAAATCGCCTGCTTTTCACCGTAATAAAAACTGAACTTATCCACCTCGATGAAGTCGTGGCGGGTAAGGCTGCTAGGTGATGGAGTGGTGGCAGTCATGTCAGAAGCTACTCACAGCGAAGCGTTTTTTCAGGCGATTCCGAAACAAGATGGCGGCTAGATTCAGCGTTACGACCACGACAATGAGCAGCAGAGCCGTGGCATAGACGATGGGTTTTGCCGCCTCTGCGTCGGGCGATTGGAAGCCGAGATCGTAGATGTGGAAACCGAGGTGCATGAACTTTCGCTCGGCGTGAATGAATGGCGCGATGCCGTCGATAGGCAGCGTTGGCGCGAGTTTCACCACCCCGACAAGCATCAGCGGTGCGACCTCGCCAGCACCACGCGCCATCGCGAGGATCACGCCAGTTAGAATACCCGGCAGCGAGGCGGGCAGGACGACGCGTTGGATGGTTTGCCACTTGGACGCCCCACAAGCGAGTGCCGCCTCACGGACGCCGCGCGGAACCGCAGAGAGCGCTTCTTCTGTTGCCACGATGACGACAGGCAGCGTGAGCAGCGCCAATGTTAGAGATGCCCACAGAATCCCCGGCGTGCCGAATGTCGGCGTGGGAAGTTTGTCCGCAAAGAACCAGTCATCCAATCCGGCACCGACGAAATAAACAAAGAACGCCAGCCCGAAGACGCCGAAGACGATGGACGGAACGCCTGCGAGATTGTTGACGCAAATGCGAACCATGCGGACGAACAGCCCTTGTTTCGCGTATTCGCGCAGGTAAATCGCGGCGATGACTCCGAACGGCGTGACGAACAAGCTCATCACCAAAGTCATCACCACTGTGCCGAAAATCGCCGGAAAAACGCCGCCTTCCGTGTTTGCCTCGCGCGGATCTTCGGTCAGGAAACTCTTGATGCGGTGCAGCGTTTCGCCGATACGCCCAAAGAAGCCTGCACGGTTAGAAGCAAAGACGTGGACCAAATTTCCCGCCGGATAGATCACTTCGCGGCCATCAGCCGTTGAGCCGATGAGTTCGGATTCCGCGAGCACTTTGCGGATCTCAGCCGCCTCAGCTTGGAGTTTGTCGAAATCCACCTGTAGCTCTGCGCGCCGAGCCGTCGCCAAGGATGCTTCGACGGACTTTCTTTTCTCCGCACGAGTGAGTGCTTCGAGTTCACGACTGATCGCACCGATTTTACCGCGCTCGATATGGAGAAGTTTCTTACGGGCGGCTTTCCCTTCAGCTAGAATTTTTCCTAACGCCGCATCGAACTCCTTCGCGCCTGCTTCCACTCTCCCGCCCGGTGTCCGTATCGCCACGGGGAAAATGATTCCGGGGCCGTATTCGAGCCGCTCAACCAGCAACAAAGCCTCAGGCCTCGTGGTGGTTTTGATGGCGGAACGGTCAATGTAAACGAACGACTCGCCATTGAGATCTTTGTTGCCACGGAAGACTTGGATTTCCTCATGCAGGACGCCAGCCGCGTCTCTGCGCTCCGTTTCCTGCGTGAAAATACCCGCGATTTTCTCAGTCTTTCCGTTCATTGAAACTTCCATCAGATCGATGCGCCGTGGCCAAAATGACGAAGAGCCTTTGAAGAGAATCAGCAGGAAAAGTCCGAGTGCCATCGCCACCCCGAAGGTCAGCCCGGCGGCTGTCAGCCAGACCCACGGCTCGCCTCTGCGAGAGCGGCCAGTGGTGGCAAATGCGGGTGTTGTGGGCTTCATCAGTTAGACAATTTTATTGCGCTCCCTCAGACGCTGGCGAAGCAACTCTGCGATGGTGTTCATGACGAACGTCATGGCGAAGAGCACCACAGCACCGAGGAAAAGCGTGCGGTAGTGAGTGGAGCCGACGGCAGCTTCGGGCAGCTCGACGGCGATGTTAGCAGAGAGCGTGCGCATTCCGTTGAAGATGTTCCATTCCGTCACGGCGGTGTTTCCGGTGGCCATCACCATGATCATCGTTTCCCCGACAGCGCGTCCGAAACCGATCATCAAAGCGGAGAAAATCCCTGACGAGGCGACGGGTAACATCACCGTCCACACGACTTGCCAACGGTTCGCTCCAAGCGCGGATGCTGCGGCGGTTAGTGATTTCGGAACATTGGACAGCGCGTCTTCGGCGATGGTGAAGATCACCGGAATCACCGCGAATCCCATCATGAAACCGAGCACCATCGAGTTCCGCTGCTCGAAGCCGAGGCCCGTCGCTTGCGGCCACCACAGGCGGAAATCCGCGATTTCACGGCCAGTCGCCGGGTCTTTGTAAATGAAGAACACGCTCTCTAGCAGCGGACCGAGATTCCAGCCGATCCATCCTGCCAGGATCAGAAACGGCAACACCACTAGCCACTCGCCGCCATTTTCAAAGCGGTTACGAATCGAGATCGGCAGCCGGCACCAGCAGTAACCAACCAGCAACGCACCCGCAGGAATGGCCACCACCATCGCCAACACCGATGGCACCCGAGTTTCAAGAATGGGCGCAAGCCAAAGCCCGGCCAAGAACCCGAGCACTACCGATGGCAGCGACGACATGATTTCCATCACTGGCTTCACCACCCGCTTCACTTCCAGCGGCAAAAACGCTGCGGAAAAAAGCGCAGCTAGCAGCGCGACTGGCACCGAGAACAACAGCGCATACGCCGTTCCTTTCAGCGAGCCGAAGATCAGCGGCATCAGCGAAAGTTTCGGCTCGAAATCATCTGTCCCACCGGTGGACTGCCACTGATAGATCGGCTTGCTGCCGCCTTCATACCAGACTTTACCGAAGAACGCCCGCCCGCCCGCCTCGGGATGCGGATCACGGATCGAGTAACTGCGGACTTGGCCATCTGCGGCGGCGGCGATGAAATTTACGCCCTTTGCATCGATCACGGCGGACACCGGATCAATGTCGAGCGGGCCTTCCCAGCGCACGGCACCCGAGGTGCTGTGACGAATGGACAGTTCGCGCCCTGCGCCAGTTAGGAACGTGCGATTGCGCTGGCTGGCTGCGAAAATCACGGGGCCATCGCCGAGTTTAGGAAAGGCCTTGGTCTGGCCGAAGAGTCGCTCACCCGCTTCATCCGGGCGGAAAAGACTCCATTGCTCTTGTTCGCCATCCGCGCTGGTGGCCACCACCGACACGCCGCCGAAAAGGTAGTCGAGCTGTTTCAGAGCTTTGCCGTCGAAGGGCTGGAAGGATTGGCGTTTCGAGACGCCAGTGTCATCTGCGAGGAAATAGTCGATTTCACCATTCGCGCAGGCCACGAGCACCATCGCGCCGTTGGTGGAAGCGCGGAGTAAAGTCGCTTCCGCTGTTAGCTGGCTGGTGATGTCAATTTCATCTAGCAAACTCAACTTCCCTTTCCCGACGAGACCCCGTTTCATCCCGAGTCTGAGGACGGAAACCGATGAGGAGCTTCCCTCACCACGCTTCGCGACGATCACACGGCCTGAGCCGGAATCGCCGTAAGACAGAGCCGTGACCGGGCCAGCACCATTTTTCAGCTCGAACCACGGCTCTTCCACCACGCTTGGCTCGACCTTCGATTTTCCGTTAGCCTCCACCGCACGCGAGTAATTGATGAGGAAAGAGCCGACCCTCCCGTCATCCAGCCCGACGAACACGCGCTGATGAACGGCGTCGTAAGAAGTGGCGGTGACATTCAGCCCCGCGAGACCGGGGACTGCGACTTCCTTTGTCTCGCCCGTTTCCAAATTTGCGAAAACTAACGGCCCATTTCCATCGTAGCAAAACGGCAGCTCGCCCCATTCATCCACGCCCAGCACACGCGGTGCCGTGACGACCGCAGCTTTTCCCGCAGATTCCACATCTGCCGACTTGAACAACGGAATGACTTCTTTACCGATGAAGTAAAAAATCCCGAAGACCGCGATAATCACGCTGATCCCACCGAAGCGAATCGCCCAGCCCATGAAGCGGTCAAACCACAACGTCGCTGGCGAGACGTTGAAGCGTCCCGGATCTGGTATTTTAAGCTCACCCGGCATCAGTTAGGGAAATGGCAGAAACTACCGTCGCGGACCGCCTGACAAAAACGCAGGCAGCGACGAGTGGTGAAGTGAGATCATTTGGCGAGAGACTCTGTCACTTCCGCCGCGACCTCGGCTGGCATCGGATAGTAGCCGTCTTTCTCGACGATCATCTGGCCTTCTTTCGAGACGACATACTTGAGGAACTGGAACGTGAGGCTGTCTAACGCCTGCCCCGGTTTCTTGTTCACGTACACGACGAGGAAGCGCGCGAGTGGATAGTCACCGCTCAGGCAGTTGTCGTAGTTTGCTTCGTAAAATTTCCCATCATCACCCGCGACTGGCAGCGCGATCACGCCAGAAGTTTTGTAACCGATGCCCGAATAACCGATCGCATACGGATCTGCGCCGATGCCTTGGACAACGGCAGACGAACCTGGCTGCTCCTTGACTGTGGGCTTGTAGTCGCCTTTTGAGAGTGCGTGCTCTTGAAAAAACCCGTAAGTGCCCGAGGCAGAATTTCTCCCAAACAGCGAGATCGCACGGCCTTTCCATGGCTCCAGTCCGAGTTGACCCCAGTCGCTGATGTCCTCACCGCCACGCTTGCGGGTTTTGGAAAAAATGGAGTCCACCTGTTTCATGGTGACTCCCTTGAGCGGGTTGTCTTTGTGGACGAAAACGGCAAGCGCATCGATGGCGACCTTCACCTCGGTCGGCTTGTAGCCATATTTTTTTTCAAAGGCATCAATCTCGTCCGCCTTCATCAAGCGGCTCATCGGGCCGAGCTGCGCGGTGCCCTCGATCAAAGCGGGCGGCGCGGTCGAGGAACCTTTGCCCTCGATCTGGATATTCACGTTCGGGTAGGCTTTTTTGAAGCCTTCCGCCCACAGCGTCATCAGGTTGTTGAGCGTGTCAGAACCCATGGAGTTGAGATTTCCAGAGACACCGCTGACTGCCTTATAGTCAGGGAGCTGCGGATCAATATGTGAAGTCTGGGCAAAGACAGGGAGCGACGCCAGTAAAGCACTCGCGAGATGGATGGCAGTTGATTTCATACAATTTCAATTCCGCGCAGGGATAACTTTCCGCACGTAGGGAAACTTCACGCCAACCACGAACCGACATCAAACGGCACATTGTGACAGGATCGTCACAGAGGAAACTCAGCATCATTCGAAGCTCACTTTCGCAGCTCGCTTGCACATCTCGCGTTCTGGAATTTTTGCAGGTTTTTCCAATGGTGGAAACTCAACACGGTGACGATTAACACCAGAATTCAGAAGACGTGCATTTTTCTGCATTCACTAACCTCAACACAACTAACTATGAAACAAAAACTACTCAGCACACTTCTTGTCAGCGGCCTCACCCTCACCGGAGCGACTTCTGCCATGGCCGCAGAAAAAATCACCAAAGCGGAAGTCAACGCTGCCCAACAAGCATGGTGCGACGCCCTCGTAGCCATTGGAAAAGTGAGCGAGGATGGTGGTGACGCCAAAGCACTCGCCACCAAAGTCCTCACCGACGCCTACGACTACGACAAAGGCAAAGTCTTCTTCAAGCCCACCTTAGCCTACGGTAAAAATACCTTCCGCCCCACCAAGGAAGGCGCTCTTGCGTACTTCGTCGGCGGCGATCCGAATTTCCCCGAAGACAAGGGCTTTGCTCTCACTCCGTGGGTGAAGGCTCGCTACGATAACCTCGGCGACGGTGACGAAGGCATCCAAATCCACGACGACATCGCCATCACCATGGGCAACGTCTGGGTGACTAAAAAGGACGGCAGCGAGGTGATGGTCGATAAGACATTCGTCTTCAAAAAAGGTGAAGACGGCAAACTCCGCCTGATCGTTCACAAGTCCTCGCTGCCATTCACGCCTGAGAAAAAGTAAGCATCCGCTCTCACAGAACCATCAGTCCATTGTCCGGCTCTACCCCAACGGAAGGCCAGACAATGGACTTTTTTTATGACAGATTCTCGCTGAGTTTCGCCTCACCGGGTGGTGAAATCACCCACTTTTTCATGTCACGAAGTTGTCACATTACCGCTCGGATTGTGACGAATTCGCCCCAAAACCAGCCAAATCCCGCTCACTTCAGCAAAGCTCCCACCAGACCACCCCTTTTTGTGACAATTTTGTCACAAAAGTTTCTTTGGTAACTCCTCTGAATCCCATACCTCTCTGCCCGCCGCTGACGATTCTCTCAGCCATTCACACCAACCCATCATTCCTAACATGAATATCCACAAATCCGTCTTCCGCACGGTCATCGTCTCTCAACTCCTTGGCAGTCTGGTCACTCACGCAGGCACAGAACTCGCCCCCGCCATCGAAACAGCCACCAGCCCCAGCGGCGCGACAGGTCTTCTTGTCGGAAAATTAGTCGGTGACACCACTTACGACCGACTCTGGTCCTCAGCCGTCCTCTACAAAAACGACGACAACCCGATGCTCCAGCTCCTCCAGCTCACTGGCCGCATCCAGCTCCAGTCCATTTACGGCGAGGCAGGCGGAGACAGCTTCAATACCTCCGACTACAAAGACTCTGGCCAAGAAGAATCCGTCTGGGGAAATGACATCGAAGCCCGCCGCGCCCGTCTCGGCTTCAAATCCAAATTTTTCCAAAACTGGAAACTCGAAGCCAGCTTCAACATCGACCTCGACGCCCAAGACGGCCCCGGTGGTGATTTCACCCTCTACAAAAGCTTCCAAGAAGGCGGCCTCAGCTACGCTCCATCCGACCAACTAAACATCTCCATCGGGAAAAAACAGGTCCGCTTCTCCCGTGACCAAGAAATTTCCTCCACAGAAATCAGCACTTTCGAGCGCAGCCTCGTCTCCAACACCCTCACCCCCGGCGAACTCACCGGTATCTGGTCATTCGGCAAAGACATCGCTGGCGGCTGGCAATACGAAATCGGCGCATTCTCCAACGTCCGCGCCCCTGAGTTCGCCGATCCTGGCGATGGCGGTGCCCTGCTCATCGGGAAAATCGGCTACGAACTCGCTGAAATCGTCGATTTAGACTCCTGCGTCACCACCTTCACCTACATGCACAACACCGAGCCTGGATACAAAGACGGCACCGTCGATCCGAACTTCTCCTACAGTGCCTCACCCTCCTTTACCGACTCCATCGCCCTCACCAACGACCTCACCTCAGGACGCTTCGGCCTGATCAGCGAGCTTTCCTACGGCTTCGGATTCACCGGGAAAGCAGACCAAGGCACTGGCACTCCCGCCGCCATCGACCAGGCCGACCTCCTCGGCCTCACCCTGACCCCCACCTACTTCATCGCAGACGGACTCCAGCTCGCCTACCGCTTCCAGCTCATTACCTCATCCGATCCAGACGGCATCCGCTCACCCAGCCGCTACGAGCGACTCGCATCCGCCGGTGACGACTTCGGAAACACTTACATGGCACACTACCTCGGGCTTAACTACTTCATCTACAGCCACAAACTCAAACTCATGGGCGGCATGGAATACGCCAACATGGGCGGCGGCGGCTACGACGGATACACCCTCCTGACCGGACTCCGCATGAATTTCTAATCTCCTCAACCCACCACGAATCATCTCACAGAAAACTAACGACATGAAATCATTCACCACCCTCCTCACCACCACCGCCATGCTCACCATGGCCAGCGCCCAGACCCTCAGCATCAAAGGCAGCGACACCCTCGGTGCCAAGCTCGTCCCCCAACTCGCCGAAGCCTTCAAAGCTGCAGGAAATAAGGGCGTAAAATTCGAGATCGCCGCAGAAGGCTCCACCACCGCCTTCCCCGCCCTCGCGAATGGCACCGCCCAAATCGGCATGTCATCCCGCAAAATCAAAGACGACGAGCGCACCTTCTGCCGCACCAAAGGCGTTTACATCAAAGAGCACCCCATCTGCCACGACATGCTCGTCGTCATTGTGAACAAAAATTCCCCATTGGCCAAACTCACCAAAGACCAAGTCAGCAAAATCTTCACCGGCCAAATCAAAGACTGGTCCGAAATCGGCGGCGCACCCGGGAAAATCTCCATTTACACCCGCAACACCTCCTCCGGCACCTACAAAGATTGGCAAAAACTCGCCATGGGTGGCCGCGACTACCCATCCAGCTCCCTAAAAATGGCCGGTAACGAGCAAATCGCCCAAGAAGTCGCCAAAAACAAAAATGGCATCGGCTACGTCGGCCTCGCCTACTCCAAAACCTCCGGCACCAAGACCCTCAGCATCGACGGCGTCGAACCCGTCGCCCAAAACGCCAAAAAATACGTCTATGCCCGCCTCTGCTACCTCTACGCCCCAGACAAACCGACCCCAGAAGCTGAGGCATTCATGAACTTCGTCGAGTCCGGCCCCGGCCAAGACATCGTCCGCAAAGTCGGCTTCATCCCCAGCAAAGACCTCTGATTTTCCTGCCAAGTTTTCGGTTGCTCACCACTCAGGGCATCGCAGTTCTGCTGCGATGCCCGTTTTCTGCCTTAAAACCCTAACTGCAAATCACCCCTTGCCGCCAAGTACCCCGCCCGCAGAAATCCCACCCGCCGCGCAGATCCACCGGTTCCGCAAACGCGGGTTTTCCTATGAAAAGGCGATCAAATACTTCTTCGCCTCCAACGCCGGAATGACCATCGTCATCCTCGCCCTCATCATCATTTTCCTCCTCAAAGAAGGCCTCGGCTTTTTCCCCGGATACCGCCGCGAACTCGAAGTCTATCGCATCGCCGGCCTCGAATTCGTCGATATTTCCCGCGAAAACCTCACCGCCCACGAGCAACTCACCAGCGTTCTCAACCGCGCCTACTTCGCCGAGATCAACGGCAAATGCGCCCGCGAACTCCGCCGCACCACCGAAGCCAGCGCCCTCTACAACGCCTACACCGACCACATCGGCCCCACCCGCGACCTCGTCCTCAACAACTCCCAAGTCGAGCAAACCGCCAGTTCCACCATCCTCACCACCCTCAAGGCCAACTTCGAAAAACAAAAACTCAAAGCCCTCACCAAGCTCCCCACCACCCCACACCTCACTGCCGCCGAGCGCACCGAACTCATCGACTCCATCCGCGCCCTTCCCGTGGACGCCACCGACGAGCCACCCCTCGTCACCCGCCTCGCCGCCGAGTTCTCCGCCGCCCAAGAAAAGCACTCCCAGCCGCTCGCGGAAATGCGGACCACCATCGACACCTTCGAGTCCGCCAGCTCCGACCTCTCCACCCTCGTCTCCGAGATGACCGAGACCGTCACCGCCACCAAAGAAAAAATCCAAGCCGCCGACATCCTCGAACAAAACCGCAAAACCCTCCTCGCCGCCGCCACTCGCGCTAAAAACCCCGAAGAACGCCGCAAACTCACCGCAGAGGCCCAAGCCTCACTCGCCGAAAAACCCGAGATCGACGGCCCCATGGCAGCCCTCCTCGAACGCCGCCCCCAGTGCATCGCCACCGCCAAGGCCATCCGCACCACCATCGACCCCATCGCCTCCCAGATTCCCGAAAATTTCACCCAACCCGAAGCCACCCGCCTCCTCAAAGTCGCCACCAAAACCTGGCCCATCTACCTCCAGCAGCTCGATGCCACCCCAGCCGCCCTCACCGCCTGGAACCCAGAAAAAATCGTCCCCCTCACCGCCGCATTCACCTCATTTCTCGCAGGAAAGGAATGGGTCACCGGCGGCGAGTGGCAAGACTTCTACGGCATCCTCCCCCTCGCCGCAGGCTCGCTCATGATCGCCATCGTCGCCCTCATCATCGCCATTCCCACCGGCATCGGCGCCGCCATTTACGTCAATCAATTCGCAAAACCCGCCGAGCAATCCCTCATCAAGCCCGTCATCGAGTTCATCCAAGCCATCCCCTCCGTCGTCCTCGGTTTCATCGGCATCCTCGTCTTCGGCACCGTCCTCCGCGACCTCTCCCTCCTCGATTCCCTCCAATGGATTCCCGGCTTCCCGCTCGAAGAACGGCTCAACATCTTCACCGCCGGATGCCTGCTCGCCCTCATGAGCATTCCCACCATTTTTTCCCTCGCAGAAGACGCCATCAACAACGTCCCCTCCGCCTACGCAGAAGCCTCAGAAGCCCTCGGTGCCTCCCGCGTCCAGACCACCTTCCGCGTCGTCATCCCCGCCGCATTTTCCGGCATCCTCGCCGCCATCCTCCTCGGCTTCGGACGCGTCATCGGCGAGACCATGGTCGTCCTCCTCGTGGCTGGAAACCGGATCAAAATCCCCGACTTCACCGCTGGCCTCGGCAGTTTCTTCCAGCCCTGCCACACCCTCACCGGCATCATCGCCCAAGAACTCGGCGAAGTCCCCATGGGCAGCGTCCACTACCGCGCTCTCTTCGTCGTCGGCATCCTCCTCTTCGCCGTCGTTCTCGCCATCAACGCCACCGCCCACCGCTTCGTGAACCGGATGAAACACTGACCCCGCGCCACCATGTTCAATCCCGAAAACCTCATCCGCAAAGGCCTCCCCAAAGGCCATTTCAAAGACGCCTTCGTCCGCGCACTCCTCGGCGGCACCACCTACCTCATCGTCCTCATCGCCGCCCTACTCTTTGGGAAAATCATCCTCGACGGCGCACCCGTCCTCTTCAAAGCAGAAGCCCCCTTCGTCGATTTCGGCTTCCTCACCGACAAAAACCAAACCCTCCACGTCTTCGACGACGCCCAAGGCAACCGCCACCAACTTCCTGCCTCCGAATACAGCGACCGCCTCGCCAGTAATCCAGACGCCCCCATCTACAACGAGCAAACCTACTCCTACTCCGGCGGCGGCATTGCGGGCCCCATCGCCGGCACCGCCCTCCTCACCATCGGCTCCATGCTCATCGCCCTCTTCTTCGGCGTTTGTGCCGCCATTTACCTCTCAGAATACGCCAAACAAAGCCCCTTCATCCACGCCACCCGCCTCGCCATCCTCAACCTCGCTGGCATCCCCTCCATCGTCTTCGGCCTCTTCGGCTTCTCGGTTTTCGTCCTCGCCGTCCCCGTCATCACCGCCACCCCGTCAGACCGCTCGCTGCTCACCATTCCTCTATTTTTAAATGACTGGGTCCTCAGCTTCCAAGGCTGGAACTCCTCGCTCATCGCCGGTTGCGCCACCCTCGCCTGCATGATTTTACCCGTCATCATCACCGCCTCAGAAGAGTCCCTCCGCGCTGTCCCCCAAGGATTTCGCGACGCCTCACTCGCCATGGGAGCCACCCGTTGGCAGACCATTCGGAAATGCGTCCTGCCCTTCTCGCTCCCCGGCATCCTCACCTCCTCCCTCCTCGCCATCACCCGCGTCGCCGGAGAAACTGCCCCCATCATGTTCACCGCCGCCGTCGCCGCCAAAGACGACCTCCCCTGGCAAAGCCTCAAAAACCCCTTCGACCTCCTCTCCTCCCAGGTCCAAGCCCTTCCCTACCACATCTACACCCTCGCCGCCCGCATCCCCAGCTCAGAATACACCCAGCGCGCCCAATACGGCTCCGTCTTCGTCTTCCTCCTCCTCGTCGCATTCCTCTCCGCAGGCTCCATGATCCTCCGCGCCAGACTCCGCTCGAAACTCAAATGGTAAACATAGAAAGGGACATGAGAGATTTGAAATTAAGACATTAAGTCTTCACTCACTTTCGACTTCCCACTTCCAACGCGGAAGTCGGAACGCGGAAGTCGGAAGTGAAGAAATAGACTCTTCTTACTCTTACTCTTACTCTTCCTCTTCACTTCCCACTTCCAACTTCCGACTTCCGACTTCCATGCACCCCGCCATCCACATCCGCGACCTCTCCTTCGCCTACAGCGGAAAACAAGCCCTCCATGACATCACCATGGACATCCCCACGCGCCGCATCACCTCCTTCATCGGTCCCTCCGGCTGCGGGAAATCCACCCTCCTCCGTTGCCTGAACCGCATCAATGACCGCATCCCCGGTGCCGCCATCACCGCCGGAACCATCCGCGTCCACGACATCGACATCAACCGCCCCGACATCGACCTCCAAGAACTCCGCCGCCGCATCGGCATGGTCTTCCAAAAATACAACCCCTTCGCCAAGTCCATCTACGAAAACGTCGCCTTCAGCCTCCGCGTCGCCGGGAAAATCAAACGTGCCGAACTCGACACCATCGTCGAAAAAGCCCTCCGCGGTGCCGCCCTTTGGGACGAAGTCAAAGACCGACTCCACGCCAGCGCCTTCGGACTCTCCGGTGGCCAACAACAACGCCTCTGCATCGCCCGCGCCATCGCCAACCAGCCCGACATTATCCTCATGGACGAGCCCTGCGCCGCCCTCGATCCACTCGCCACCCTCAAAATCGAAGAACTCCTCAGCGAGTTAAAAAAGCAATACACCATCATCATCGTCACCCACAACATGGCCCAAGCCACCCGCTGCTCCGACATGACCGCCTTCATGTACCTCGGCAAACTCATCGAATTCGGCCCCACCATGCAGCTCTTCGAAAACCCCACCCACCCCCAGACCGAAGCCTACGTCACCGGCACCTTCGGCTAACCCCAATCCCCCCCCCTCTTCCATCTTCCATGCAAGAAACCCTCCATCCCCCGCAGACCAGCTCTTCCATCCGCATCGAAGACCTCCACTTCTCCTACGGCCATACCCCCGCCCTCAAAAACATCCGCCTAGAAATCCCCCCCAACGGCGTCACCGCCTTCATCGGCCCCTCCGGCTGCGGAAAATCCACCCTCCTCCGCTGCATCAACCGCATGAACGACGAAATCGTCGGCGCAACCATCACCCAAGGCCGCATCCTCATCAGCGACATCGACATCCACGACCGCAGCGTCGATGTCGTAAAACTCCGCCGCGACGTCGGCATGGTTTTCCAAAAATCCAACCCCTTTCCCCGCAGCATCTACGAAAACGTCGCCTACGGACTCCGCCTCCGTGGCGAGCGCGACAAAAAAATCCTCGACCAAGCCATCGAAGAAGCCCTCCGCGCCGCCGCCCTCTGGGACGAAGTCAAAGACCGCCTCCAAGAATCCGCCCTCGGCCTCTCCGGCGGCCAACAACAACGCCTCTGCATCGCCCGCACCATCGCCGTCAAACCCCAAATCGTCCTCATGGACGAGCCATGCAGTGCCCTCGACCCCATCGCCACCGCCAAAGTCGAAGAACTCATCTGGGATCTCAAAGCAGACTACACCTTCGTCATCGTCACCCACAACATGCAGCAAGCCTCCCGCGTCTCAGACAAAACCGCCTTCTTCTACCTCGGTGAACTCATCGAATACTCAGACACCGCCAAAATGTTCACCAACCCCGCCCTCAAAAAAACCGAAGACTACATCAGCGGCCGCTTCGGCTAATCACGAGAACCCAAGCAAAAAAGTGGCACGGGCGGCTCGCCCGTCTTCGTCCCTAAAAACTAGCAACTTCCTCGTTTCTTCTCTTCCACTTCCCACCTCCTCCCCTTCCCCACCACCATGCAAAACCAACACATCTTCCGCGAATTCGACAAAGCCATGGAGCTTCTCAAAGCCGAAGTCCTCACCATGGCCAGCCTCGCCAGGCAAAACCTCGAAAAGGCCATGAACTCCCTCCTAAAGCGCGACCTCGACCTCGCCCGCGCCGTCATTGCAGACGACTCAGACGTCGATGAATACGAGCGAAAAATCGACCAAACCGGCATGGACATCCTCGTCCGCTTCCACCCCGTCGCCACCGACCTCCGCCTCGTCATCACCTCCATGAAAATGGCCCACAACTTGGAGCGCATCTCAGACCACGCCGTCAACATCGCCAAACGTTCCAAGAAAATCTGCAAAGCCAATCCCCTCGAAGAAGCCGCCCTCACCGAGCCACTCTACACCCTCGCAGACGCCCTCCTCCGCGACGCCCTCACCGCCTTCACCGACTCCAATGCCGACCTCGGCGAAAGCCTCAAAGCCCGCGACAAAGAACTCGACCGCCTCCACAAGCAAATGATCGCCTCCCTCAGCAGCCGCCTCGAAGCCGCCGATGGCCGCGCCGAAAACCTCCTCCACCTCATCTTCGTCGCCCGTTCCATCGAGCGCATCGGCGACCTCGCCGTCAACATGGGCGAAGACGCCGTCTTCCTCGGCGAGGCCCGCGACATCCGCCACGAAGGCAGAAAACAATCGCCCCAGAGCGAGTAATTCCCCCATTCTCCAGCCATGCAACGCCCATCCCGCCTGCTGCTCATCGCGGCTATCACCACCACCGCACAAGCATACACCTTCACCAAGCTCGCAGACACCGCCACACCTGTTCCTGGCGGCACCGGAAATTTCGGCACCTTCGGCAACATGATCTCCGCCGATGAAACCGGGAATGTCGCCTTCCATGACAACAACGGCACCGCCAACAAAGGAATCTATCTCTCCAGCTCCGCGACCCTCACGCGCGTCGCAGACCTGAGCACCGCCATTCCAGAAGGCTCAGGAAATTTCACCCAATTCGCCCTCTTCGGCAACGGCATCGAAGCAGGCACTCTCGCCTTTCGCGGCAACGGCTCTAGCAGCCAAGCAGGCATTTACACCTACTCCTCCGGCACTCTCGCCAAAATCGCAGATACCAATACCACCATCCCAAACGGCACTGGCACCTTCACCACCTTCGGCACCGCATACGTCGATGACACCCGCTTTGCCTTCAGCGGCT
>JANOQR010000228.1:0-3419 GCA_031414935.1 Luteolibacter sp.
GGTCGCAGGAAAAAATCCGGGCGATGGGTAGGCGACGAACTTGGCGGCTGGCGGGGCGAGTTCATTCTCATTTTGAATCACGTAAAATACGTTCGTCGGCGGGCGCAGAGCCGTGCTTCCGGGCTGATCGCCGGTCGCAAAGTCAGTGGCGGGCGGATAGAGGCACCAGCGGCGGTGACCGACGAGACTGTTCCATGAGGAAGTCGTCGAGCCGTTGGAGAGCTTCTCGATCATGTATTCAGTGAGCGCGCCCGGACCGTAGAGACCGAAGGCGAAATTGCTTTTCGCGCAGGCGTTCCATGAGGCTTCCGACCAGCCGATCAGTCCCGGCTGAGGATTGTGAGTGAGGGCGGGAGCGGCTCCGGTAGTGGAGTTGTAGTTTCTCACCAACATCAAGGCTGCATCTTGGGCGGCGTCCTCTTTTTTGGTTGAGTGAGGCGGCTTGAAGGGATCTGCCTCGTAAATGGCGACTTTCGCGCCCGAGTTCACCTTGGCGTTGGCCGGAACCCCTACCATGGCGCGGAAATAGTTGAGCCGTCGCTCCATGTCGTCGATGAAAGCACCTGAGACTTTGCCGCTGTTTCCGGTAAAATTTCCGTTCCATTCGATGCGGTCCTCATAGCCCTCGGAGGCTTGATAAACCGCGTGCCAGAAGGAAATCACGTCGTTGCGGTCTTGATTGTCCACGGTGAATCCGTAGGTCGTTATCCCGGACGATGTCTGGGCGTAAGTGCCAGGCTCCCAAGCCCCGGCGAAGCTGGAAATTCCAATAAGCGCACCGTAAATGAGGCTCGCCAAGAGTAAGCGGTTTAATTTCACGACGTGGAGAAATTAAGTCACCAAGGGAAATCAATCAAACTAAATATTTAAAATTTTGAACGGATTCCAAGGCGAGCTGTCGCGAATTTTAAATTTTACTCGTCACCGAACTCGTAGCGGAGAGCAGAAAGACAAAAAATCGTCGCGGTCTCGACCCGCAGGACGATGGAACCCAAAGAGATAGGGAGAAATCCGGCAGCGATGGCGGCAGCCGTTTCCTCGGCAGAAAAGTCACCTTCTGGACCAACGAGCAAAGTGGCTTGGGTGGTGGTCGGGTGATTTTTTAAGACCTCGCGGAAGGGCTTCGCGCCCGGAGCGAGCGATGCGATGAGCTTGAGACCGGGGATTTCAGCATGGGAAACGAGCCATTTTTCGAAGGTGAGCGGCTCCGCGATGTCGGGCAAAGTGTCTTGGCCACATTGCTTACAGGCTTCGAGGGCGTTGCGCCGCCATTTTTCGGATTTCCCGTCGCCGGGCTGGACGACGGTGTAGCGGGTGACGAGCGGCTGAATGGCAGCGATCCCGAGTTCGACGGATTTCTGGACGATGAGGTCCATGTTTTTCCCTTTCGGGATCGCTTGGGCAAGGGTGATGGCAGGTCGCGGTGGCCCAGATAGCTGGATTTCACCGAGTCTCAGCGACACTCGATCACGGGAAACGGCGAGAATCTCGGCGGCAGCGCGGCGACCATTGCCATCGAAGACGATGACGGACTCACCCGTCTTTAGCCGCAAAACTTGGGCGAGATGACGGGCTTCGTCTCCAGTGAGGGTGGGTTCGCCGAGCCACGAGTCATGCGGGAGGTAAAATCTAGCCACGGGATAGACTCAAGACGGCAGGACCGAAGACGCAAGAGCAGAATGGAGGCGATAAGAGAGTTAATTTCACCCGTACGGGGGATGGACGAATGCCAAAGCTGCTTTATCTTGGTGAAGTTCTAAAACCCATCCTGAACCGTGCCTCAATCCCCTCAGGCATCGATTTTCTCCCCCCCCATTTCTCAATAGCCAAACATCTAAAAACCAAATCCCATGAAACCTCGTCAATCCACGCCGTTCCGTTCCCACGCCTCCATCACCGCCGCTTTCTCAGTGGCGTTGTTTAGTCATTTCGCCGCGCCTCTATCATCCGCCGCCACCTTATTTTTCGGGAGTGGAGCCACACAAGGCGGTAGTGGCACCTGGGATACAAGCACGGCCCGTTGGGGAACAGTTGCGGCGGGTCCGTACACTACTATTTGGAACAACAGCAACAACGACGTTGCTGAGTTCAATGTTACCACGGGAACGGCCACCCTCGGATCCAACGTTACCGTGGGCGGCATCACTGTGAAAACTGGTGCAGGCGGAAATGCAATCGCACCAGGCACGGGTCCTTTTACCGTCACCTTGGGATTGGCGACCACCACCTTCAGTAACGCCGCCAACACAACGGCCGGTAGAAACCTTACCGTTAATGCGGAGGTCACGGGAAGCAACAATCTCTCGATTCTGGGGCCGAGCGCTGCGGTCGCTCCTGCAGGTACCATCACCCTTGGTGCGGTCAATACCTTCACTGGCACTTTGGCAATCAGCCGCACCACGCTGGCGATTGGTGCCTCGGGCCAGCTGAATAGTGGAAATTACGCGAACACGATCGCTATCAATACTAACGGCAGATTCCTCTATGGCAGCAGCCTCGACCAAACCTTGGGCGGAATCATTTCAGGCACAGGAGTGCTGACAAAGGGCACGTCAGCCAGCACCCTGACGCTCACCAACATCAACACCTACAGCGGCGCGACAACCGTCAACGCTGGCACTCTGGCTCTTACCGGAACAGGGTCGGTCAACAACAGCAGCGGAATCACCGTCAACGGCAGCGGTTCAAAGTTTCTCAATACGAGTAGTGTTGCGGTTTCTCCCGCCGTGACCCTCACCAACGGCACACTCACTGGCAGCGGCACGGTCAACACGGTCAATGTCGGAAACGCCACAGGCGGTATCATTTCCAATAACAACGGCGTCGCTGGCACGGCATTGACGATTGGAACACTCACATTCAGCGGTGCTGCCACCGTCAACACATTCGGCAACGCAGCTTCGTCGCTTGTCACCACCGCGCTCGCCACCAACGCAGCGGGTCTGGTGACCATCAATCCGACCGCCGCCTCTTGGACGACTGGCACGACCTACGATCTCATCAGCTACGGCGGTGGCAGCGTCGGAGGTGCTGGTTTTGCTCAGTTTGCGATCGGCACTGTCACGGGCAAGGCGGGCAGACAGACTGCGACTTTGGTAGATACCGGCACAGCCGTTGCCGTGCAAATCGGTGGCTCAACCGACTTTCCTTATTGGGTCGGCGATACCAATAACCAGTGGGATACCACCGCATCAAACAACTGGAGACTATTCACCGGAGGAACTTACACGAGTTTCATCCCAACTGACGAGGTGCTGTTTGACGACAATGCGACGGCGGCTGGCCCGATCACGGTCAACATAGATGCCGCAGATGTGGCTACCTCCATCACCACATTTAACAATAGCAGCAAAGACTACGTGCTAAACAGCTCGGGCATCTTTGGCATTTCCGCGGGCAGTATTACCAAAAACGGTAGT
>JANOQR010000229.1:0-22016 GCA_031414935.1 Luteolibacter sp.
GAAATTCATGGCCGAAAGCTCCGGCGACATCGCCGCCATTTTCATCAGCAACTCCGCCCTGATCAATTTCTCAGGCAAGGACAACAATTCCGACGAGGTTTGGCTGCCCTTTCCCAAGCGCGTTCCAGCCGAAGGAACAAAAGTCACCGTCGTCATCGCTCCCTACCAGAAACCCGTCGCAAAACCATGAAGACCGCCCTCTTTCTCGCCCTGGCCTCCACCGTGGCCCTCTCCCCTGCTCAGGATTCGAAGAACCGCTACCTGTCCCTGCAAATCGAAATGAAGCAGGCCATCGCCCGCGGCAACGCGTGGCTGGCTCAGCAGCAGAAGGAAGCGGGCTACTGGGACGATCCCGAGCTCCCCGCCTTCACCGCCCTGGCCCTGACCGCCGCGGTGCGCGACCCCGCAGTGGATCGGAAATCCGCCACGCTACCCGCCCACATCGACAAGGGCTTCCGCTGGTTGCTCGACCAGCAAAAGGAAGACGGCGGCATCTACAACAAGGGCCTTTCCGTCTACAACACCGCCACCTCGGTCACCGCGCTGACCGCTGCCGGACTGGAAATTTACGAACCGGCCATCGTGAAGGGCCGCAAGCACCTGATCGGCGAGCAATGGGACATCGGCCAGAAGAAGGAGACCGACAACCCGCAAGACGGCGGCATCGGCTACGGCTCGAAAAACGACCGCTCGGACATGTCGAACACCTACCTCGCCATCGAAGCCCTCGCGCTTTCCAAGAAAGTCATCGAAGACGGAAAATTCGGCGATCAACCCGACCTCGACTGGGACGCCGCCGTGACTTTCCTCTCCCGCCACCAGAACCTCGAAGAAACCAACAACCAACCCTGGGCCTCGAACGATCCCAAAAACAAAGGCGGCTTCATCTACGGTCCGAACGAATCCAAAGCCGGTGAAGAAAAACTTCCCGATGGTCGCACCACCCTGCGCTCCTACGGCTCCATGTCCTACGCTGGCCTGCTTTCCTTCATCTACGCCAAAGTCAGTGCCGACGACCCTCGCGTCATCGCCGTCAAAGAATGGCTCGGTAAAAACTACACCACCGAAGAAAACCCCGGCCTAGGCACGCAAGGCCTCTATTACTACTATCAGACGATGTCCAAAGCCCTCAGTGCCGCCAACGTCAAAATGCTCAAACTCGAAAACGGCAAAGAAGTGGATTGGCGCGTCGAACTCGGCCAAAAACTCCTCGCCACCCAAAAAGGCGACGGCTCATGGATGAATGACAACGCCCGCTGGATGGAATCCAACCCCGTGCTCGTCACCGCCTACACCGTCCTCGCCTTGAGCCAAATTTACGACACCATCCCGGAGTGATCGGGCTCACGTAGCACAGGCCATCTCACCTGTGTCGTCGGATGGTCGTCTCGCCTGCCTGCCAGAAATCGCCTGAAGATTTTTAGCCGCAAAAAGAGAAATGGACTCGAATTCTTGCGCCCTTTTTTCGCCTTTTTGCGGCAAAAGAAATTTCAGATGCCCCGCTGCTAACGATCACCCCGGATAATCCCCCGCGATGTATCCCTGAAGCTGCTCGATGGTGTGACGCTGAGACTGCATCACCCAGCTCACCAGATCGCCCATCGAGATCAGCCCCACCAGCCGTCCCTCGTCCACCACGGGCAAGTGGCGGATGCGGTTGTGAGTCATCAGTTGCATACATTTCTCGATGCCATCCTTACTCCGCACGGTGATCGCGGGCCGTGAAATAATTTCCCCCACCTTCGTATCGCGCGAAGTCCGCCCTTGCAGGACCACCTTGCGGCTGTAGTCGCGTTCCGAAAGAATGCCGACCACCTCGTCATTTTCCATCGCGACCAAGGCCCCGATGTTTCGCTCACCCATCAGGCGGATGGCATCATAGACCGACGTTTCAAGTCCCGTCGTCAAAATTTCCCCGCTCTTGTTATGCAGCACATCATAGACAGTTCCGTGTATTTCCATGGCAGTATCCCTTTTAAGGTTCATGGAAATTGCGAAATCGAAATCAGCGCGTCAAGGATTCAAGCGGAGCTTGATTCACAGGCATAGATCGCCCCCTGATTCATCAAGTCTTCTTCTACGGCAAAGTAGAGGCGAGTAAGGGGCTTTGGTGGATTTGTTCTCACTTTCCTTCCCATTCTGCCACTTCTGTAACGCACAGGGGGCTGAAGCTAGGAAGAAGGAAGTACGAGGACTGGGACTCGAACCCAGGACCAATTGATTAAAAGCCAACTGCTCTACCAACTGAGCTATCCTCGCCTTCATTTCCGCGTGAGCGGGGCGGCAGAGGTAGGAGCGACAGCGGAGATTGGCAAGCTGTTTTTTGGAGAAATCCGGCAACTTTTAATTTTCCGCAGGCTGCGAAAATTTCGTTAGGGCGTCACTTGCGCGGAGGCAAGCCCCACGGGGGATGTTTCTCGAAGTGTTTCTTGAGTTCCGGGTTGGCTTTGGCCGCGTCTTTGGCGACGTAGGGAAACAAAACGAGCATGTGGAGCATGATGGCCACGAAGAATACAGAAATCGCCGATGTGACTTTGCTGAAATGAAGTGGGGCGGCTGTCACCTGATGCCCGCCTGTGTGGTCCCAGAGCGTGGTGCCGATTCGTTTGGCAACAATCACACCGAGTATGTGACAGAAAATCATGAGGTAGAGCCAGCCGAAGCCGATCCCGATGAAAAGCACGTTCATGGAACGCCGGGTAGCAGCCGTGAGATCGAGGCGTGTGCCATTGCTGTTGAAAACCTGGATTCCTAACAACCATTTGCCGGGCGTGGTGGAGTATTTGCTCAGGAACAAGGATTCTAGCACGAACCATGGCACAAAGTGGAACAGCATGATCCATGATGGGCTGGTGATCACGGACTCGATGTCTTGTCCCGCCGCCCACATGCCGAGCCACCAAACGCCGGAGTATAAGGAAAGGTCCAGCCAGCGCGCGCAGAAGCGCCGGATCAAGGCGGGTTGCGACTTCGCGGGTGCGGAATCCTCGTCTTTCTCCGCTGACGTGACTTCCATTTCGGGAATTTCTTCAGACGCAGGCGCGGTGGCGTTGTCGAACTCGCGGCGGAAAATCTCAATTTCCTCCAAAGGCTTCCACGAACCGCAACCCTCGTGCCAAGCGGGAGTCATCGCAGGGAGTTCGCCGACGGTGATCTTTCGTCGGATTTCAAAATCGTGAAATGGCCCGATTTTTTCGCCATCTTGGATGAGCCAGACTTCCATGGTTAGAGATTGCGGAGGGATTTCGCAGCGTCACTGCGGGCGGCGAACCACGCGGGGACGAGCGCAGCGAGTGAGCAGAGCAGGAATGCCATCACGGCGAATTTCACCTGCTCCATGGGATCGTTGTAGGCCGGAAGTTTACTGAAACCCGTAAACGACGAGGTGAACGGATCAATCCCTAAACCGCGCATTGCCACTTGGATTTCACCCCGGAAATGAATCACCACGCGCCCAAGGCCAACGCCGAGGATGGCTCCTAGCGTGCCAAGAATCATACCTTGATAGAGGAAAACTCGCACGATCTGGCCGGGCGCAGCTCCCAGTGCTTTCATCACGCCGATTTCACGCCGCTTCTGAATGGTGATGGTGAACATCACGGCCATCATCGAGAACGCGGAGATCAGCACGATCATGGAAAGCACGATGTACATCATACCGCGCTGTTGCTCGATGAGCGCGAAAAACGCCTGAAATTGTTCTCCCCAAGTGACCAACGACCAATCCGGGCCGACACTGGTAGAAGCTGCCGCCGCCACCGAGTCAGCAAGATACGGGTCATCCAGTCGCAGTGAAATTCCTTCCACCGTTTGATCCAGCCCCGCGAGGTCTTGGGCGAGCGGCAGCGGCATGAACAAGTCGGGCGTCACGGTCATTTGTGATGATTGATAGATTCCTTTTACCTCCGCCTCTTTCGGCAGCACGGCGGTTTTAAAGCTCTTCAACGTCGCTCCATCCATTTTCTCCACATCGGTCGCGTTGAGGTCGGCGATGGCTTTGTCGATCTTTGTCCGGCTTGCGGCGGGGAAACGGAAAACCTTGGCTAGATCGCCTTCGGCATCCGGCTCGGACTCGTCCATCGCGCGAAGAATCTCATTCACGAGTTCCAGCTCTGGCTCGCGGATGTCCTCGGCCAGCAGAGCTACAAGCAGCGGATAGACCAGTCGGTAGTCAGCGGCAGAGAGGGTGAAATTTTCTCCATCCGCTTTCCAACCGCTCTTCAAGGTCGCCGTCGCTTGGTTCCAGTTCGCAGCAAACGCCTCGCGTAACGGCGGACCAGAAGCGGTTTTGAAAGCACGCCTCACGCCGTCGAAGTTGCTCGTGGACTGGAGTAAAACTTTGTCGCCCACCCGCAGCCCGAGGTTGTCGGCCAGCGCGGAGGACATCACCACCCGGTCATCAATTCCCATGTCAGCGGAGGAATCAGGGTAATCATCCAGATCCAACATTCGACTGACGCCCTCGACTTGCTCTTGGTCCGTCGTGTCGATGCCTCGAAACGAGATGGGGTATGGTTTGTTTTGGGTTTCTAGGAAAACGTAACCCGAGACGAAAGGTGTCGCTGCCTCGACGTGGGGCAAGCTCGCTGCCAGTTTCGCTGCGGCTTGCCAATCGCCCACCGGGCCAGAGAAATGGCTCATAAGGATGTGCGGTGTGAAGCCGAGCAAGCGCTCTTTCACCGTGCGCTCCATGCCAGCATAAACGGCCATCACCACCACTAACACCAGCACCCCCAACGTCACGCCCAGCAGGGAAATGAGGCTGAACGAAGATAACATGGAGCGGCGCGGATTGAGATACCGGCGGGCGAGTAAGAAACTGAAGGAACGTCGTTTGATGCCGCTAGCTAACCCGCGAACGGACGCGGGGCAAGCCCTAGCGAAGCCAGAAAATCTTCCTCCAAGCTCTCAGCTCTCCCCTCTCAGACTCGGCAGCTCATTCAGCAGCAGCCAGTAAGCGATCATGTTGCTCACGACTTCCAAGAAATTTTCAAAGTCCACGGGCTTCACGATGTAGCTATTCGCTCCGAGCTGATAGGCTTCGATCACATCCCGATCTTCACGCGACGAAGTGAGGACCACCACTGGCACCACCTTCGTCCGTCCGTCTGCGCGCAACATTCGCAACACGTCGATCCCGTCGAGCTTGGGTAGTTTCAAATCCAGCAAGATAACCTTCGGCATTTTCTGCACATCTCTGCCTTCGTATGCGCCCCTGCCGAAGAGAAAGTCGATGGCTTCCTGCCCGTCATGGACGTGGACGAAATGATTCGCCAGGGTGCGTTTCTTCAGCGCGCGAATCGTGAGTTCCGCCTCTTGCGGGTTGTCTTCCACGAGTAAAATTTCGAGTGGAGTGTTCATGGGTTTTGATCGGATAGAGTGAAATAAAACGTCGCTCCGTGACCCACCTCAGACTCAGCCCAGATGCGGCCTCCGTGCCGATGGATGATGCGTTGGACGAGAGCGAGTCCGACACCCGTTCCCGGAAATTCCTCCTGACTGTGCAGCCGCTGGAAAATCCCGAAGAGCTTATTCGAATAGCGCATGTTGAACCCGACTCCGTTGTCTTTCACGAAATATACAGCCGCACGCTCATCACCTGCTAGGACACCGATCTCGATCTCCGTGCACTCACGCTGGCATGTGAACTTCAGCGCGTTACTCACCAGATTGATCCAGACTTGCCGGATCAACGCCTCCGAGCCGTGGACGAGGGGCAGCGGCTTCATCTGGAGTCGTAAGTCGCGCTCTGGCTCGCGTGCTGCTAGCTCGTCGAAGACCGCTCGCGCCAGCCCGTGCATATCCACAGGAGACGCATCGATCTGCTGCCGACCGAGGCGCGAAAAGGCGAGAAGATCATCGATGAGTCTTCCCATCCGCTGAGTCTCACTGCGGATCACGCCCAGCATCCTTTGCCCCTCTTCACCGAGTTCCGCCGCATAATCTTCTACGACCATTCCTGAAAATCCGTCCACGGCCCGTAGGGGTGCGCGGAGGTCGTGAGAAACGGAGTAACTGAAAGCCTCAAGCTCTTCGTTAGCAGCTTGCAGCTCTGCGGTGCGTTGATCGACCCGGTGTTCCAGTCCGATGTTGAGTGCGTGGATTTCCTCCTCTGCCTGCTTCCGTTCGATCGCGATGTGGACGACGTGAACCGCGCGGTCTATCAGCTCTAGTTCTGCTGCAAGCGGCGAACGCGACTCACGAAAATAGATCGCAAAGGAGCCTAGCATGTTTCCGCTCCGGTTAAAAATCGGTGTGGACCAGCAGGCACGCAGTTCGAAGAGAGCAGCGGTTTCACGATACTCAGCCCACAGCGGATCGGTAGCGATGTCAGGGACGATGACTTGTTGTTTGAGAAAAATAGCAGTGCCACAGGAGCCGACTGCGGGACCGATGACCAGACCATCCACTGCTTGGTTGAAGGCATCTGGCAGGCTAGGACCCGCGCCAGTCCGCAGGCGCATCCCGTCGTGATCGAGCATCACTACGGAGCAAAGCGCTCCCGGAAGCTGTTGTTCCAGACCGAGCATCAAGCCATCTAGCACCTCAGAGAGCGGCGCACTGCTATTGATAAATTCCAAGGCACTTTTTTCCCAAGCCAGCAGTTGTAACGTCTGCTTGCTCTGGGTGATGTCCATCACGACGGATGCGACACCTCTCACGGTGCCACGCTCGTCGATGAGTGGCGTGTTATACCACTCGCAGTAGATGAGAACTCCACCTTTGTTCACGTTCGGATTGGTGCTTCTTTCACCTCCACGTTTATCTAGCAGATCATACCACACTCCATCTACCTGCGGGTGGAATGGCTGGGGAATGATGAATGAAGCGTGCTGCCCGAGTGCCTCTTCCCGCGTGTAACCAAAGATCGAACAAGCGGCTGGATTCCACTGAGTCACCCGAAAATCCAGATCCCATTCGATGACGGCCATCGGTGTCTGTTCGAAATGCAATCGCAGTTTTTGGTTCGCATCGCGGAGGGCTTCTTCGGTTTTTTTACGCTCAGAAATATCGGTGTGTGCGACGATGGCACCACCCGCTTTACCCATGGGCTTGAGCACTTCCATGCCAAACCATTGGGTGCAATAGGGTGCGCCACATGGGTACTCCATCGCGAAGCGCGCTTGTTTCCCGCCTAACACAGCCTCCAATCCCTTCACGGCAGCTTGTGCATAGTGATCGCCTGCTTGGCTGGCTGATTGGCAGACCGCTAAGTATTTTGCACCAATCCCAATTTTATCAGTGGCTTGGAGACCGCTTGCACGGGCGTATTTCAACCACGGCTCGTTCACCTCGATGATGATTCCATTCGCGTCGAGCACCGCAATGTGTGCGGGGAGTGAATCGAGAATGTCTCTTTGAAATGTTTCCTTGGCGCGGAGTTCCTCGTTCTGAATTTCCAGCTCGATCTGACGGACTTGGAGTTCGTGGAGAAACTGCACTGCCTGCTCGGGCGACATGTTAGCGAGAGTGAGCGGCCCGCGCTGTGCGAGCAGATCTTCCGCCCGCTGACGCAATGAAGCGGTGGGTTCTGAAGGGATGTGCTGCTCGTCCATCATCGCGCCTTTCAAAATAGCCACTTCGGTCAGGTGGTGGCAATCTCTTACATTTTCCAGACAAAGACGGAGAAAATCTCGATGTGTCGTTATGACTCCAGACAGCACCGTAGTTCGTCCGCGATGACGGCAGCGGCTTCTCGCACGCTGATTTCTCGCCCGGCCTCGGTCTCTAGGCAGCTCATCGTCACGTCACTGATGCCGCAGGGCGTGATGGCGAAAAATGGCGGCAGGCTCTCGCGGGTGATGTTGATGGCGAAGCCGTGCATGGAAATCCACTTCCTAACACCCACACCGATGGAGGCGAGCTTGCGATTTTCCACCCACACGCCCGTCAGTCCATCGCGGCGGGTGGCGTTCACTTGGAAACGCTGGCAAGCGCGGATGAGGGCATCTTCGAGTTTCCGCAGGTGGGCGTGGAGGTCTTTGCCGCGAGACGTGAGATCGAGGATCGGATAGCCGACGAGTTGGCCGGGGCCGTGGTAAGTGGCTTGGCCGCCACGGTTGGTTTCGTGAACCGGAAAAGGGAGTGAGCTTGGATCGCGGAGTGAGGATTGGTCACGCAACCGACCGATGGTGTAAACGGGCTGATGCTCTAGCAGGAGAATCGTATCATGCCCGGTGCCGTCGAGGATGGCTTGGACGTGAGTTTCTTGAAGCCGCAAACCCGCTTCATAGTCGATGGGTTCAGAGAGGTGGAGAATTTCTAGCAAAATTGTTTGTGGATGTTTTAAACCAGTCTCCGTTCGAGGAGTTTCGCCTTGAGCGGATCGGATGCTTGGAGGTGAGCCATCGCGATGGCGAGGGCGTCGGCGGCATCGGATGGCGGAGTTTCGGCCAAACCTAACAAAGCCCGAACCATGAAGGCAACTTGCGCTTTATCGGCGTTGCCCTTGCCGACGACCGCCATTTTCACCTTCTTGGGCGAGTATTCGTAAACGCGCAGGCTGTGATCCGCAGCAGCGATGAGGGCAGCGGCACGGGCGGCTCCCATGGAAATGGCCGTCTGATGGGACTGGACGTAGATGATGCCTTCCACGGCCACTTCGTCAGGTTGAAATTTCTGAATCACACTGACCAAATGCGTGCGGACGGCAGACAACGCAGCGGACTGTGGAATGTTTTTCGGAATCGAAATCACGTCAAAGGCGAGCACGGTGGGCTTGCGCGGATCGCCCTCGAGAACGGCGTAACCCGTATTTCTAACGGCAGGATCGATAGCGAGGACTCTCATGCAAATAAACTGACGAAGTTATTTATCCTTCGCCGGAGCTGTGGATTTAGCCTCGGCAAGGAGAGCCTCGGCGGTGAGTTCAACGAATGAGCCGGGAGCACCAGAGTAGTGGATCTTGCGCTCGCCATCGAGGACATAGACGAGCGGCCATGAGCCGATGCGGTATTGTTGGGCGAGTTTGTTTTCGGGATCGGTGAAATTCAGCCAAGGGACGGTGCCGTCGCTTTGGAGAGTGCGGAGTTTTTCTAACGAATCATTGTTCACGCCGATGACGACGAAGGGCTTCCCTTTGAAACGGGTTTCGAGAGCGGTGGTGATTTGGACGAGTCGGAGCGCATCGGGGACGTTGCTGTTCCAGAAAACGAGGACCACGATCTTGCCTTTATGGTTAGAGAGAGTCATTGGCTTGTTTGAGCAATCGACACCCACGAGATCGGGGGCGATGCGGCCTTTGGTGAGGTAGGTGATGATGTAGAGTTCATCTTCGGCGATTTTGGCGACGGTGGCTCCGTCGAGCTGGACCTCGGCACTCTGGATGATGGCTTTGCGGATGTAAGTGATGCGCTTGGCCATGATTTCCGCGCTATCGCCGAGGGTCTTGAGCTGCATGGCAGCACCCAGCGCGGCCACTCCTTGGATCTTTGGATCGGGATTCGTGGACTGAATTTTTTCCAACAGAGCGAGGGAGCGCGGGTCTGAACTGTTCGCGAGTGCGCTGCAAATGGGGATGAGTTTGAGGCTTTTTAAATGAGTAGTCTCGATGGCTCTGCGGATGCTCTCGCTCTGTTTGCTGAAAAGCGGCTGTGGCGTGCCATTTTCGTCGGGAGCCAGAAGACCAGGCGTGATGTTGAGAAACCAAGCGGCGGGAGCCAACGTCCAGTCTTGATCGAGTGAGTCACCGATGCTGGCCCACATTTCCCTGGCATAAGTCGTAGCAATCGGGCGCGCTGCTAACACCTTAGCGCGGGCGTCAGGTGCTTGGACAGCTTGCAGCTCCAGCGACCATTTTTGCATCGCGAGTTGATAGGACTTCTCGATGCGCGACGCCTCGCTGGGTGAGGCAGGTGCGGTGGCAAAGACAGCGAAGGAAAGCAGGACAATCAGGCGGCTCACTCGGTTCATGGGCCGCAAGGTAGTGGCCACGAAGCGGATGGGAAACCTGAAATGCCAAGTCAGGAAACGCGCATGATCCACTGAGCAGCGGTCTCACGGGCCCAGTGATCGGTGGCGACGACGGCATCTAGCGTGTCGGAGGCTTGGACATTGTGGCTGTCCATCACGGCGGCGACGCATTTCCAGATGTCGGGAAACGTGATGGATTGCGCGCGGAAGGCATCGACGGCGACTTCATTCGCGGCGTTAAAAACGGCGGGCAAGGTGCCGCCTGCGATGCCGGCACGGCGGGCAAGATCGAGCGCGGGAAAGTCTGCGGTGCGCGGTGCTTCGAACTCTAACTTCGCGAGGCTTTGAAAATCTAATGGCCGCAGTCCGCCTTTGAGCCGCCTCGGCCAAGTGAGCGCATACTGGATGGGGAAGCACATGTCAGGCTGGCTGAGTTGGGCGAGGATAGAGCCATCCGTGAACTCAACCATCGAATGGATAATGCTCTGCGGATGGACGATCACGTCGATGCGTTCCATCGGGATGTCGAACAGCCAGCGGGCTTCGATCATTTCCAGTCCTTTGTTAAAAAGCGTGGCGGAGTCGATGGTGATTTTTGGACCCATTTCCCAAGTCGGGTGTTTGAGGGCTTGAGCGAGGGTGACTTGAGAAATTTGGTCAGATGGCAGCGTGCGGAATGGCCCGCCGGATGCGGTAAGAATGAGTCGCGAGACTTCGCTGTTGTCGCGGCGTTGGGCATCGAGGCATTGGAAAATCGCGTTGTGTTCGCTATCGACCGGCAGGAGCCGGACGCCGCGTTTAGTGGCGGCGGCAGTGATGACTTCACCTGCCATGACGAGGATTTCCTTGGAGGCGATGGCGAGATCTTTGCCTGTCTCGATGGCGGCGAGCGCGGGGTGCAACCCAGCGGTGCCGACAATCGCGACGAGGACGATGTCCGCATCCGTGAGCGTGGCGAGTTCTAGCAGCCCAGCCGCCCCAAGATGAATTTTCACGTCCGGCGGCAGCAAGGCGCGGAGTTCGGCCTCCAGCGTGGAATCATGAAGCGCGACGTGTCGGACTCCGGTTTCGCAGGCTTGAGCGGCGAGTTTTGCGAAATTTTTCCCTGCGGCGAGGGCGATGATTTCAATCTCATCTGGCAGCTCTCGCGCCACCTTGAGAGTCGAGCAGCCGATGGAGCCAGTGGAGCCCAGCAGAACGACGCGACGTTTTTTCTGAGGCGTATTCATGCGGTGGGCAGGAGTATCCACTTCATGTAAAAAAACAGCGCGGGCGCGGTGAAACACAAGCTGTCGATGAGGTCCAGCGAGCCGCCGATGCCGGGCAACATGTTGCCGGAGTCCTTCGCATTGATCGCGCGCTTGAGCACACTTTCTGCTAGGTCGCCGATGACCGCCAGCACGGCGAGCATCAGTCCGAGGAATACGACGTGGCCCCAGCTTTTCAGGAAATAGAGGTGCTGTGGAAACAATGCGTAAAGCCCGCAAGCTGCGAGCTGGGCGAACAGCAACGCACCGCCGAAACCTTCCCAAGTTTTGCCGGGGCTGACGTGCGGGATCATCTTATGACGACCTATCATGGAGCCGACGATGTAGGCTCCCATGTCGGTGAACTTGGTAACGGCTAACAGCCACAGCAACAGGAACGCACCCGTGTTACCGACGAGACCAGGAACGGCACTTGCGCCCGGCGCAAAGAAGGTCACCCGCGCGACATAATTGAATAAAAACGCGATGTAAATGAAGCCTAGCAGATTAGTCGCCACTGCGAGCAACCCTTCGATCCCGCGGATGGGGTAGCGGAGCTGAAGGATGAATGGCGCGGCGATGGCGATGAAGGTCGCGAGTTCGTCGATGTCTGCGGGAAGTGCTGATTTCCCGATGAGGAAATGCCAATACAGAACTCCGCTGTAAACCGCTGCTAACAAAATACCGAAGCGCGGAAAACATTCCACGCCCGCGTTCCGCATCATCCTGAAGTATTCGCTGCTGGCCACCATCGTTAGAAATCCGATGAGCGCAAGGAAGGCCCACGACCAGCCGCTGATGAAAATCGCGGTAATCAGCCCCCACAGAAACAGCGTGCTAGCACTCCGCCGGGCGAAGACGACTGCTTTGGACTGAGCGGGTAGCGGCGGGCTGTCTGCCATTGGCGCGGGAATCCAAGACGGCTCGGGCGAGCGTGGCAACTCATTCCATTGGGCATCGCGCAACCTTTTTGCTTGGCTGAGGTTGGATGCCGACACGAGACCCGATACAGGCCTCCAACTACTAACCAACAATTACCGATGAAAGCTACAAAACTAATCACCCTCGGTGCCCTCATGGGTGCCTTTTCCGTCGCCAGTGCCGAGGAGGCAAAGCCACGTGAACGCCAAGTTCCTGCTGGATTGATGGAGAAATTCGATACCAACAAAGACGGCAAACTTTCCGAAGAAGAGCGCAAAGCCATGCGTGAAGGTATGCAAGAACTGCGCGAAAAGATGCGGGCGGAGATGCTCAAGAAATACGACAAAGATGGCGACGGCGAGCTGTCTGAGGAAGAGCGCAAGACCATGAAGGACGAGATGGAGGCCAAACGCAAAGCACTGGTGGAAAAATACGACACTAACAAAAATGGCAAACTTGATCCTGAAGAAGCGAAAGCTGCCCGTGAAGCCGGTGAAGAAATCCCGATGATGCTCGGCCGTGGTGGACCAGGCGGCAAAGCCAAAAAACCAAGCGGAGATGCAGCGGAAACGAACCCTGCTCCCGTCGAGTAATCCAACGCGGATTTAACTCAATTTCATCACTGCGGACCGGGTTCACTGGTCCGCAGTTTTTTTAAAGATCCTGCTCGATGGCTTTCAATGTGAGAAAGAGGTCTTGCCAACGTTTCAGGCGTGGCTCCACGGCAAGTTTCTCGCGGGCGAGGTGGGTTCTCACGGCGGTGAGCGTGGATGCGTAGTCTTGGAAAACGATGCGTAGCGCGTCTTCGTAGTCCGAGCGCAGGGTATTCGCGAATCCGCCGCAGGTATCGAGCAGGCGCTTTTGAAATTCTGCGGTGATCGACTTGCGAGTGACAGAGGCCGTTAGGATGCCGCCTGCCATGAAGAGCGCGGCGAGGGTGCAGAGAATCGTGGGTGCCCACGGGACACCTAACGCACCACAAGTCGCCCCGGCGAAAGTGAGCAACAGCGTCATGAAGGTGAAGGATTTCAATGCGAGATTGCGACGGCGTAGGTCTTTATCGAGCTGGTTACGGACCTTTAGATTACCGACGCCTTGGCGCGCAGCGCGTCCCAGTTGTTGGACGAAACGGGCTTTGGCGGTGCTCAGTGTCTGATTGAGCGGGCCGGAATTTCCAAGATCCACTTCCATCACTTCTTTCACGCGCTGGCAAAGTTCGCCCCAGTGTTCGCGGCAAACTTCGACGACTTCGACCCCGTCTTTCTCTGCCACTGCCTCGACGGTGGTTTGCAGGCGTCCGATGAAAATGGACTCCATTTCCGGCCCGGTGCGATCGCCCGTGAAGAGGCGGAAAAATGATGAGGTGGCTCTCAGCTTACCACGCAATTTGCTAGAAACCCAGATGCCTTCTGTTTCAAAAACCTCTGCCACACCTGCGAGATGGCGCGGAAGGCGTTGCACAAACCGCTCACGAATATCGTCGATCTCGCGCTCGATGGTTTCGAGGAAACGGCTTTGGACATTGAGCGTGTGAGTCTGGCTTTCGATCTGGTCTTCCACCGCACGCAGGGCAGATGCCGCTTGGGAGCGCCAGCCTTCGAGCGCGGCTTTGCGCTCGGGGGATTCGCAGACTTTCTTTGAAATGAAGCGTTCGAGTTCGGGAAATCCGCTCGCACGCAGCAGTTTCTCGGCGACGGGGACCGTCCGCTTTGCCTCAAACGCCATTTTTCCAGAAACGGCGAACACGGGTGGTGCAAAGCCGATGCGCTTCATCGACAAGTCGCGCATGTGGCCCTGGATGACGCTGATATCGACGGCCTCGCGCTGGTCTGCTTGCTGGATGATGAAGACTACGCGCTGGTGACACTCTGCGGTGAGTTCGGAAATGAAATTCCACGTCGCTGCGCCCCACGGATTGGTCACGGGAAAGACGAATAGAATCAGATCCGCATTGGGGACGAACTTGGCGGTGATTTCTTGGTGACCTTGGACGATGGAGTTCGTCCCCGGAGTATCGACTAAATTTACATCGCGGAGAAATCCGATGGGGCGATGTCTTTCCTCTAACATCGGGGTGATCTCAACATCGCTTGCGGTTTCTCCAAACTGATACCAAAGCACCTTGTCCGTTTCTGGCAGGATGTTCGTGCGGCAGAGTTCGCGTCCGAAGAGCGCGTTGATGAGCGAGGATTTCCCCGCATTTACTTCGCCACAGACGACGAAGAGAAAAGGCGGGCCGAGACCTTTTTCTACTTCATCGAGCGGTAGCTTGCCCCCGATGTCGGTCGCAGTGTCCGTGGCTAATCCAGCGACGCCGCGCATCACGTCTGCCAGCCGTTCTCGCGTCGCGAAATAGCGTTCGCCGAACAAGATAGAACTCACGGGGGTCGGGGAGAAATTGCGCTCAGGAATTCGAAGGAGCCGTCGCTGCCTGGGCGGTGGCTGGCTCAGTCTTCATGGCGAGAAGCTGGGAGACGGTGACGAATTTAAATCCCCTACTCAGCAAGCCATCGAGCGCGGCAGGCATGGAATCCACCGTTTGCGCGTGGAGGTCGTGGGCGAGGACGATGCCACCGGCTGAAGCTCCTGATAGAATGCGTGAGCTGATGACGCCAGCACCGGGGCGTTTCCAATCGAGCGGGTCCACAGACCACAGCACGGTGGGGTAGCCGAACTCGGAATAGACCATCTCGCGCTGGCGTTGGAGCAGCCCACCATAGGGCGGGCGCATCGTCCGTGGCTGCACTCCGGCGGCGCGGGCGATGGAGTCGCGGCAGCGAGCGAGATCGGTGCTGACTTCGGAGTCGCTCAACTTGCTCAAAAGGCGGTGGGTGTAGGTGTGATTTCCGATTTCATGGCCTTCCGCAACGGTGCGGCGGACGACTTGCGGGTAGAGATCCACGCTGCGGCCAATGACGTAAAAGGTGGCCTTGATGTTGCGGGCGCGCAGCATGTCGAGCAGGCGCGTCGTGTTCTGTGGGTGCGGGCCGTCATCGTAAGTGATGGCGATGTAGTTGCCTGAAACCATCACGCGGGAGACGGAAATGCCCGAGTTTTTCGAAAACTCTGAGCTGAGAGACATGTCTGGATTTCTCCGCACTGGCCCTTGGACTGGCGGGGTGCGGTAGGCGGTGTTAGAAGGCGTTTTGATCGGTTGCGCCTCGGGCCTGACTGGCGGTCTAGTCGGCAGCGGATCTGCCGCCGCGCAACTGGTGAGCGATGCTGCGGCGAGAAGAAACCCCCGGCGAGTCAGCTTCGATGCAAGGTCATTTTCCGAGTTTTGCGCTTCGAGGGAGGCGTTGAGAATCTTGTAGCCGAGGGAATTGAGGGGGTGGTCCATAGGGTGTGGATTTGCAGGAATGCTTAGGGGAAGTTACGAATTTCCATACCCGTGTCACGCCTCGTTTTTCGGTGTCTTTGAAAGTAGCAGGCGTTCAACGAGTGGCGGCTCACTCCGCCAATCCCCTCGCATAGACATCCTCCTCCGTGAAAACGATCATCATCGGGCGGCAGCAAATTTCACAATCGTAGTCCACCTCCGTTGGCATTTCATCGGGATGCGGCATGGCTACCTCGAAGACCTCAAAGCAAGTCGGGCATGTCACTTGGGCAAATTCCATGCAGGAAATGTAGCGGCGATCACCGCCCGCCGCGAAGCCATTTTTCAGTCGGCGAAACTATCAGCAGACTTGCCACCCATCTTTACCCTGCCACCTTTTCCCCGACATGGCCGACAAGACCTTATTTGAAAAAATCTGCGCCAAGGAAATTCCCGCCACCATCTTGCACGAAGATGATCGCTGCATCGCGTTCCGGGACATTTCCCCCCAAGCCCCACAGCACATTCTCATCATCCCGCGCCAGCCGATTCCGCGCATCGGGATGGCATCAGAAACAGACGAAGCCTTGCTAGGCCACCTCCTGCTCACCGCTGCGAAAGTCGCACGCAGCGAAGGCATCGCAGACTCCGGCTACCGCCTCATCATCAACAACGGCCCGCACGGCGGCGAGGCAGTGCCGCACCTTCACATCCACTTGTTAGGCGGACGCCAGATGCAGTGGCCACCCGGCTAGATCACTTCCGCGATGAAACGATTCCTTTTCAAGTTCTCCGCCGCGCTTTTCCTAGCAAGTCCGTCCTGCGCAACGAATCCGCCGCCCGCCGCGCCGCCGAAGACTCCTCGCATCGTGCTGGTCCACGGTTTCTTGGAAAACGGAGCCACCTTCAAGCCGCTCCAAAAACGCCTCGAAAAACGTGGCTTCGTCTGCTACCTGCCCAAGCTCATCCACAGCGACGGACGCGGCGGGCTCGATTACCTCGCGGCCCATCTCAAAAAAGACATCGATGCGAAATTCGGCCCGGACGAGCCGATCCACATCGTCGCCTTCAGCATGGGCGGGCTGGTGAGCCGCTACTACCTGCAAAATCTCGGTGGCGCGGCACGTTGCGAAAATTTCATCACCGTTTCCTCACCCCACCACGGCACCACTGCGGCATGGCTTTACCCGACGAAGGGAGCCATCCAAATGCGCCCCGGCAGCCAGTTTCTAGCAGAACTAAATTCCACTCAAGACCGTCTCGGAAAAATCCCCGTCACTTCCTACCGCACGCCCATGGACCTCATCATCCTGCCGCCCGCCAGCTCCATCTGGGACCGCGCGGAAAATCTGGAGTACCCGGTGATTCTGCACCCGCTGATGCTGACTTCCAGAAAGGTAATGGAGAATATTGAGCGGCGGCTGGAGAAGTCCGCTCGCTAAAAAATCCGTCCGCCGGGAATTTCCAGCAGACGGATTGGGTTGAGGCATAAGTTTAACCAGACTAATCGCCGATATCCACTTTTCCGAGCACTTCGACTTTCACCGTCGTAATGCCGTTTTTGGCGAAGCCTAGCCGCTCCGCAGAGCCGATGGTGAGGTCGATGATGCGACCTTTGGTGTAAGGGCCGCGGTCATTGATCGTGACGACTTCGGATTTCCCGTTTGCCTGATTGATGACGCGGACTTTCGTGCCCATGGGCAAGGTCTTGTGAGCGGCGGTCGCGGCGTCGTTCGAGAGGCATTGGCCGCTGGCAGTTTGCGTCCCGCGATTCGTGCGGATGGAATACCATGAGGCTTTGCCGTGTTGGATCGACTTCACCGCATACTGCGGGTCTGTCAGGTTGTTTCGATGTTTGGTGTTTGCACTCCCAGTCGTCGCGCAACTGGGAATAAGGATGACTCCGGCGATTGCCAGGGCCACGGATTTTAGGTTCCGGGTCATGTTCATCGTGTTTGGTCCCCTTTGGGGTGGCGGGCGGCATACGGTCCGGCCAAGAACGAGGCAAGACAAAACTGGCTCAGTCAAATCACCCCGAATTCCGCGTCGTTTCTGCATCTCTGGGGATCTATTTAGGATGCCTTAACTATTTTCTGGTCAATTTGGCCCGGTTTCTGATAACCCAAGTTCAATGCTTGAACATTGGATGCCACCCTTGCGGAGCCGCTTCACCGGCGGGGATTTCGAGTTTGTTGCCTCCGTGCTCGCACCGGGTGAACAAAAACTCCATCTGGAAAAACTCTGGGGTGACCCGGATGCGATCCGTGAAATGCTCGACCTGAAGGAAATTTTTCGCGGGCTGTTGGATTCGCCCAACGCCCTTGGAGTCTCGCCTCGGTTCTACTTTTACGTGATGGTGCGCCACGCGTTTATGCAGGCGGACCTCAGCGACGCCGAGCTCGCGGACTATGTCGCTGGGATTTTGACCAAGCGGATTTGCCCGTGTCCTGAAGATCCACTGCAAGACATCGCCCACGGGTTCACCCACGCCTCGGATTTCATCGCCATCATTTCTAACGCCAAAGGCCGAATGAGATTCCACCTGCAAGTCGCCGCTGGGGATCAGTTTCTCGTGCTCGCCGGACTCTATCCGGGCTTCCTCAGAGGGCGTTGTGAAAATCGCGGTGCGCCGGATGTGGATTTTTACGAAACCTTCGCCCAACGCGCCTACCGCAGTGCAGCAGACCACAAGCAGGTGGCCGGTATCGCATCACGACAGCTACTCGGTGCCCTAGCAGAAGCCATGCCGACGGCTCGGCTGTCACTGAATCGGATGGCAGAGGAGTTCGTTTTCTTGGGCGAGTAGTCAGGGTATTTTATTCCAGACCGCTTTGGACAAACGCCAAGCGTCCTTCTCTTTCACCCAGTCGAAACTGACATCGTAGCTGCCATCTGCTGGTTTGTAAGTCGGCAGCTCGACTAGCCCGGTGAGCGTCAATTTCACGTTCGCTTTTTCTCCCGTGATGGTGATGGACCTCAAGATCTCCATTTCAAATCGAGTCTGCTTCGCTTGCTCGCACAGCCAGCTAAAGCCGGCTTCGAGTTCTTCACGTTCGAAACTCCCGTTAGCCTCGTCGATAGTCGGAGTTTCCAGCTCTACATGACGCGCTAACAGCTCGTTGAGCGAATAGACGCCGAGGTGGCGATTTGCTTTTCCCTGCCCTACTTCGAGCGACAACGCGCTGAGAAGAGCCGCAGTCCGGCGTTTGAGAACTTGCGTCGGCGAATACCACCAGACGCAGAACAATACCGCGACAATGAGGAAAACGATAGGGATAGCGAAGCGTCTCATGCGGAGGTGGATTTGTGGGATGGGTCGTAGAAGATGCGAATGTCGGCTTGTTTGGTTCCAAGCAGTTGCTGGGCGCGCTTCAGAGCGGCACGAGTGGATAGATTAGGATTGCGCGGATTCGTTAGGAAAATATTGCTCTCACCCGCTTTGCGATCACAGCCGTGTTGCAGTGTGATGAGAATGCCAGATTTTTTCAAAACTCGATACACCTCGCGAGTCGCCCCGGACACGATGAGGTGCAGTCCCCTACCCCGCATGAAATGAATCAAATCCTCTAAAGCCATCACGCTCGTCGCATCCAGATGGCGTGCATTTTTTAAACGTAAAATGATCACCTGAATCGCCGGGTCCGTCACCGTCCGCTGGATCTGAGTGCGAAATAACTCTGCCGCTCCGAAAAATAAATCTCCCTCCACATGCACGATGGAAATTGCAGGAATTGGGCGCTGCCGTTTTTCCCCCATTTCGCGCAGTTCACCTGCCTCGCTGAACTCATACTCGATGAGGTGCGGCTTACTCGCCTTGCGCAGAAACAGCATGATCGAAATCGAGACGCCGATGAAAATCGCCACATGCAGCGGAGCTAACAAGGTGGCGAGAAATGTCACGATCAACACCGCAGCATCGTCCCCAGTCGAGCGCAGGCAGATGCGGATATGGCGGACGTTAAACAGAGAAATAGAGAGTGCGATCACCAGTGCCGCCAACGCCGCCTTCGGCACGTAGTCGATGAGCGGCACACCCCACCCGACCGAGGCCGCGATGACTACCGCAAAGGCCATCGTATAAACTCCCGACAACAGCGAAGCAAACCGAGTCCTCGCGCCCGATTCCTGATTGAGCATGGAGCGCGTCAAAGATCCCGATGCAGGCATCCCCCCCGCGAAGGCGACCGCCATGTTAGCCACTCCCACCGACAGCATGTCTTGATTCACATCCGGGCGATCACCGGACTTCGATGCCAGAGTTTTCGCCATCAACGTGTTTTCTAACGAAGCCAAAAACGCGAGCGCAAAGGCGATGCTCAACAGCGCGGAAATATCGTCGAAAATATCCGCTCGGATCAAATGCGGCATCTTCAACATCAGATCATTCATCTTAAATGTTACGAAAGTTTCCTCACCCGCGAACGGAGCCACGCCCATACGGATGAGCGAGCCAAAGCCAGCCGATGATGCGAACAACGCCAGCGCAAAGGCAGGCCATGCCGGACGCCAACGCCGCAATCCCATATAAACTAACAAGGTAGCACACCCCATCAGTACCGAGACCCAGTGCGTGTGCGGCAGCGCGCGCGACAACTCGACCAACAGTCCGACAAAAGTCGCCGATGAGCTTCCTGCTAGATGAGGCCCGAGCCCGAGGAATGACTTGAGCTGATTGGCAATGATCAGCACCCCCGCACCAGAAATGTAACCCACTAGCACGCTGCGCGAAACATACTGCAACAAGTCTGCCACCCGGAACAGCGCGCCCGCCGTCGCCGTCAGACCCACCATCAGCACCAACAATGGGACCAACTCTCCGAAGCGACTTGCTAGATCAGGATTCACCGCAAAGAAACTGAACAACATTAGCGCCGTCGCATTCGTCGGACCCAGCACCGTGTGGCGAGATCCCGCGAACAACGGCGCAACGAATGCCGCCACCGCCGTGCTGATGATCCCGTAAACCACCGGTAACCCCGCGATGGCGGAAAACGCGATACCCTGCGCGATGGCCAGCACCGTGACATTCGCCGCCGCCCACGCGTCTTTGCGAAACTTCGCCACATCATAACGCCGCAGATCCCTCGCAAACGGTGCCAGCGACACCCGCTCCGCCGCGAAGAATCCACGCACATCGCGGGCAGCTTTGGTGACGGATCGCACTAATTTCATCGAGTCTCGACAGACTACTTAAATCTCGCCCTGCGGAAAAGGATTAAACCTAACAAAACACAAGCCACGTTCGGAGCCCACAGCACCAACGTCGCCGCATCGTTGGATTTAAAATTATCCGCTAGCATCACGAACAAGAAATAGCCCGTGCCGATCAGTAGGCTGATGACTAAACCAAACGACGTGTCCCGCCGTCGCGTCTGCAACCCCAACGGCACCGCGACGAAAGCAAACGCCAGACACGCCATCGACAGCGAAAAGCGGCTCGTGATCTCCGTCTGCATTTTTACCTTACGAGTGTTGCTCAACCCTAAATTTGTAGCGATTTCGTGGCGGATCTGGTCATTCGACATCGAGCTCGGTTTCATCTTACGCTCACCGGGATTCTTTAGATCGATCACTAACGGCTCCGCCTTTCCCGCAAACGCCGAATCAATCCCACCGTCTTTTTTGTGCGTTTCAAAGTAAGCTCCCTCTAACTTGACGCTCAGTTGGCTCTTCCCTTGTTTCACCGAAAGTGCCGCACGTTTCGCATGAACGAAGGTCACATCTCCCGTGTTCGGCAGGACATAAAAATTGAAGCCTTCCACCCAGTCGCCTTCTTTTCCTTCGATCAACAGCTTCTTCATCTCCTCACCGTCCCCGCCGAAGTCCCCCTCCACCACACCCGGCTTCAGCAGCGAATCAGGATCGCGCGAGGCTTGGTCATAAACGAGCTGAAACATATCCGCCTTCGAGTTCGGCACGACTCTCAGATTTAGCCACAAACTGAACGCAGACAACGCCGCACCAATCACAAAAACCGGCACCGACAACCGCACCAAACTCATCCCCGCCACGCGGAAACTCGTGATTTCTTGATTCGAAGAAAGTCTGCGGAAAACCAACAAAACCGCCGTCAGAAATCCCCACGGGATCGTGTACATCAGCGACAAAGGCAACACGCTAATCACAAACCGCACGACCAGTTCCAGCGGTGCTCCCTGATCCACCAACAGCGGCTGGATCTGTTTAAAAAGATTTCCTAACACCAACACCAAGCCCAGCACCATCACGGCATACAATGTGCCTAGTAGCACTTGTGTTCCGATGTAGCGGTCCGCGATTCGCATGAGGTCGCCACAAACTGAAGCCCCTCATCGCCCCTGTCCAGACCAGAGGCGGGCAGCCGAAAGTAGCTACAAAGGACATTCGTGCGTCCAGCGTTAAGGAGGGTGGATACTCCTGTCCACCCCGCCAAGGGGAGGAGCAAAGAAAGGCGCAGTAAGCTCGCCCATTGCACATTTCATGGACAGCACGACAAGAGTGCCATGCTTCCTTAGGGCTGCCCTCCACTTTCATTCGCTGAGTTGAGCTGCTGGGAACGATAAAGAATCTCTTGTGCGATTCACTGGTGCCCCGCATTTTGGGCAGGATGCCGCTAGGTTAGAAACAGAATTCCAGTA
>JANOQR010000230.1:0-20235 GCA_031414935.1 Luteolibacter sp.
TTCCCATTCGGAATCTGTCATGCTGCTTGGATAACTGGCCATGCCGAGTCTCTCCAATACATGAGTAAATTAGTACAGATTAAAATTCAGAAAATTTGTATTTTTAAGACAGCTTCTTAGGTTTCAGACTTCAAATTCCACCGCGCCATGACTGCATGGCTTAACAAACAAGAGCCAAGGTTTCGAGCTAAAGTCAAATTTCCAAGGGACTTTGGTATTACTCACAAATCCCATATTTCTAGCGGTGCTTTCGCGCCAGGGCCAATGAGTGGCGATCTCCGAAACGCCATGCCCATGGAAGGACCATGAAAAGCGGTTTCCTCGCCTTCATACCCGTGAGCCCTTGAAAATGGACTTACTAAACTCTTTGCTGTGAATCGAGGTAGGATGTCATCTGGAAAACATGAAGCGAAACACAGAGCAGGAAAACGACTGGTTTCCTCCCCTCCTCTCTCTGCGAACTCGGCGTCTAGGGCGATCAAACTAGGGATTTTTCAACCGCGAATGGACACGAAGGAACGCGAATGCAGAGTTTTTGAATGAAATTCCTGATTCTGAGAAATGCAGTTCTTTCAATTCGCGTCCATGGATGTCGATTCGCGGTTAAAATCACATCGAATCTCCGTGGTTGCTCCCTAGCTTGATCGCGGTGACTCGGCGTCCTCTACATTTCGCTTAAAGTGGGTTGTCAAAAACCTAAGTCCCGCTGGTATCATTGGCTTCTCATGGGCATGGCAGATCGGAGTTCACCGCTCCTTGATTTTGCAGCACTCGATTTGTGGGTAACGGGCAGAGCAAGCTGCCGCAGTCCAAGGATCATTTGATCTGCTGATCGGATCGAAACGATGGTAGGTTTGTGCGGATCAGGCGTGAGAAGTCGGGTGAGGCATCGCCAGCTTTTGCGGCGGCGTTGATGTGAGACTGCTTTTTCAGCACAGTGAATGGTAAGCCTGCCTGCTGGAAGGCGTCGGTTTCGTAGAGCATTTCATCGGCGAATCCGTTGATGAGGATGCGCCAATCCCACGGACTTCGCTTGGTTTTGTCATGCTGAGTGCGGATGTTCGTGGTGCAGTTATTGGTGATGGCATTGTACCACTGTGGGCGTTCGCGGAGCTCGTTCATAGCCGTTAGGTAATCGTAAAAGCGGACCTTCGCAGCTTCTGGCGTGATCGCGAGGCGGTAGAGATAGATGTCTTCGCCTTTGCGGTGGTTCGTGCGAACGCGGATGACGTCTCTCTCGTCGGCGGCGATGTAGATGAGTTCGTATTGTCGATAGATGCCGCCGATGGCGGAATAGACTTCGTTTTTCTCCATGCGGGTCTCGATGGAAAAGCAAACTGGTGGCCCATCTGCAAACTGGAAGCTCGCAATGGGATGAGCCATGTAGGGCGAGCCCCAATAGTTGATGGCAAGGTCGATGCCGGTGATTTGGGAAATGCGGACTTTGCGAGTCTCCCACACCGGGGTGGAATCTTTGTCCGTGGAGTAGTCGAAGTTTCGGAAATGATGAAGGGTGATTTCATCGCCGTTGATCTCCGCCCACGGGGTCTGGGCGACTTCGGGTTTCCAGTCACGGTGGTGAGATGGCTTCACCGTGAACCACCAAATGGCGACCATGGTGGGCAGTGCGAACCCGATGAGGCGTCTGGTGCGTTTGCCGAAAATCGCAAAAAATGTCGCGATGATGACAAACAGAACCGTGAGGATTTTTTTAATCAACGGATTGCATGGCAGATCGAACCAGAGTGCGCCTGCTGCCCATGAAATGAAGAGCAACCCGAACAAACCAAGGAATAGCACACCTACTAACTGGAGAAATCTACGAAGCATGGAGGGGAGGAAAAATAACAAAAAAGGCCGGAACGGACAGTCCGCTCCGGCCAAGGATCCTGAGATCAGCTTTTCTTGAAGTCGAGGCCCGGATCGCCAGTAGGACTGCCGACGAGAACGAATTTCAGCTCGCTGTCTTGTGGCAGCGTGATGCTGGAAACCATCTGCGTGTCGTCGGTGGTTAGGACGAGCAGCCCTTGATCGTCGAGGCCGTAGGTGCCTTTCAGTTCGCTGGTGTTTTCACCGAGTGTGTAGTTCCAAACGAAGTCACCACTCTCTTCCATTTTGAAGGTGATCTTACCACCATCCGGCGTGGTGTTGACCCAAGTGCCGACGAGTTTCTCAGAGGGAACAGGCGGCGGTGGAAGTGGAGTTTCCACTTCCGAGGCACCGTCGTCGGGCAAGGAATCCTTCATCAGATCGCGGAGTTGGCGAGCGATGGAGTCAGCAGGTTGTAGTTCCGCAGTGGTTTTAAAATGCTCGTAAGCCTTTTCCGTATGGCCGCAGACGAGGTAGTGATAGCCTAGCAGGAAATGGCCATCGGCTGCATCCGGCCTGCCTTGGACGTAGGATTCGAGTTTACGGAGCTGCCCGTCATACACGGTGGATGACTGATAGAAATCAACCATTGTATCCCAACCCCAGCCGGGACCGGAGGCGAGCACGGGATTGAGCACACCAGCGGCATCACCGTATTTCCCGAGAGCGAAAAGGCACAACGCACGGTATTCATGCAGCGTGGAATCGCCCGGCGTATGACCGATGGCTTCTTCGTTCGCCTTCAGGGCGAGGACGTAGTCGCCACCCTTGAAGGCGGCGCGGGACCGCTCTAGCGCTTCGTTGGACTTGGTTTCAGCAATTTTTGCGATCTCTTCGTCACCGGGTGGATTCGCGGCGGCGGTCACGGAGATGGGCTGGTTGTAAACGATGGTGGACTTGGAACTTTCCGATTGCACGGGTGGCGCGGGATAGGGATTCCGGTAGGATTGATAGCCCATGTCATAGATCAGATTGCCGAGACTCCAGACGCCGATACCCCACATCACACCCGAGGCAAAGCTGCTATTATTGTTGTAATAGTAACGGTTGCTATACCAACGACTGCTGTAGCCGTAGTTCCAGTGGCCGTGATGCCACGTGTGGCAGCTTCCCGCACCCCACCATGGCCGTGATCCCCAGTAGTTAGGACGGCAGGCATAGTTGTAGTTATTGCGGAAGTTGTTGTTGATTTTGACGTTATTGTTGATGTTGATGTTGTTGTTATTTCCCCAAATACCGTTGTTTCCACCCCACTTTTTGTTGTCCCAGTTGTGTTTGTTGTTGGGGAAATTTCCCGGGCGGTTGAGACCGTTGTTTTTGCGGTTCACATTGACCTTGTTGATGTGGACGTTGTTGTAACGGTTATTGGTGACCTTGTTGATATTAACTTGGTTATTATTTCCCCCGCCGATGTTGGGGCGGTTGTTTTGAGGACGATTCGGATACGTCACCATGCCGGGAAGGGTATTTGGGCGGTTGTTATTTGGCCGGTTTAAATTTGGCCTACTGTCGCCGGGACGGTTGTTATTATTACCGGGGCGATTATTGCCGCTTCCGGGGAAATTGTTGTTTCCACCGGGACGATTGTTTCCGCTGCCGGGTTGGTTGTTGTTGCCGCCGGGGCGATTGCCGCCATCTCCGGGACGGTTGTTGTTATTTCCGGGCTGATTATTATTCCCACCCGGGCGATTGTTCCCACTACCGGGTTGGTTGTTGTTACCGCCGGGGCGATTGCCGCCATCTCCGGGACGGTTGTTGCCGGAGCCGGGGCGGTTATTTTCATTTCCGGGACGATTATTATTTCCGGGAGCATTGTTGCCATCTCCGGGGCGATTGTTGTTTCCGGGACGGTTATTTTTTTCCGGGATCGCTGGGCGGGTGGTCGGGCGCTCGAAGGATGGGCGTGAAGCGGGTTTGTTCTCAGGCCGCGGCGCAGGTCTTGCGGCGGGTTTGGATGGTGAGGGCCGCGAAGCTGGCTGAGGAGCTGGCTTAGGTGTCGGGCGCGCGATTTTTGAACCCGTGGTGGGGCTGCGTTTGACGGTGTTGCCGCTGTTGCTAGGACGAGTGGGAGCGCGGTTGCCGCCGCCTTTGCCTTTACCGCCATCGCGAGCATGGGCGATGGGTGATGCCGCTACGAGGAGGGCGAGGAAAATAGTTGCGAGAGGTTTCATGAGTTGATGTGGGTTAGAAAATTATTCGGTGACGGTTTCGGAAATAGCGTCCAACGCGGGTTCGGGGGCTTGACGGACGATGCGGAGCTTGCTGTCTGGAAGTTTCTCGCCGTTGACGAGGCGGTCAGTTCCCGCCCAGAAGAAGAGGTCTGCTCCCTCGAAAGTGAGCGTCTGATTCGCGCTCATCGCCTCGCCGTCGGCAGTGGTGCCTTCAGTGCGGACGATCCAGCCATTGTCGCTGGCGGTCCAATCGGCTTTGGCGAAGCCACCCTCGTCGTCGAAGGTCCAGCAGGAAATCACTTTGCGTGCGGCATCCCAGCCGAAGCGGGCGGTGGTGTGGAGCGGCTTGGCGTCAGCGCGGGTGGCCAGCATTTCTCCTGATAGATAGTTCCCGCTGTCATCCCAACCGAAGGCCATGTCCAGGCGGAGGTCGCCGCTCTGGCAGGTCCAGTCTCCCTTCAGACTCGCCGCGAGTTCGGCGAGGTTTCCGGCGGCTTCAGTGGCATCGCCGAGGTTACGCGAGCTGACGATTTGCCAGGCACCTTGGGCATTTTTCTGGAGAACGGCGGTGTAACTGGTGGAACTGGCAGGCTCGCTCTCGCCGGGCAGTGTGTAGTGGGCAGTGCCGTCCTCGACTGCGAGACTTGGTCCGAGCAGGCGGACGGATTCCACCTCGATCGCGATTTTCGGAGCATTTTCAGCGGCGAGTCGTTCGGCATAGTGCGCTTGGATTTCGACCCGACCCGAGATGAGATTCTCTGCTTTGAGATCGGAAATTTCGCCCTCCTCGGAAAACAACGCAGCAACAGCGGCGGCGTCTTTTTCGTTGAAGGCGATGATGAAATTTTCCGCAAGTTGGCGAAGGCCGGGGATTTCATCGGTCGGCTCCTCAGCCTTTACGGAAGGTTGAAATAAAAACGCGATTGCAATCGCGGAGGTCAATAGGTTCGGTGATTTCATGGGCTGGTTAGTTAGAGATGATTGATTTGGCGGCGGGAGTTAGGCTGGCTGTAAATCTGAAATGAGGAATCGAAATAAGGAAAATCTGCGAGAGATTGGCAACATCATTTCTCTGGGGATTTCACTCAGGTTTCGTGACTTTTCAGTCTCGCAGACGTTTCCTCAGAGCGGGATCTGGTATCGCGCAAGAACTGGATTTCCCCATCACTCGGTAGCGATTGCGAGCAACGCAGCGGTAAACGAAATCTCGCTGCGACTTGGGAATCAACCGAGCGAGCGCGAACAGTCGCCAAACACCGCCTAGGACGCGGGCAAGTTCGATAAGTCCGTCGCTGTGAGTGAAGATTTTCCCGTCGGATTCACGCAGCAGGACCATGGTGCCGCCCTCGGTAGCCGCGTATTTCGAGAAGCCCATTTTCTGTGATAACTCGCCTTGCAGCGGGGCGAAGGAAACTTGCTCGCGCCTATCGAGACGGATGGTCAGTTGGACAGATCTTGAGCAAAAGGCGCAATCGCCGTCGAAGAAAAGTATCCATCTCATGGCTGGACTGTATTTCTCCCGCGAGCCAGTTTCCAGCCCTAAGCTCGGTCATCTTTACGTGGAAAGCCGCTAAGGATTCAAGCCGACTCGATAGAACGCTTTTCCCGGAAGCGGAGAGGGATCGGTGAAAGCCGTAGTGCCTGCTAGACCGCTGACGGTGGCGATGGTTTGCCATGCTAGATTTGCGCCGCCCGCACTTCGCTGAACGACAAAAGCAAGGCCAGTCGCGGAAGGCCAACGCAGCGTGTTTCCCTGCCAAGTGACGGCGAACATGGAAGCACCGCTGGCGGGATTTAATCCAAGGCGTGTCTCAGTCGCGTCATCTGTGCCGTCGCCATCGGAATCCAAGGGCGCGAAATGATAGGGTGAAAGCACGTCTTCCCAGATGGAGCGGTTGTAGGAAAATCCCTGCGTTTCTGCATAGGCGATGCCGTGAGTACCTTGATAGAATCCATTCGCGTAGCTGTTGTAGCCTCTTTCAATTTTATACCATAAGTCCGTGTTGCCGATTCTCAGTCTGGCTGCCGCGTTGTTAGTGACAGCACTGCCCTTCTGCCAGTAGCCGCCGATGATGAGAACGAGCTGGTTGATTTGGTGAGAGCGATAGCCATTGAACGCATAGTGCAGACCACTTCTTGGGCCGCTGCCATCTGAGCTATCGAACTCCTTGAGCATCCCGATGGCACCGAGATTAGGCAATGAACTCGCACCAGAAACAATCGCCCCAAGCCCGTATCCGTTGATGCCGAGTCCGTTGTTGAGGCCAGCGGTCACATTTTTTCCGTAGGTGTCGTTGACCAGCGAGTTGTAAATGCCGACGTAGTCCGAGATGGTAGAGTTGTAATACTTGTAGTTTCTAACAGCGTCTTCGATGATCGTTCCGGTGGGTGCGATGCTGGTCGGGTAGAGAACTTTCCAGTTGAAAGTTAGCCATGCGTTGGTGAGACCGTTCGCGCTGAGTTGTGAGACGAACTGAGCGTGGTTGTAGTTGGTGAAAATCGCCTGAGTGGCGACGGGGCCACCGAAATAGACCATCGCAATGAGCGTGCTGCCGTGCATTCCCTCGCGGTAGTTAGGATTCCAGTCGCGACCGACATTTATATCAGCATCCAGCGTCCTTTGTGGTCCTGAGCTCAGGTATGGATTGGTATTGCTGGTGGTGAAGGCGCAAGAAATCAGCGAGGCCGTCATGATGAGATCAATGCGAGTTTTCTCTGCCGCTGAGAGTTGATTCCAAATGCGCGGAGTCAGTTTCGCGATGGCGAACATGCCCGTGGCAAAGAGCTCCAGTTGCGCTGGGTATCCGCCGTTCGCGCAGATTTCGTTTCCGCCTGTGGCACTGAAACGAATTTGTTGGAGAAGGCGTGCGTCCGCAGTGGTGTTTCCCGCGTAGCTGGCCGCCGCAAGAACGACAGACGCGCCACCAAAGAAAGCACCATTTGTGTAGGCACCGTTGTTATAGTTTCTGCCGTAGTCGATGAGTTCACAGGCGATCGCGCCATGGATGGCTGTCTGAGACGGACTACGCAGTCCCACCGCAAAAGCCGCTGATGCGATCAACATCATCGCGGCGATCTGGAATATGGAAATCATGGATATAGTCTCGCTTCCACTTGGCTAAGGAAACGTTTCTCGGTCTCGCTGATTCCGTCGGAACCCAACACTCGATAAAGCCATGTGAGTGCTGGTCCTTCCTCCGCTGCCCGCTTGATGACATCGGTGCGATCATGAAGAAACGCTTCAGTCTTGATGGCGTCCTGCGATGCCTCGCGGGCCGAGGAAAATGCAGTGAAGATGAAGTTTTCCCGCGACCGAAGTGAGTCCCAACCCAGAGAATCGAGTGCCTCAGTTAGAATTTCGTCTTCGGCAAGCGACAGGTGTTCGTCGAGATAGAGTGAGAGGAATAAGAGTTCGATGAGAGCTTCGCGGCAATGCTGAGTCATGGGCTGCAAGCTAAGGTGAGCCTCTCGATTGACAACGGGTTTTTTGCAACAATCTCGCTCATCGCAAGGCCAGCAAGGCCAGCTCCTTGTGATGCACTGCCAACTGCTGAAGTCTGATCGTTTTAAAACCGATATTTCTGAGTTCAGAAAACCACGTCGATTTATCGGTGACTTGAATCGGATCAGTGAGCTTCAAAGTCATCAACGCACCTCGGATGCTCGGCGCCATTTTGCAAAAGCGTGCGCATTCCTTTAGCACGACTTCGGGTGATTGATTCATATCCGACATAAACCAAGTCGCGTCTGAACCGAGATCACGCTTGCTCGCGAGCGCGGCAGGTTTACGGCAATGATAAAACCACGGCCTACTGTTAGATGACGTTTCGCGGCTTGGGATTGAGGAGTCCATCACCACGTCTGCCATTTTCGCCGGGTCCACGCCGATGACTGAGACGCCACGATCTAGCAAAGCAAGCACCACGCCACCCGGCGCACAGCCAAGTTCCACCACGATGTCGTTTGAGCTGAATTTCAAATCAAAGAACCTCACCGCTTCTTCTAACTTCAACCACGCCCGCGACGGCGAACGCTCTGGCATGACGATACCCGAGTCGCCCGCCGGATCGGGGCTGAGAACTGACTGATGCCGATGCACGCCAGACCAGAACTCCCCTTCCCCAAGTTCCACGACCGTGCCAATGAGATCCCCTGCATTGGGACGCGGAGAGGAAATTTCTGCGTCCACTCCCTGCATCTTTCGCTCGTGAAACTTCGCGTGATGAATTATTCCCACCTCACCTAGCCGTGTAACGGCATCCTCGCGCGGTGCGGATTTTCCTAACGACAAACATAGCCGCCGCGCACAGGCGATTTCCGAGTTCAGCGAGTCCGTGGAGAACGGCTGATCTGCTTTGAAAGTGACGAAGCCACGCCGCTGATAGCTCATGCGCCAGCCGAGATTCATCGTCTCGATTTCCGCCTTCAGAGCCTTCTCAGTTCCGGGGTTGGTGAGCGCAAAGATGAATTCTTTCTCCATGAAATGTTAGATTTGTTTGGAAACCGCAGCCACAGCGTCGGCCACAGCGTCGGCCACACGCAGTCCATCCATCGCCGCACTGACGATGCCACCCGCGTAGCCCGCACCCTCGCCGCAGGGATAGAGGCCGCTGATTTCGGGATGTTCCAGCGTGTCGTCGCGGCGCGGGATTCTGACTGGGGAGCTGGTGCGAGTCTCAAATCCAATGAGCAGCGCGTCTTCAGATAGATAGCCGTGCATTTGGCGTCCGAAAAGTTTGAAACCCTCGCGCATCCGGCTGGTGATCCACGGCGGAAGCAGTTCGTGCAGCGGCGCGGAAGTCAGTCCGGGGAAATAACTTGTCTCCGGGAGATTGGAGGAAATTTTTCCTGCTAGGAAATCTATGGCGCGTTGAGCAGGTGCGACTTGGCCACCGCCGCCTGCGATCTTGGCAGTGCGTTCGAGTTCTTTTTGGAAAACGAGACCTGCTAACACGCCGTGTTCTTTTACCAGCGATTGCACGTCTTCCGGCTCCACCGTGGCGACCATGCCGGAGTTCGCGAATGGCGAATCGCGGCGGGAGAGACTCATGCCGTTGACGACGACTTCATCATTTTCCGTGGAGGCAGGAACGATCCAGCCGCCGGGACACATGCAGAACGAATGCACGCCGCGACCACGAATTTTCGTCGCTAACCGATAACGCGCGGCGGGAAGCAGACGCGGACGTTCTTGCGTGGGATCGAGATGATACTGCGTGCGGTCGATGAACGATTGCGGATGCTCGATGCGGAAGCCGACAGCAAATGGCTTGGGCTCTAGCAAGAATATCTTCGCTGCCATCAATCGGTAAATGTCGCGAGCGGAGTGACCGGTGGCGAGGATGACAGAGTTGGCTAAAATTTCCTCGCCGGCAGCAGTGAGGACGCCACGCACTTGTTTTCCTGTGATGAGGAAATCGACGACCTTCGTTTGAAATCTAACCTCACCGCCAGCGGCGATGATGGACTGGCGGATCGCTTTCACAACGTTCGGCAACAAGTTCGAGCCAATGTGGGGGTGCGCGTCCGTGAGGATTTCCTCGGGTGCTCCGTGGGCGACGAGCACTTGATAGACTTTCGCGACCGGTCCACGCTTGGTAGCACGGGTGTAGAGCTTGCCATCGGAAAACGTTCCCGCGCCGCCCTCGCCGAAGCAGTAGTTCGATTCCTCGATCACTCTTCCCTCGCGCAAAATAGGCGCGAGATCGAAGCGGCGAGCACTCGCATCCTTACCGCGTTCTAGCAAAATGGGCTTGAGTCCATTTTCCAAGCAACGCAACGCGGCGAACAATCCCGCCGGGCCGCAGCCAACGATGATGACGGATCGCGCCACAGCCGCGAGCGCGGGCGCGGTCCAATGCACGGGTTCATCCGGCGGCAGTGGGCCATCGAGCGCCACGTCTAATCGGAGCTGCACTTTCACAGCGCGTTGGCGGGCGTCGATGGAATGCTTGCGGAGTTTGATACCGCCGATTCGTGCAAACGGGATTCCTAATTTCACCGCGACAGCTTTCCGCCGAGCCTCATCGTCCTCGGATTTTTCCAAAGGCAGGACGACATCGACAGTTTCTAGCAGTGGTTCCAAGAGTTCAGCGAATGTTGCGCTTCCTACCTGCGTCATCGACGCTGACGAAGGTCACGCGGGTGGAAAAAATGACGGCGGGACCAGCTCGTTCGTCGATGACTTCCACCGCGTATGTCGCGCTGGTGGTTCCTTCTTTTTCCCGCTGGCAAGTGATACGGAGGATCGTTCCATCGCGGACGCTGTGATGAAATTCCACCTTGTCCATCGCCACGGTGACGAATTGGCAATGCGGATAATCAAGGCTCGCCGCGATCCAGGACGCTTCATCGATCCAAGCTAACAGCCTCCCGCCGAAGAGAAATCCGTATTGATTGAGATCGCCGGGCAGGACAAGTCGATGAGTTTCCATGGCTTCACCAGCGGCGACGTTTGCTATCTCGGTAGATGAGGGTATCCAGCGAGTAGCCACCCGCACCTGATAGAATGATCGCCACCATCGGAATCAGAAACATGATCGAAAGCTCCTTTGTTTCGACGAGAGTTGGCGTGCTCTGGAACCACGGCGCGGCTCCCATGGCGCCGAACGCCGCGACCACCATGCAGAATCCTAACACGAACGCAGCAGGCCGCGTCGCTAGGCCGATGATGATGAACGCAGCCGCCACGACTTCCGCCGCGATGCAGGCGATGAGCGTCATCGGCGGCGTCATCAACGTGAACGGAAACAAATCCGGCACGTAGAAAAAATCTTTCCGCTCCGCATAGTTCTGAATTTTCGGCAGTCCGTGACCGATGAACATCATCAGCCCGACCATGACGCGCAGCGCAAAGATTCCGAGAGAGGCCGTGGCGTCGCGAGTGCCGCAGTCGAAGAAGAAACTTTTCATGAAGCGGAACTCGGGTTCGATTTCACAGAGATGGTGATGCGTTTCAACCGGTCATCGCCTTCGGGAGAGTGAGTCGATATTTTCGGATCGTCAGCTAACACATTGTAAACCAATCTGCGATAGAAAGCGTTGAGTGGTCGGACTTGGCAGGATTTCCCCGTAGTTTTCACCCGCTCGGCCAATCCTCTGACTTCCTCGCTGAGATGATCTTCCTGCATCGCGCGGAAATGCGCGCAATCCACTTTGATGCGCTCTGCCTTGGGATGATGTCGGCGCAGGATGCGGTTGACGAGATACTGAAGGTCGTCGAGGCGGTCGCCTTCTTTGCCAATGACCAACGCGCTTTCACTGGAATGAATCTGCAAGCACGGGCCGTCGTGAGATTCCTGCACCTCGATAGTCGCCGGGATGCCGAGGTGCCCGAGCATTGTATCGAGGATCTTCGTCGCTGAGTCCACTGTCGTCATGGCGCGAGTCTAGGCACATCGTCCGCCGGGTCAATCACCTCGGCCCTGATTCTCAGCGAAATACCCAGCGATCACCCGCGCGTGTGCGGCGAGGCTGAGTTTCTCGTCCTCAGAAAACTCGTAGGGCACGTATTTCCCGATTCCTAACGTGCCGATCACGTCGTCGGTCGTTTCGGATAAAATCGGGACCGCCAGCGAGCCAGCGACGCCGGACTTGCGGGCATCCTCGCGTGCCACCCCGCCGAGATCGGTTTGTAAATTGCAAAGTTCCACCGCTTCCCGACGTTCCGCTGCGGCTCCGGCGATTCCCTTGCCAAAAGGGATTTCAGAAATTTTCCCCAACAAACTCTCCGGCACCCCGATCTGGCAAACCAGCGTGAGCAGCTCACTCCCTGCCGCCGCCCGATGGATCGTCCCCGTCTGGCAGCCGAACTCAGCGAGGATGGATTCAAGCAGTGTCTGCCAATTCATGTTTGTGATCATCCCAGCTTCCTAGCGCATGTTAGATTCGCCGTCACCACTCATTCGGAATGAAAATTCAGACTTGGCATCCCACGGGATATTGGCCAAATCCTGTGGGCGCGTGAATAAACCCTGTTTCTTCTGCTTCGTGCGGACCAACGCCACATTCGCTGCAAGATATAATCCGTGATGGTCATCGAAAGCTCGATTCAAGAAGAAATCTACGGCACTATGCCGGACGGGCGGTGCGTGAAAATTTTCACCCTCACCAACGCGAACGGACTCACCGCCAAAGTCATGGAATACGGAGCCATTCTCGTTTCCGTGGAGACGCCCGACCGCGACGGAAATTTCGCTGACATCACCCACGGCTACGACACGCTCGCAGGATGGCTGGAGAACCCCGCCTACTTCGGAACCACCGTCGGGCGTTTTGGAAATCGCATTCGAGACGGGATATTCACCCTCGACGGGAAATCCTACACGCTCGCGACGAACAACGCGCCGGGCGGCATTCCATGCCATCTCCACGGCGGGTTGCAGGGCTTCGACAAAGCACTCTGGACTGGCAAGGTGATCGGCGAAAACACCGTGGAGTTCACCTATTATTCCAAAGACGGCGCAGAAGGCTACCCCGGAAATCTCAGCGTCACCGTCACCTACACTCTCAACGACGACAACGAACTCACTTGGCACGCCGCAGCCACCACCGACGCGCCGACCATCGTCAACATCATCCATCACAGCTACTGGAACCTCTCGGGAAATCCCAACCGCAGCATTCTCGACCACGTCCTCACGCTCCACTCGGACCACTATCTGCCCACCGATGCGGGACTCATCCCCACCGGAGAAATCGCATCCGTCCGCAACACGCCGATGGATTTCACCCAGCCAACCGCCATCGGCGCACGAGTGAATGACGACTTCGAGCCACTCCATCACGGCAACGGCTACGACCATGCTTGGGTGCTCGGAAAAAGCGGCAGACTCCAGCTCGCCGCCATCGTTCAGGAAATTTCGACTGGCAGGGAAATGAGGCTTTCCACAGACCAGCCCGCCATTCACTTCTACACCGGAAATTTCCTCGACGGCATCAGCGGCGGAAAAAACGGCGTCACCTACTCCAACCGCAGTGCCTTCGCCCTCGAAACCGAAGCATTTCCTGACTCGCCAAACCAACCGTCCTTCCCATCATGCGTCCTCCGCCCCGGCGAGACTTACGCGCACACGATGGTCTTCAGTTTCTCTGCCAGCTAACTTTCCTTTCCTCAAAATCCACCAATAGAAACCCGATACCCATATGTTAAATTCATTCGTCGTTCCTTTCATCGCCGCTGCCAGTGCTGGCGGTGGCCCCATGGGAAGTGGTCTCAAGTTCGATCTCCATCTCGTCGATTGGGTGATCCTCGCCATCTACCTCGTCTTCGTCATCGGCATCGGTTTCGCGCTGAAACGTCAGACGAAAACTGCGGAAGATTTCCTGCTCTCTGGGCGATCCATCCCCGGCTGGATCACCGGACTCGCCTTCATTTCCGCTAACCTCGGCGCCCAAGAACTCATCGGTATGGCCGCTTCCGGCGCGGAATATGGCATTATGACCTCGCACTTCTATTGGGTGGGTGCGATTCCGGCGATGGTGTTCCTCGGGATTTTCATGATGCCGATGTATTACGGCTCCAAGGCCAAGTCGGTGCCTGAGTATTTGAAAATGCGCTACGACGAGCGGACTCGGGTTTTCAATTCCGTATCGTTCGCCTTCATGACGATTTTCTCCTCCGGCATCTCCATGCACGCGCTGGCCGATCTACTCACCGCGCTCGTCGGCTGGAACTACTACGGCTGGCTCGTCGTCACCTCGGTGATCGTGCTCGCCTACGTGCTCAAGGGTGGCCTCAGCTCCGCGATCTACAATGAAGTGCTGCAATTTTTCATGATCGTCTTCGGCATCGCGCCACTCGCTTATCTCGCGTTGAAAAACGTCGGCGGCTGGGATGGCCTCGTCACCAAGCTCCAAGCCTCGTCGCTCGGTGACGGCGCGATCCACTCCTGGGCGCAAACCGCGACTGGCGACAACCCGATGGGTGTGCCGTGGTATGGCATCGTCTTCGGACTCGGCTTCGTGCTTTCCTTCGGCTACTGGACGACCAACTTCGCGGAGGTCCAACGCGCACTCGCTGCGAATTCCATGGGGGCTGCCCGCCGCACGCCCATCGTCGGCGCGATCCCGAAAATGCTGTTTCCCGCCGTGGTCATCCTGCCCGGTATGATCGCCTACGCCCTCACCCTAGATGGCCCTAGCAGTGGCTACGCGATTCCTGCCAAGCTCGATGCACAGGGCATCGCGATGGTCGATGCCGCAGGAAAAACCATCATGAACTACAACCAAGTGTTGCCCTCCATGATTCTCCACTATTTCCCGAACGGACTGCTCGGACTCGCCCTCACCGCGCTGATGGCCTCCTTCATGTCCGGCATGGCGGCGAATGTCACCGCGTTCAACACCGTTTGGACCTACGATCTCTACTCACAGATGACTGGCGGGAAAAAAACCGACAGCCAGCTTCTCAACATGGGCAAGCTCGCCACCATCGTCGGCATCATCCTCGCCATGGGCTGTGCGCTCATCGCCGCGAAATACAATAATATCATGGCGATTCTTCAGCTCGTCTTCGGCTTCGTCAATGCGCCGCTGTTCGCCACTTTCCTCATGGGCATGTTCACCAAACGCTCCAACAATGCCGGTGCGTTCTGGGGACTGCTGATCGGCACTTCCACCGCAGTCGCATTCCACGGCCTCTCCTGGGTCACAGGAAACACTCCCGGAGTCAAAGGCGCGTGGATCGCCCAAATGTTCGAGTATCCCAAAGACCTCTCGCAGAGTTTCATGGTCGCCATCGTCGCCTTCAGCGTGACCTTCGTCATCAACGCTGGCCTCTCCTTCACCAGTGGACGCAACAAGACCGACGAAGAACTCGCTGGCCTCGTCTATTCCCTCACGCCCAAACAGCTCTCCGGTCACGAAGCATGGATCATGCGCCCAGCCGTCCTTGGCACCATCGTCATGATCGCCGCCGTCGCCCTCAACATCATCTTCTGGTAAATCCTCACCCACTAAAACCATGGACCTTCGACTTCCCATCGGCATCATTTTCACCCTCTACGGCGTGATCCTCACCGGCTACGGCTTTGCCACCAAAGGCAGCGAGATTTACAAAAAATCCCTCGATATGAACGTCAACATTTCTTGGGGCATCGTCCTGCTCATCTTCGGGCTAGTGATGTATTTCTTCGCCAAACGCAGCAAACAATCCTGAAAAATGTGGCACGGGCGGCTCGCCCGTAACCTTTAGCGCAGCCCCTTGAAAATCTCCATCTACACTGGAGGCATGGTCCAAACCAACGCCTACCTCATCGAGACCCCTGACGGAAATATCCTCATCGACGCTCCCGAAGGCGTCGCAGAGTGGATCGCGGAAAAGGGCGTCCGCATCGACGACGTGCTCCTCACCCACCAGCACTACGACCACGTCACCGACGCCGCGAAAATGCACGAATCCGGCGCGAAACTCCGCGCACTCGAAGCATACTCCACGGATCTCACCCTCGAATCCGTCGCTCGCGGTTGGGGGATGCCGATCACCGTCACGCCCTATCAAATCGACCACCGCCTCGTCATTACCGATCCACTCCATCTCGCCGGGTTAGAAATTTCCCTCGCCCACGTCCCCGGCCACTCGCCCGATAGCGTCACTTTCTACCTCGCCGCCCACGGCATCGTCTTCTCCGGCGACACGCTTTTTGCCAGCTCCATCGGTCGCACCGACCTCCCCGGCGGCAGTGCGAACCAGTTGCTAGACGGCATCACCAAACATCTCCTCACGCTCCCGCCAGAAACCCAAGTCCTCCCCGGCCACGGCCCCGGAACGACCATCGCCGCAGAAGCACGCGGAAATCCGTATCTGGATTGAGGAGCCATTCAGGAGGCACCACACTCCTATGTTACTAAAGGTGATTGACCGAATGATAGATCCCTATCATATCCACGCTCACCCATGAAAATTATCGGATCTCTCGCCCTCGTCGCCGCCCTCGCCTTGTCATCTTGCAACAGCACACACTGGACCAAGAGCCAAGCTGCCGAATTACCAAGTGTGGCTTTCGCCTCGCCGACGAAAAAGGCAGATAGCTATAAAAAGCCAGTCAAACTCAGCCCGCGCAGTGCAAAAATCGGAGGCGGCATCGCCTTCACCTCCGGCCTTGTGGGCGGCTTCATCGGCGGTGGACTCGGTGCTGCCGCAGTGATCGGAGCAGCAGCGGCAGATCAGAAAAAATTCGAGGCTGCCTATCCTGAGCAGATCCGTAAAATTGAAACTTCGCTCAATCACCGGATCGAGGATGATTACGCCAAGCGCATGGAACAGGAATTGAAGAACATTCCATTCTTCGCCAACCGCTTGCGCAAAGACTCTCCACATTCTATCAAGAGCACCGTCGTCCAATACGCACTCACACGGGTGAACAACGATGAGCCAATGCGTTTCCGAGCAACGGTGCTTTTAGGGACGACTTTGACCAGCACCAGTGGCAAGGATCTGCTCAAAGGAACTCTCGCCAGCGGCAACAGCAGCACGGAAGGCACGCTCGATGATTTTGCCAACAACAAGAAGCTCCTCGACAAGTCCTTCCAAGAAGCCTCGGTGAATGCTGCGGAAAATTACGCCAACGTCCTACGCACGAAGGTGGAAAAGGTCGGCCCTTGAGCTGGCTGCCGTACGCGACTCCTTACAACGGCCTATCCGTAGCATCCTCTGCCACCGTTAGAGTTGGAGTCGCTCCGCCAAATCCCGGGATCACCCGGCGGACGAGTTTTTTCAATCCAGACTCCGCTGCGTCCACCTCGGTTTCTCCCTGACGGATCGCTTTTTCCCAAGCAGACGCGAAACCCGGTGCCTGCTCACGCATCGCCCGAATCGCGATTTCCTGCACTTGTAGCTGACGTTGCTCCGCGCGGCCGGGTTTCTGTTGGAGCGCGGCGTGGTTCACTCGTAAAATTTCATTCTGTTTCCGCAGCGACTCTAACTCCGCTTGCAGCGATTCATTCCCACTCGCGGTGATCTTGAGCTGGGTGTTGAGGTGGTTCTGGAGATTTTTCATTTCACCCTCCACTCGCTTGAGTTCGCGGGTGATGTTGCGGCGGGCACTGAAACCAGATTTCCAAATAAATGCCGCCACGAGTAGCCCAAGCAGCAGCCCCCAAGTGAACGGATGTTGCGAGGCAGCGGTTAAGAATTCCATGGCGGTAAAATGCCGGAACTCCGCCAAGTTTCCAGAGATTTATCCCTCACTTCCCCGCCCGCTTCGGCTTGTCCTCTTTCACCGCCGTGTCCTGATCCTTCAATGCGGCTTGGATGTCTTCGGTGATGTCCGGCGCGTTCTTGCTGAAGAGGATGAAGGGCACGCCGGTGTTCGTGCTTCCCGTGCTATCAAAAACCGTATCGTAGCCGCGCTCCTTGGCAATTTTCGCGGAAACCTTGGCGATTTTATCCAGAGACTCCCGCATCCCCGCGACCATCTTCTTGTTAATTTCCTTCTCTTGATCGGTCTGAAATCCCTCGAACTCTTGCTGAAGCGTGAGTGCCTCTTGGCGTTTGATTTCATAGTTCCGCGCCACCACTTTTCTGCTGGCTTCGTCGAGCGGCTTGTCTTTGTTAGAAAGTTGACCCTGCAAATTCTGGAGGTCGGAAATAATCTTTCGTAACTGCTCCGCGCGCTCGTTTTTCATAATCGCCTCACGCTCCGTTTTGACCTGCTCCTGGAGTGCCGTCGTGGATGGCAGCGCGGAGTAAATGTCTTTCACCCGGACGAGCGCGAAGCGCGGCGCAGCACCCGCCGTCACGGCAGAGGCGATCACTAACAGCGAGACAGTTCGAAGAAATTTCATGTTTGTGAAATCAAGAAATAGTAAGGCTCTCGGATCGTCAAGGTTCGCAAAGATCCTCGTGGCCGCGCCCGGTGAGATACAAAGTTGTCCGACTTGCCAGCGCACTCATTCCCTCGTTACGCTCCGCATCGTGAACGTTGGAATCCTCGCAAACCCACACAAGTCAGGCTCGCTGACCACTCTTCACGCCCTTCGCACCGCGTTAAAAGCCTTCGGTTGCACCGCCGTTCTCGACGAGGAAACTGCCGCCCTCGCTGGAGAAACCGATGGTATTCCCGCATTAGAATTCTCCCACCACGTTGACATTGCCGCTGTCCTCGGTGGCGATGGGACGATGCTTCACGCACTCTCGCGGCTTGGCCAATTTGAAAAACCCGTCGCAGGCATCAACATCGGCACGCTCGGATTTCTAACGAGCTGCAAAGACGACGAGCTCGACATTTTCGCCGCCGCCGTCGCCCAAGGACGCTACACCACCAGCGTGCGAACCCTCGTGGAGGCCATCGTCTATCGGCAAGGAAAAGCCGCCGATACTTTCACCGCCCTCAACGAAGTCACCCTCGCCCGCGGAGACACCGGGCGCTTGGTTTCTCTAAGGGCACAAGTGGATGGCGAACTGCTCAACGACTACCGCGCCGACGGTCTCATCGTCGCCACGCCCACCGGCTCCACCGCCTACTCGCTCTCCGCAGGTGGCCCACTCATCGCGCCGAGTGCTGGAGTCTTCGTCATCACGCCCATCTGCCCGCACAGCCTCAGCCAACGCTCGCTCGTGCTATCAGATCACTCAGTCATCACGCTTTCCTCCGAAGATCCAGAAAGCGGGACCATGCTCTTCACCGTGGACGGACGCGATAGCACCCGCATCGAGCTAGGCGATCAGATCGAAGTTAGAAAATCCCGCCGCTCCTTCCATCTGCTGCGTCTCGAAGACCACTCATTTTACGAGGCATTACGCCAGAAACTCCGCTGGCAAGGCGTGTAGCGGCGATCACCAGTCGCCGCGAACTTCCTCCATCATTTCCAGCACCCCAATCAATTTCCCCCGCAAAACTGAGGCTAACACCGCCAGCCGCTTTTGCTCCATTTCATAAATCCTCCGCCCCTCAGCCGTCTCGATGCACACTGGCACGCATCCCCACTCCGCGAGATCGTAAGGACTCGCCCGCATGTCCAGCTCACGCAACTCCAACGCCAGCTCGAAGCAATCCAATAGCAACTCCGAGCCGATCCACGGCATCGACTTCGCTGCCCATTTATAGAGATCCATATTCGCGTGAACGCAGCCCGGTTGTTCTAACGCCACTCGGCTTTCCAGCGTCGGCTGCAAGCGGTTCATCGGTCGCGCCGCCGCCGCAAAAAAGCGGAATGCATCATGATGCGAGCAACAAATCGCCCGCGACTCCACCAGCGCGTCAATTTCCTCCTGCGGCAGCCGCAAGCGAGTCGTCCCCGCATGGCGCACCTCCTTGCCCTGATAGACCATCGCCCATTCATGCAGCCCGTGGCAGGCGAAATTCGGGGGTCGATCCGCCGTCGCGACGAGCAAGTCTCTGATCCATCGCAGCCGCTGTTTCTCCTTCGCATTCATCCGCTCCACATCGGCGAAAATCCGGCCATTTTCCTGCGAATAGTGCCGAGCCGTAAAAACCTCAACCGCAGCCGATTCACCGCGATCAGAAATTTCCAACTCCACGCCGATCCCCGGATGCCACGCCTCTAACATCGAGAACGAATACGGATAATACTGAAACAAAAAATCCTCAACCGGATGCGGCACACCCCGATCTCTGCGCTCTCTCGCAGGCCGCGTGTAACGCTCCGCCCGCACTCGATGCGCGTCCGCCCGCCCCATCCAAACGGACTCTGCCACCACGGAAATAGACGCACTGAAAATCATCGCGCCGCCATGAGAGCATGAACCTCCAACAAAGGCAAAATTTCCCTTGCAAGCCCAGCAAGCGGCTTCTAAAGATCTCGCCCCGCGCCGCAAGGCGCATGGTTCAAACGCGGGATGGAGCAGCCAGGTAGCTCGTCAGGCTCATAACCTGAAGGTCGTAGGTTCAAATCCTACTCCCGCAACCAATCTCAGTCGCCGAAGCAAATGCTTCGGCTTTTTTGTTTCTCCCGCTTGTCAGTGCGGTCAGTAAGGTTTGATTTCCAAAGGCGGAGTGCCTGGCTTTGCAGGATCTGGGGCAGGTGGAACGGCAGGCGCGGGAGTGGTGGGCGGCACAACAGGCGGTGTCACTGGAGCTGGCGCGACGGGTGCCGGCGGCGGCGGGACGATGGGAGCATCCGGGACAACGACGGCGGTGAGGATTTCCACGCCCTCGACTCGCAGGGCTTGGAAGAGGCGGTTGTAGTTGTGGCGGAGGACGGCGGGCATGGCGACGCGGCCGGCCTCGACGAT
>JANOQR010000231.1:0-15316 GCA_031414935.1 Luteolibacter sp.
CTTCATCAAAGGCAAACGTGAACAGCAGACCAAAGCCGATGAGAACGAACAAAGCCATGACCATTCCGATCACTCCTGGGCCGCGGCCACTCGACATCATATCAGTAAAAGACATAGGAAATGGGGTCAGAGTTACTTCACCTGATACTTCGCTTGGTATGCCTTGAACTCGTTCTCCAGCGAACGCTTCTTGACTTCCAGTGCGGCGACTTCCGCTTCGAGTCCTGTTAGCTCGGCAGATTGGCTGGCGAAGGTTTTCCCCGCCTCTTCCAGTTCTTTGGAAACATCTGGCGGGAGATTTTTGATTTTCTCGTCGATGAGAGCCAGCTCCCCTTTGAGACGGGCGACTTCCGCTTTTTGTTTTTCGTGTTCAGCGAGTAACTTGGGATCTTCACCACATGAGGCACTGACAAGAACTATCAAAGAGGTCATTAAACCTAGCAGTTTCGGAAATTTCATGGATTGAATGGTATGGAAATGTCTGTAATGGATTTGCGGCTAGTTTCTCTGCTCGGCGGCGCGTAACAGCCGGAAGGATGGCGAGTGACCCGCATAGTCGTCTGCATGAAATCGGAGCGTGAGCGTGAGCGATTGTAATAAGCCGTATTGCAGTAGCTCGGCGTGTAATAGACATGCCGGTAAAAAGGGCGGGAGCTGCGATAGGCCGAGTAGGTCCGCGAGTAGCCGGAACTGAAAGATCTAGCCGGTTGCGCGAGAGGTCGAGAACTAGCCGCAGCGGCGTCACGGGCGGCTGCGATCCTGCGATTTTCCTTCGATAAAAGTTCTTCCTGCAACGACGCATCTGCTCGTTTTTCTTTCTTCGCGTTGTGAGTCACTAACTGCTCATCTGACCATCGTTCGTAAGCGGCAATTTCAAGAGATTCACGCTGAGTCGCTGCGGTGGCGAGGTCTTCGTCCAAGCCAAAAAGCAAACGCTGATTAGAATCCAAGTCGGCGTATCGCAACCTAGCAGAACCGGCTGCATGGCGGATGCTGACACCTGCGTCGTCGATTGCGACGATGGCGACATCCTGATACTCCCTGCCTGACGCCGTGGCCAGCGCGGGAAAAGTCCTGCCTCGGACCCTGTTTCTTTGTACCGTGAGGACAGACTCGCGAAATTGAGCGAACTGGCTCTGGAAATTTTCGACTTCCTTCGTTGCCTCGATTTTTTGCTGTTTGAGAGCGATGATAGATTTCGCGGCGACCTCGTTGAGTTGTCTGAGTTCAACCAGTTTTGGCCAAGCCCCGGAGTCGATTTGCTGGAAACGCATTTCGCTCAACTCAAGTCGATGACTCAATTCTATCCGCTCCCTCTCCCCTTGCCACCATGCCGCAGTCGCATCTTTTTGCCCGCAACTCGTGACCAGCAAAGCAACGAAACAGAGTGAAGTAATGAAGCGGAACATGGCTATTTCTACTCATCGAATTACGAGTAATTCACAACCCGGTCAACGTTATTTCCGTGTCACTTTTGCTAGAAATGGAGTGAAACAAAAAATCAAAGGCTGCTTCCACGGATTACTAAAACACACGAAAAATGATCGAACTCAGGAATCTCTGCCGACTACCTATCAAGCTCTGGAAAAATGCTCTCTTCGATTCCCCTCCCGTTTGTTCCGGGTACTTCGTGGTTGAAAGCAAATTCCCAAATCACGGCGCGACCGCCAACCGATCTGTCGTAGTTTCGCGCTCGAAGACGAAACCGTTTTCCTTGTAGGTCTTGAGGCGAAAGTGGGTGGCGGTGGAAATCACGCCATCTAACGAGCTGAGTTTTTCTGAGACAAACCGTGCGACTTCGCGGAGGTCACTGCCTTCCACGACGACCATCAAATCGTAGCCGCCGCTGGCGAGGTAACAGGAAACCACTTGGTCGAAGCGGGCGACGCGCATGGCGAGGCGATCAAATCCACCACCGCGCTCGGGTGTCACTTTGACTTCGATGAAAGCGGAAACGGAGGTATCGCCCACGACCTCGGGATTTACCACGGCGTGGTAGCCAAGAATGGTGCCATCGGCCTCCAATCCTGCGATGCTGTCAGCAACGGCGTCCTTTTCTAACGAGAGGAGATCCGCAAGTTCTTGGTCAGAAAAACGAGCCTTGCGGCGGAGAAGTTGGAGCAGGGAATCGGAGGACATGGGGAAAAGTTGAGAGTTGATGTTTGAGAACGAAGAAGTGGCGTAGATTTTCACCTCTAACTCTCAACTCTCAACCCCAAACTCTCAACTTCTTCAATCCCCCAGACAAATCCCCACTGCTTTCGCGGCTTGGACGAGTTCGCTGTGTGGCTCGACGAGGCGGAGTTGGTGGACGGCTTCTTCGATTTCCACGGAATCGACGTGATACGCTTGGTAGCTTACCATCCGTCCGAATGCCCCTTCTGACGCGAGTTTCACGGCCATCACGCCGAAGCGCATTCCGAGGATGCGGTCGAGCGCGGTGGGTGAGCCGCCGCGCTGGAGATGGCCGAGCACGCAGGCGCGCGCGTCCTTGCCGGTGAGTTGTTGGATTCTAGCAGCCACGCGCTCGCCGATGCCGCCGAGGCGGACTTCGCCCGCGCAGTTCGTGTCAATGGTGACGATGTCGCCGTCCGGCATGTGTGCGCCTTCGGCCACGACGACGAGTGTGCTGTGATAACCTTGGGCGTCGCGGGCATTGATGAAATCAGCGATTTTCTCGAAAGAAAAAGGAATTTCTGGCAGCAGCACGACGTTCGCCCCGCCTGCGATGCCGCCCCACAGCGCGATCCAGCCGGCGTGACGACCCATCACTTCGAGAACCATCACGCGCTTGTGGCTTTCGCCCGTGGTGTGCAGTCGGTCCAGTGCATCGACGACGGTGGAAACCGCGCTGTCGAAGCCGAAGGTGAACGCAGTCGCGCTGAGGTCGTTGTCGATGGTCTTGGGCACACCGATGATGGGCCAGCCTTCCCGATAGAGTTGCAGCCCGGTGGTGAGCGAGCCATCGCCGCCGACGACAATGAGCGCTTTGATTTCTAACCTACTCATCGTTTCCTTCGCCTGAGCGACGATTTCCGCAGGCACCTGGGCGATGTCACCTTTGCCGATTTTCGCGGCGAAATGGCCTTTATTCGTGGTGCCGAGGATCGTGCCACCGAGCTTGAGGATGCCGATGGTGTCCTTGGGCTTGAGCACGGTGAAGTCGCCCGGTGGCAGCAGGCCCTCGAAGCCGTCGCGGAATCCGATGACTTCCCAGCCGAGCTGATCCGCCGCGCCGACGACGCCATGGATGACCGCATTCAGTCCGGGACAATCGCCGCCGCTGTTGAGGATTCCGATGCGCATACGTCGTTAGGGAAAAATCATTGCGGACTCGGCATGGTGAGAAATTCACGCGCACGATCTTGCACCGGCGCACCAGACTCCAGCCACGGATCGTAAGTTTCCCAGCCTTGGTGGATCAGGCCACGGGCGCGGTTGAAGCGATCCGCGTTGTTTAAAACGACGACAATTAGCCGACGCGGCGTGGCACCTTTCGTTCCATCCGGCTTGGTCCTAACAAGTGGCTCGCGATCCATACAAATCGTCACGCATGGGCCAGAAGCAGCCGTCGTACCGGTTTTCACTCCCAGAATCCCCGGCTCGCCGATCAGCTCGTTCGTGGTCTTCACTTTGAAACCTTTTTTGCCAGCGGCGGTGGTCACGTTCACTTGGCGTTCCTTCTGGCGGACGATGAAATTAAACGCATTCCGCTTCATCGCATAGGCAGCGAGGCGAGCGACATCGGCGGCGGTCGAGTAGGCTTTCGCACCCTGCCGCTCAAGTCCGTGAGGATTCGCGAAACGGGTGGAACTCATCCCTAACGCCTCCGCGAGCTCGTTCATTTCCTCCACGAAGGTGACGACGGGATCGCCCTGCTTGCCACGCCGCGTGAGAATTTCCCGCCCGACGTGATCCGCGATGCACAGCGCTGCTAGATTGTCCGAGCCGAGCAAGGCCGAGTAGAGCGCATCGCGCACGCTGAGTTGGTCGCCGGGCTGGAGATTCATCGGGTTCGGCCCGCCGACGAGAGTGATCGTTTGCGGCGCGGTAATCATCGCAGTGCCGATGTCCGTGCCCGTCGCCGTCGCCCAATCCACCGTCACCGCGCCAGTCGCGATTTTCGTGAGGCTGGCGACGGGGCGCTTGGCGGCGGCATTCGATGCGACGAGAATTTTCCCCGAATAAGACTCCACCACCATCACGCTTTCAGACTCATCGGCAGCGGCGAGTGCGGGCATGATGGCAGCGAGAAATAGCAGCGGTTTCAGGATCTTAGAATGCTTCATAACGGTCAAAGCGCGGAGCGTATCGGCAGGAAACTGCAACTCAACCCCAAAGGCGGAAACTCTGAATCCAGACCATCATCTGGTATTTCATCGCCCAGACCGCAGCACGATCAGCCGCTGGCCAGCTCGCGTGAATCCCATGAAAAGCATCCGCGTGTGGTCACGTCGCAAATCACCACGCTCACCTTCTGATAGACGAAGATCGTTTTCTGATTCCAACAAGGAATTCATTCCTAACAAAATAACCACCGGAGCTTCTAACCCGGTCGCCGCGTTGAGTGTGGTCACGGCGCAAAAAGCCTCAGCCGGCATCGGGCCAGATTTAGCGTCATGGACTGCTTTCGCTCCTAATCGCCGCACCAAGGCACGGCGCAGCGGAGCTTCCTGAGAACTGTTCGCGTGTATCAATAGCAATTTTCCTGCCTGCATTCCGCCATCTCGCAGAGCCAAGGACTCATTCACCGTACGGGCAATTTCATCTTGAGAACTCCCAACAACCACCATCACCGGAGCCTCACCTTCTTCGGAAATCGCAGCTAACTGCTCATCATTCGGGACATTCAAATCTGCCTCATTCTCATCGAGATGTCCCCTGCTCTCGTAAAACTCACGCGCAAAACGCAAGATCGCCCGTGTGTTGCGATAAGGCAGCGACAACCGCGTCGTCCTCCCACGCACATCGATGCCCGCCGCGATCCACGACTGCCTGCGGCGTAGAAATCCTTGCGTCGGATCGGCGGCGAGAAACAAATGCCCACTTGGCATCAGTGCGGCATTCACAATCTCAAACCAAGCCTTCGCGAAAAACTGCGCCTCGTCGATGAACACCGCGTCGTAGTTCGGAAATGCCAGCGTCTTTTCCACCACCGCTGCCTCGTGGAAACGCATCGCAATGTTGTGCCAATCTGTAGCTCCACTCTCCATCATCTCGCGCTGATAGAGTCGAAATAAATTCCAGATCTCTTCGCGATGCACCGCTCGCAACGAAGTCCCGCGCCCAGCCCGATCCGCGTTCAAGTAGAGCTCTTTTTCGAGAAATTTATGATCCTTGATCCAGCCGATTTCGTCCGCAAGAAATGCCGTCGATAATCGCGCCAATGATGGCATCCCCTCTTTCAAATGTGATAGACAACGCTCGATATCCGCAGGCCACCACATTTGATCCTCCCACCTACCTAATGAGCGTGCGGCCCACTGAAAGAACGTGAAGCAGGATAAATTCTGCGGTAAGACTTCCAAACACTTCGACCGCCGCTCCAGCTCGTATCTCAGTGGTTTATTGTGCGTCAAGACGAGCACCCGTGCTTCAGGATTCAGCTTCGCAGACAAGATCGCTCGATAGAGAAGCACCAATGATTTTCCACTGCCCGCTACCCCTGTCACTAGTCTAACTGAGGCCGGGATTTCGCCGACCAGTTCCGCCTGACGCATCGGAAGTTCAAGATCGTTTTTCACACACCACTCTTGATCGAAATCCAAAAAACACGCGGGCAAGTTCGCCGTCGTATTCCGATCTATGGACATGCGAGCGATGAAAGAAGACGGCACCTCAGACTCCGGCGTGAATACGCGCCGCAAGTGACTAAGACCCAGCTCGGGCAAGGCCGCCATCGCCAGAGCTTCTAACCGCCGCGTAAAATGCGTGGACTTCACATGATGCAGTCCCAGATACGAAGTAGCTGATTCCTCGCTACGCAGCATCACCACCTCATCCACCGTGCCTTCTCTCACGTTCGGAAAAACAACCAATCGCTTGAGTGGCAATTCACCCGCCAATGGGCCTAGCACTTCAGTTGATCGGCTCACGAAACTCTCCAACACCTCGCTCTCTAACTTTCCAAGATCCTCCGGCTTCAACGTCTCGCGCTGCTTAAAAAAATCTGCCTGCAACGCAGACTCCGCGAGCTCTTGGGATGTCTCCGCCACTTGGACGAGAAAGGCATGGCGCTTCCGCCAGACGAGAAAAACGTGTGGTCTTTGCCCAGTTCGAGTTTCAAGTGCCAACCACGCGGTAAAGTCATCGGACAGATTTTTTAAAAATCGGCGGAAAAACACTAGAAATGCCTTATCCGGCTTTCCGTTGAATTTAGAAGGAATGATGATCGCCATCGAAATCAGTGAGCTGCTGCTGCAAACAGAGAAAGGGCCAGTGCTGCCCTCTCGTCATGCGCGGCGTTTCTATCAAGCCATGTAAGGAAACGCTTCGAGTGAATGAGAATCACCTTTGTTCGCGCCCGAGTGACCGCGACGTTTAACCGCTGCGGATACGTGAGAAATGACGCCAAACGATCCATGAAGGCCTCTTCAGACACGACGAAGGAAACGATCATCGCCTCGCGCTCCTGACCTTGGAACCGCTCCACCGTATCCGCTGTGATCTTCGCGATGTCCGGCCATTTTTCAAATCGCTCGAAGCGCAACAGCTTGCGAATCCTCGCCGCCTGCGCCCGGAATGGCACCACCACACCGATCTCCGCTGGAAGCAGCCCGCCTTCTAACATTTCCTCGATCAGTGCCGCCGTTTCCTCAGCCTCCTCAGCAGAGGAAACTCGGTTTCCCTCGTGCTCCACTTCTATCCGCACCAGCGCAGGTTCTGGCCCTAACAAAGCCACCCGTGCTGGCGCAGACTTTAATGAAAACCGATGCTCACCATTCGCACGGGCCGCGATGAGTTCACCCTGATAAAAATTTTCTGACGGCCACAAGGTCAGCGGATCATTCATCCGGTAAGTCGTCTTCAACATCGTATAACTCCCGTGCTTCGCCAAATTCGCAAACACCGAATCATCCGCTGCATCTTCCACTGGCCGCTGCACGACAGGTGGGAGCTGCCGCCTATCGCCAAAAAAATACCATCGCTGCGCCCGCAACATCGGCATGATCGCCGCCTCCACGCGCATCTGACTCGTTTCATCAATCACCGCCACATCGAATCTCGCTTCGCCCGCCCGCTTGGAAAACAACGCAAACGGCGTTGCCCCGATCACATACGGCCCACCGTGATCGAGCAGTCCCGTATCCGAGAAACTATCCCTAAACTCGATACCCTCCGCGTCGTTAGGAAACGGATCAGAAATTTTATACACCGGACAACTCACCATAGAGTTCACCTTTCTTAACGCATGATGAATCGCCCGGTGCGTGAAAGACGTCAGCAAGACCCGCTGACCTTGCTCGACTAATTCATGAACTAACCTAACTAAAGTCTGCGTCTTCCCCGTCCCAGGCGGACCTTGGACGAGATGAAAGCGGCTCGCCGCAAGACACATCGCAACGCCGTCTGTTTGAGAATCATCCAATCCCGTGCCTTCTAATTCGTCCGAGAAATTTGCATGAGCTTCGTAGTCCACCTCATCCCCTACGCCGTCCAACAGCGCAGGAAGCACCACCTCTCTGCCATGACGGGTAGCCACCATTTCCGCGAGTGCTTTATGATAAAAATCTGATAGATCAATCATCGTTTCGTCCAATGTCCATCCATCCTTGATCTGCATGTTCTCTTCCATCGGCACCGTCACACTCAATCCTTTTTCCGTTAGTCCCAGAAAGATCGCTTCGATAAACTCATCTCCATCTGGATCGTTTTGACTCATCCTCACCCGATCACCCTCGCGAAAAAGTGCCATGTCCTCTGCCGATGGATGGAAATTCACCACCTTGCTCCGCCGCACGATTTCCACAGAAGAAATCCTCAACCCGCCAATCGCCCGCCCAGCGGAAGCTCGCTCAGGCAACGGCTTGTCCCACTGCTTTCGCGCCTTATCCCAGCCATATTTCGCCTCCGCCCGAATTCTTCGTTCGAGATCTTTGCAAAAAACTTCAGTCTGATTCACCACGGAGATAATTCAGATTCCCGAATTACCTCACCATTGCAAAGCCTGATCTTTTCCATTCCCGAACCGCAACTCCTCCCCCCACGAAAAATATATTTCTGCTTTTGATAGAACTGAAATTTCCAAAGCGAAATGGAAGCCGCTTCTCGAAGCAACCCAATGAAAACCATCCAAATCGGAGTTATCTGGGGCGCACTCGCCTCATCCACATTCGCCCAAGTGCCACAATCGCTTGGTCAGCCAATCGCTGGTAAAATCAGCGAAATCACGCTCTATCAGGGCACCGCCGTCGTCTCCCGTCAAGTCGATGTCCCTGTCGATAAAGTAGGTCCCTGCGAGATCATCATCGGGCCACTGCCCGCCGCCACCGATCCCGCGTCCGTCTATGCGGACAAGGTCACGGGCGCGACGGTGCGCTCCGTCGCTTGTCGGAGTAGGCCGCCAGAAGAAGCCGCGAAATTGCAGGGTCGCGCCGGTGAGATCGAAAATGAAATCCACGCGCTCGAAAACAAAATCGACACCTCAAAAAACGAGATTTCCCTCCGCCGCATCCGCCAAGACTACCTCAAAGATCTGCAACGATTCGTCGCCCCGGCTGCCGCTCAGGAAATGACGCACGGCGTGATCCAGTCGAAAGAACTCGAAGCCGTCACCCAGATGCATTTCACCCAGTATGAAAAAGCATCACAGGAAATCATGAAGCTCGATCTCGGAATCAAAGACGACACGAAGGCTCTCAAGAAGCTGCAAGAAGAGAAAACCAAGCTCGTCGCCGGACCACCCGTCACCTACGACGCCATCGTCTATCTCGACAAGCCCACCGCCGGTGCCGCCAGCCTCGTCCTGAATTATTTCGTCAGCGATTGCGGCTGGAAGCCGGTTTACAACGTCCGTGGCGACACGAAATCCAGCGGGGTAGAAATCGAGTTCAACGCGCTGATCCACCAAGTGAGCGGCGAAGATTGGAAGGATGCGAAAATCGCACTCTCCACTGCATCGCCGAAAACCAGTGCCTACAATCCGCGACTCGCCCCGCTCTATGTCGGCGTGTCCAGCACGGCACCGAACGAAGCAGCTCTGGGTCAGGCCGAGTCCTACAAAACCGCCGTCGAGAAAAAGAACGTCGCGATCAAATCCCAGTTTCGTGGCAAGTCGATGAGTGAGATCGCCAGCCAAAATTTCCTCGCTAACGACTCCGCTGCCAGCGTCCAGCTCATCGAGCTATCAGAACGCCTCAGCGAGCTGCGACTCATGAACGAAGGCGGCGATGAAGACCTGAGCATCCGCTACGAACTCACCACGCCCGTCACGCTCGTCAGTCGTCGCGACGCACAGATGGTGCCAGTCATCCACCACGCCTCGCCCGCGAAGTTTTATCACATCGCCGTTCCGATTCTCACCACCTCGGTGTTTCGGGAAGCAGAGCTCGTGAATGCCACCAGCCGCGATCTTCTCGGCGGACAAGTGAACATTTTCCTCGATGGCGAGTTCAAAGGCCGCACCGATATTTCCAGCATCGCCCGTGGCCGCACCTTCACCCTCGGCTTCGGCGTGGACGGCCAAGTGAAAGCCCGCCGCGCCCTCGTTGATCGAAATGAAGACGTGCAAGGAGGAAACCGCCGCGTCGAAATCACGGCGGAAGTCATAGTGGACAACTTCAAAGACAAGCCAGTGAGTTTGCGAGTCCGCGAGCGCATCCCCTTCATGGAAGACACCACCAACCTGCGTGTTTCCACGGGCGATATGAACCATCCCATGAGCACGGACAGCGACTACGTGCGCTATGAAAAATCCAAAGGCATCTTGCGCTGGGATCTGGAAATTCCTGCTGGAGCTGCAGATAAATCGACCTCGCTCCAATATGCTTACTCGTTGGAGTTCGATAAAAGCCTGACCCTCCGCGACATCACCCAAGAGCAAAAAAGCCGTGTCCAGAAAGAGTTCGTGAACGACTCACTGAAGAAGTAGCCGCCACCCATTTCTCCCGGCGTGCTTGCTCAAAGAAAAATCAAGCACGTCGGGTTCGCACGTAGTTCAACCCCAGATTGCCTTGGCCATCCCCAGTATCTCGGAATAGTTTCGTGCCGATTGATTGAAGTTCGTTACCAACGCGGTCTACACTTACCGGAGCTCGACCTGTGGCTGGACCCACGGATCGCGAAGCCATACGCGTTTGTCTCTCATGCTCACGCAGACCATTTCGCACGGCATGAAATCGCGCTTTGCTCAGAAGTCACCGCTAAGTTAATCCATCAACGTTTCCGCCTAGCAGAAAGCCGGATCGAGGCTGTGCCATTCCATGTCCTAATCGAACGCGATGGCTTCCGCCTGCGTTTGTTGCCCGCAGGCCACATTGCTGGCTCGGCGATGCTTCACGTCACCCGCATCAAGGACAACGCCAGCCTGCTCTACACCGGAGATTTCAAAACCCGGCGTGGCCGCACCGCAGAACCCGTCAATTTCCTCAATGCAGACACGCTCATCCTAGAAACCACCTTCGGCCTTCCCAACTACGAACTCCCGAACCAATTAGAGATCGAAGCCAGCATCCTCCGCTTTGTGCATGATGCCTTCGCCGATGGTGAAACTCCCGTCCTGTTAGGCTACCCGCTTGGCAAAGCACAAGAAGTCCTCGCGCTCCTCCATGAGCACGGCATCCCCGCGCTGCTCGATCCCAAAATCGTCGCCATGACCGCCACCTGCAGCGCAGCAGGCTTCGACATGCTGCCCGAGCCCGTCGAGTTCTACGGCCACGCGCCGCCGGGCCACGTAGTCATCTTACCACCCAGCGCGATCCGCTCGAAATTGCTGCGCGGCCTGAAATCCAAACGCACCGCGATGCTTACCGGCTGGGCCATGCAACCCGGCTCGAAATTCCGCTATCAAGTCGATGAAGTCATCCCGCTTTCTGATCACGCCGATCACCCCGGACTCATGGAGTGCATCACTCGCGTCCGGCCAAAACGCATTCTAACCGTCCACGGCTACGCCAGAGAATTCGCCGCCGAACTCCGCGCTCGCGGCATGGACGCATGGTGCGCCATGGGCGGCGATCAACTCGAATTTCCGATCACCCCGCCGCCCCAGCGCGCAGCCAGCTCCACCCGCGCAGTCAGAGCCATCTGCCCCTTCGCCGACTTCGGCGACCTTTGCCGCCTCATCGGCGAAACCAGCAGCCGCGTCGCAAAAACCAACTACCTCGCCACTTACCTTCGCGGCCTTGAAAACGATGACGACCTCAGCCTCGCCGTCCGTTGGCTAACAGGCGAGGCATTGCCCAAGAAATCTCAGCTTCGTTTCTGCCCCACCATCATCCAGCGAGCTTTGTTGTCTCTGCCTCAAGTCCGTGAAGCACGCTATCGCGAAATTTCTCTCGCCCAGAAAGACATCACCCGCACGGCGCGGCTGATCCTTCAGGAAATCTCCGTAAAGCCCGAACCACTCGACCTACCCGGACTCGCCCGATTTTTCGAGCAACTCGCTAGCACCACCAGCCCACTCGATCACATCGAACGCCTCGCCACACGGCTCGTCACGCTGCACCCGGTCGAGGGAGAATCGATCCTTAAAATACTCACAGCCGATCTCCGCATCGGCTTGAATAACAGCATCGTCGAGGATGCGATTGCCGTCGCTTTCACTGCGGAATCCGCCGAAGTCCGACATCGCCACCTGCTCACTGGCGACATCGCTGAAACCGCGTTGCTCACTCGCTACGGAAAACTAGCAGAAGCCACACTCCGTCCATCGGTGACTGCGAATGGTTTGCCGCCAGTCACTATCGACGACGAGCTCCCCTTCACCGCGCCGCCTAAAACGTGATCCGCCCTTCACGGATTCTCACCCAGAGCATCCCACTCTTTCTGAGAGGCTTTAGATTTCTGATACTCCATCAGAGTCTTCCAGCGGCCGTCTTTTTTCAGTAACAGCACCTCGAAGTGGATATATTCATCGACTTTTTTCCCGTCCGCTCCCGTGCTTGAGTAGAGGAAAATCCCGGTTTCGTGGGCGGTGATTTGATCGTTGAGACGTTGAGAAAATCGAAACTCCACACTCGCCTTCATCTCGCCTGCCTGAGTGGCGACAAATTCTTTTTTCCAGCGCGCGAGAGCTTCTGAGAGCGGCGAGCTGAGTTTCTTCGTCCCAGAAACTAACACCCCTTCAGGATGACAAGTCGCCTCGTAGGCCGTGAAGTCTCCCTCGCGGACGGATCGCGAGACTTCCGCCCAGAAGGCATTCAGTTCCGCGAGTGGTGGCTTCTGCGAATCTTGAGCGAAGGGCCGCGCAGTGCTGCAAAACAGAGCGAGGGCCAAGACGAATGTTAGTTTGATGTGGTGCATGGCGTGGACAGGATTTCAGTGAGCTTTCTTCCCAGATGGTGGACGCTGATCGGCGATACGTTGAGGCGGCTTACCATCCAGCGGCCAGTCGGAAGAAGGCGCATGATGTTGTTTCATCAGCGCGAGAGCCTTTGCCACTTGGTCAGGATGCGCGGTGGCAATGTTGGTTTTTTCAGCAGGATCTTTCGCGAGATCATAGAGCTCGACTTGGGCGGTGGGTCCATTTTTGACGGCCTTCCAGTCGCCGAAGCGGATGGCCTGAATGGGGGTTCCTTCGTGAAGCTCCCAGTAGAAAGAATCCCGCTGAGGAGCGGGGCCACCTTTGAAATGGGAGACGAGCGAGAGACCATCGGTTTTGCATTCGGCGGGAAGAGTTTTGCCAACAAGCTCGGCGGCGGTAGGAAGGAAATCCCAGAACGCCCAGGCTTCCGCCGAGACGCGACCCGCAGGCACTTTACCGGGCCAACGAGCGATGCAGGCTTGGCGAAGTGCGCCTTCGTAGAGGCTGCGCTTGTAGCCACGCAGTCCGTTGCTGGCTTGGTTGAATCGTTTTCCAATGTCTGAGCCGGGTGAGAAAGATGAGCCGTTGTCGCCAGTGAGAATGACGAGGGTGTTGTCGTCGATGCCCAGTTCTTTGAGCAAATCTAGCAGGGCTCCGACATCGCTATCGATGCGGGTGACTTGGGCGGCGTAGGATTTTTCCCGCAGGCTCCACGGCTTGTCGGCGTAGAGACCGAGGTCGTCGATTTCATGGTTCGCGTGAGGTAAAGTGATCGCGTAGTATAGGAAGAAAGGCTTCGACTTGTGCGATCTAACGAAGTCGAGAGTTTGCTTTTGGATTAAATTTTGGGCGTAAGTTTTACCGACCGATTTGCCATCGTTGCCGGGGAGTTCGACTCGTTGATCGCCATCCCAAAGGTAAGTGGGAAAGTACGTGTGCGCGTGGCGTTGGCAGTTGTAGCCGAAGAATCGGTCGAAGCCCTGCTGGAGCGGACTGCCGGTCGTGTCGAAGAAACCCATGCCCCATTTCCCGGTGCAAGCGGTGGCGTAGCTGGCGGATTTGAAAATTTCCGCGACCGTGATTATTTCTGCCGGAAGTGGTTTTTGGCCCTCGGGCTTGATTTCCCAATTTCCACGGATCGGACAGTGGCCGGAGTGGAGGCCGGTCATCAGCGAGGCGCGGCTGGGAGCGCAAACAGTGGTGCCGCAGTAGGTCTGGGTGAAACGCGTGCCCTCCGCAGCCATGCGGTCAAGACGCGGAGTTTGGATAATTTTTTGACCATAAGCACCGATGTCGCCTTGGGCGAGATCGTCACTGAGGATGTAAATGACGTTAGGCGGGGATGCCGCTAGCAGCCGACAGACGGGAATCGAGAAGAAGGCAGACACCACGAGAAATGCTGCGGGAAAACGAAATTTCATGAAGTTTGGGATCTTGAGCTTTGAGTTCATTGGCTTCGTAGCGTGGGGACTAACTGTCGCGAATTCTACTTTCTCCGAGTGGATGCTGCCTGCCGCCGCGGGCGAACCCCAAGATCAGAGCGCGGAAATGGCCTGCATGATCTTCGCGGTGATCCGCTCGTAGTCTTCTTTTCCTGCCGCTGCTTTTTGTTCTTCAGCGGTGAGTTTGATGGGTGGGCCGATGCTGACGGTGATGCGAGCGAAGCGGATGCGCCCGGAACCCATGGGCAGTGCTTCGTATGCACCGGAAATTCTAACTGGTTGGATGACAGCACCAGATTTCGCGGCGACGAGGCCAATGCCGGGTGCAGCTTTGCCGATGTTACCATCGAGCGTGCGCGCGCCTTCCGGGAAAACGAGGACACGGTCACCTTCCTTGAGCTTGCGAATGATGGTCTTGAGACTGCCCATGTCCGGGCGATCCTGATCCACGGGGATGGCGTTCCATTGGGTGTAGAGCCATTTGAAAAAGCCGACAAACAAGGTCTTTCTGGCGAGGAAGACCATCTCGGTTTGGTAGAGGTTTCCAATCAACGGTGGATCGAGGAAGCTTTGGTGATTCGAGGCGACAAGGACCGGACCTTCGGTGATGAGGTTTTCCTGACCGACGATTTTTAATCCGAAAAGTGTCCGGTAAGCGCATCCGAATGCCATCCAGCCGAGCCAGTAAACCCAGCGCATTTGCTTGTACTCTTTCAAAGCGGTTTGGGGGAAATGAGTCCTTGTTGTTTTAAAATCTCGAGGGCGGCTTCGACTCCGCTTTCGATGCTGTGGTGCGAGGTGTCCAGTATCACCGCACCATCCGCGACGATGAGCGGCGCATGGGTCCGCTCGCTATCTGCCGCATCTCTTTTGGCGACGGAGTCTGCCTCGCCATCGTGAACGCGGCGAGCGGCTCTGACGGCCTCGTCGGCGTCCACGTAAATTTTAAACGGCGTGTTAGGAAACACCACGGAGCCGATGTCGCGCCCTTCCATGATGATGCTGGTGTGGTCGAGGTAGTTGCGCTGGAGATCGACGAGCCGATTCCGCACTTCCGGGATCGCGGAAATGGCGGAGACGTTGGCGTTGATCGCCTCGGCACGGAGTTCGGCGGCGGGATCAATGCCGTCGATGGCGATGGTGGAGGTCATGCCATTTTCACCACACTGAATTTGAATTCGCTTCAACATCGCGACGACAGCGGCGGCGTCTGCGGGGTCGATGTTTTCCTGCAAGGCTTTCCAAGTGACCGCGCGATACATCGCCCCAGAATTCACCATCACGAGGCCAAGGCGTTTGGCGAGTTCGCGGGCAAGCGTGCTTTTACCCGAAGCGGCAGGGCCGTCCATGGCGATGGCGAAGTTAGAACTGGCAGAACTCACGCGAGTGTTTGGGTTGGCAGAGTAAAGTC
>JANOQR010000232.1:0-5329 GCA_031414935.1 Luteolibacter sp.
CTTTTTTGCCTTTCTTGATGGTCTTGGATTTCGGGGCGGTAGTGATGAGTGGCGGGCTGATGACGGTGGCGGTGGCGCTGGCGGAATCGAGATTACTGGCACCACTGCGGACGCGGACCCAGAAGAGCGTGTTGGCCGTGAGTGGGGTGGTCTGGAAGGTGGCGGATGTGGCTCCCGTGATGGGATTCGTGGTGTCGCCGGGGTTTCCTAAAAACCATTGGAAACTCGGAGCGTTGCCCGAAGCCGCGACGCTGAAGGTGGCAGTTTGACCGCGGTTGATGGTCACGGAAATGGGCTGGGTGGTGATGGCGAAGCGGCTGCTGGCATCGGCGGGACTGGTCCGGGAGAGAAACTCGAACTCGTTGCTGGTGCCGTCGCCATCGAAGTCAGCGGTGGCCGTGGCTTGGGCTGGGGTGGCGGTGGCAGGAAGAGTTTCCCAAATGAAGGCGTTGAAGTTCGTAAGCAGGGCGTTCCCGGCTTCGTAGGCACCGATGTCTGGGACGCCGATCATCGGGAAGCCGCGTTGGTCGGTGATGCGAGCAGTGTTGCCGGTAGCCGCATTCCGCGCGGGGCTGCCGGGGCGGAGGGCCATGGTTTCAGTCGGGCCGCCGTAGTTGGCGAGCGGGGCGAGCAGGGGATTCGGAGCGATGATGGGTGATGGGCCGCTCTGGTTGGTGAGGCTGGTTGCGGGTATCACGCTCAGGAGGTTGCTCCCCTCGTAGGTGATGAATTGGGCAAGGATGTCGCTGAATCCGCCGTTAGCTCCGAGATTGTCCGTCATCAGACAGTGCTGGAGCGTGATGTTGCCGGAGAGGCCGGAAATGCCCGCGCCATCGCCGTTAAAGCCGGCCTGGGTTCCTACGCCTCCAGAGCCAGCGCGATGACCCGTGATCGTGCAGGCAGTGAGTCGGCAGGGTGTCTGATTCGCTTGAAAAATCGCGCCGCCTGAGCCGCCAGCGCCCGCAGGTCCCCCACTGCCGGCGTTGTTGTTGGCACCGTTGCCAGCGATGTTTGCGGAGAACGTGGAGGTGGAAACTGAGAGCGAGCCATTGCTAAAAATCCCGCCGCCGCTGCCGCCGTTGCCACCACGGGACAAATCGCCACCGCCCCGTCCGCCGTTGCCTGTGATGTTCGCCGCGAGGGTGCAGGCGGTGAGACTCAGCGGGCCGTCACAGAAGATCCCCCCGCCGCTGCCGCCATCCGCTCCACCGCCAATGCCAGTGAAATCTCCGCCACCATTGCCCGTGATATTGCCGGAAAGGGTGCAGGCCGTGAGGTTGAGCGGGCCGCTGCTGAAAATGCCGCCGCCATGGCCGCCACGGGTTGTGCTACTGAGATTGCTGTCTGCGCCATTGCCTGTGCGATTTCCGGAGAGCGTGGAGGAAAACAGGCTGAGCGCCCCTGCATTCAAAATGCCGCCGCCGTTTTCCCCTGCCGTTTCGCTTCCCGTGTTGAAAATCCCCGTCCCATCCGGTGCTTTGCCACCCACGATCCGCACCGAGTGCATGGCCACGGTGGCGGTGGCGGGGATGTTGAAGACGCGGCTGTTGCCTTGGCCGGAAATGGTGACGGGGGCGGAGAGGTTGGAGGCGTCGATGAAAAGGCTGCGGCCTGCGGGGATCTCGAGCTGGCCTTCGGTGAGGCCGACGGCTTGGCTGGGGAAATTGCTGGTGAAGAAGGCGAGGCGCGCGCCGGGTTCGGTGGATTGGTTGATCCTGCTACGCAGGGTGCCTGAGCTGCCCGTGTTTGAAGAAAAAGCCACGGTGCGCAGCGGCCCAGCCTCCACGGCCCCGATGTCGAGAAGGACGTTGGTCTGCGTGCCAAAGGTGTTCTTTCCATCGATAAATCGTGGGAAGCCACGAGCATCGGTGCCGCCGGGATCGGTGCCGCCGGGATCGGTGCTGCCCGCCGCGTCAATGGCGGGGGAACCGATGAGCGGGTGCATCGTCTGCACCGGGCCGCCGAAGTAGCCGAGGGGGGAGAGCTTGGGATCGCCGCTGGTGAGGTTGGTGCCTTGGTCGATGAAGCCTGCGGCGATGTTGGGCGTGCCGGGGAAATTGGCATCGGTATTTCCGGCGATGATGCTGTCGCGGACGGTGATGAATCCCGTGGGCACGCCGCGGACGCCGCCGACGCCGTTGCCAGCAGCTACGGTCACGGAGTTCCCGGTGATGGTGCAATGCGTGAGCACCACGGGGCTGGTGAAAACGGAATTGATGGCTCCGGCTTCAAACCTAGCGGTATTGCGGGCGAGGGTGCTGGCCGTGATGGTCAGGGGCTCGGGGCTGACGTGCTGGATGGCCCCGCCGCCGGCTCGGGCGGAGTTGCCGTGCAGAGTGCTGCGCTCGATCGTGAGCCGACCGCTGTTGCTGATTGCACCACCGGTTACCGTCGCGGAATTTTCAAAAAAGGTGGAGTTGCTGAGATTGAGAAAACCGTTGTTGTTGAAAATCGCGCCGCCGGATTCGCTGGCGGAATTCCCAGAGAGCGTGCAGTGCGCGAGTGTGAGCACGCCGCCGTTGTTGTTGATGGCGCCGCCGAAGTTGTTGTTTCCGCTGCCGGTGCCATTTCCTCCGGTGAGGGTGAGGCCGCGCAGTAGGAGGGAATTTCCCGAGTCCATGAAGAAAAGCCGCGTCGCGTTGTTGCCGCTGATGGTGAAGCCGCCGGGCAGGGCGGTGGCATCGATGGTGACGGGTGAGTTGTCATTGATGACGATTTGGCTGGCGAGGGTGAGCGCTTGGCCGCTGAGGCTGGATACGAAGCCGATGCTGTCCGGCCCTGAGGCAGTGGCGGCATTGGCGGCAGCGGTGACGGCGGCAGTCAGGGAATCCGCGCCAGATGGATTGGCGTTTTCCACGAGGAGGCTGGTCAGTCCGACTGCGCTGGGGCTGCCGAGGGCGGCGATTTGGTCACTGGTGAGACGTGCATTCCAGAAGCCGATGCTGTTGCAGGAGATGGGAACCGTTTCTCCGTTGTTGTCCGCGAAGAGCAGCGCGCTGGGATCCAGAGAATAACGGCCCCCGTGTGATTCGTTGGCATTTTCGAAAACCAGAACGCCATTCAGATACGCACGCACGGTGAGTGGACCGTTGCTGGTGGAATTTCCGCAGGTGATGGCGATGCGAGTCCAGGTGTTAGCAGCTACGGAGGCAGGGATGGAGATTTGATTGGTGACGCCGCTGAGGATGATCTGGCCTGAGCTGTTGAGATGGACCTCGGCATCGTTGGTGTTGCCCGTGTTTGTCTGGAAAAGGGCTGCGAACTGCCCGGAGGCGGGGAGCGCAGGGAGTTTCACATCCATGACCACGCTGTAGTTGTTCAGAAAACTACCGCCGCCATTCGGTCCACCGGGAGTCGGTAAAACGAGCCGCTGAGTGATGCTCGATAGCGAAGGCACGGTCAGCACACGGGCGGTTTGGCCGCCGATGGTATCATTGGCAAAGGTGGCGGTGAAGTTCGTGGCAGATGCAGCAGAGCCGCCAAAGATGCTGTTGTTCAGAGTGTCATCATCGAACTGGTGCAGCCCAAGTGGCCGTGGAATAGCAGCATGGACCAAGGTGGCGGTGAGCGTGAGAAGGGAGGCGGTGAGGATCGACTTCATGAGAAATGAGCGGAAAAGTTAAGACTTAGTGATCTGCGAGGGGAAGACGGGGGCTTCAAAAACGCATCAGGAAAAGTGCGCGAACACTTCATATGGTTTCCTAGTTATTTCTCGATAACGGCGAGAGCTTGTAAAGCAAAGCAATTGCTCTCGGCTGACGGGCCGTTGTTTTTCTCAGAGATCCTTTTTCGGCACGGAGCTGGGATGATTGGTCAGGGCATCCTCATTTTGGATTTTGAACCGCCAATGAACGCCAATGAGCACAAATAAGGCCAAATACACTCATCGACTTTATTTTTCTCGAAGTGATTGGATCAAAATTCTGGGGCTACCGCTGAAAATTCGCGTTCATTCGTAATTCGCTACCTCAACGTCAAAGAGCACGCACCGCCGCCGTTGAAAAGCGATTGTGCCGAAACTGAGGAGCTTCACGGCGGTTGCTGTGTCTCTTGTTCTGCCTCTTCATTTCTTGGGGAGTAGCGGCGCTGGCCATGAGATTGGAGCCTCGATTGCTTCGCGCATCTCAGCATACTTCTTCGGGTAAAGGTAAGCGCGCGTAGTCTTGAATCCTTGCATGCAGTCCCCTCCAGTGCCATCCGTGTGAATAAAGTGCTTGCGAAATGCCCTAATTGATCGATCCCATTCGTCCAGTGTTTGGAGCACAACAATCACATCGCTATCAGCTCCAATCTCCTCAGTCGCAAGTTGCGCCAAGATGTAGTCTAGAGCCGCCTCGGAACGATTGAGCATGTAGTCATAGGCTGATAACGCCAGCGCCACATTCCTCGCTTCTCTCAATTTCGGCTTCTCGAGTAGATCTTGGAAACTCTTGTCCTTTTCAATACCGGCCCGGAGGATCAATACCATCAAACGGCTATCATCATCCGACGGATGCTCAGCCAGTCTCCTCAATTCTTTAGGATCGAACGGATCTTTGAGGCTGTAGTTGCTGGTCAGTCTCCAACCTGGCATCCACGAGTCGTCGTCAGCTTTGGCATTATCTGCAATGAGCGGAACAAGAGTGAGGAAGCTCAGCGCAAAAACGCATTGTCGGATTTTTGTCATATTAGATTTCTTTGGCAGAACGTCTAGCTGTGGCACCGGCGAAATGGAAGCTCGAATTCAAGAAGGACGTTATCGCCGGTTGCCACTAGCGTCTTGTTCGGATTCTTTGTTGATTGGCTCAGCGGCGGTAAAAACGGGTGACCAACTCAACGGCTGGATGGATTAGATGTTGTGGAAATGGGAACGCTACATCTTCTGGCATGTATCGAAAAAAGTGGGCGATGTAGTCTTCAATCGTCCGAATGCTCTCATCCAATGGTATGTCGTAGCCCACTTCACTGGCGTAAGCACGATGACCAGCGTTCATCAAATTGACGTGAGCAGCCGCATAATCTTCCCTACTCATCTCACGGCTTGCACGATGATAATTGTCCATCCATTCCAGATGCTGCTCTGTGGCCTTAATCAGAAGTCCGTCCTGAAACACCAGCAGCTCTTCCAACGAGAAGTCCGCAGGACTTAAACCTACTGATTCAAAATGTTCGCGACAAGGAGTATCCCGCTCTAGTCTAAACGCCAAAACCAACCTAAGAGACTGTCTTAAAAATACCTAACTTGCGATTCGAGCCAGCATGCGCTTGCTCATCGATAGGTAGATCATCGCTTCTGAATGTGCGATTGTAACTTCATAGTCCCGGATGAGTCGCCGTGACTGGATCAACC
>JANOQR010000233.1:0-3173 GCA_031414935.1 Luteolibacter sp.
TTTCCTGCGGCTGCCACGGCGGGGAGGCTCTCATCCAGTATTGGAAAAAGGCTTTCGAGATCGCCGGATACTTCGTCGTGCACGGGTGGCTGTGGTGGGTGGAGTGGCGTGAGAATCAACCTTTGAACTCAGATGGGAAAATTCAAACCACGAAAGACACGAAAATTTAAGAGGCTGTCTGAATATTGCTGATGGCAGGGACCGATCCTCCGGGCGGTCCGGCGCGTGAGTGGCGAATGGTTTGATGAATGCATGGGCGTTCCGGCTTTCTGATTCTCTTTTAATTAACGTCTCACGCACCGGACCGCTCGGAGAGACGGTCCCTGCCATATTTAAGACAGGCTCTAAGCGTTTTTGAGATTTGAAACTGTCACCCAACAGGTGAATGAGCATCCATCTTTAATCCTAAATGAGAAAATGGAGGGAAGATTGATAACCACAATGGAAGCGCAGCGGACATGGAGGAACTGGCTGTTTCCTACTCATTCCTCAAATTGCTCTGATTTTCAGAGGGTTGTGAAAATTAACTGACAGAATGCCCCGTCATCTTTTGAGTGATAGAAGGCTTTGAACCAACTTCTTCAAAATCAGTTCAATCTGTGAAATCAGTGGTCCCCATTTTCCTCTCTAGCACCAGAACCCGCGCTGCGCGGGGGTGTGGAAAGCAGAGCAACTTCAAGTAAGTCGGGCACCGGGAACCTCACTCTTTGTCGCTGCTCATCACTCTTTGTCGCAGAGCGACATTGGATGGTAGCCGTGGACTTCAGTCCACGGTTGGCGGCGGCAGGAAACCGTGTCGCATCGCGACACTGGAACCGATGCGAAAAAGAGTCCCGATCCTGTGAGATTTCGTGGCCACTACGTGGCAAGAATGCGCTCAAAACCAGACCGTGGGCTGAAGCCCACGGCTACCATCCACCGTCGCGATGCGACGAAGATCCACCGTCGCGATGCGACGAAGATCTACCGTCGCGATGCGACGAAGAGAATGCACAACTTTATTTCTCGGTAACTCCAAGTGAGTCGGGAGGGTAAGCGACGAGACATGCGGGGATTTTGCTGATTTTTCTCATCCCTCGTCGTCTCCATCCGCCAGCTTCGGCGGAATCATGTATTTCAAAATCCCGCGCTGGGCAGGCGGGCTGATGCTCACGCAACTGATCGATCCTTTTTTTACCTCGATATAGCCGACAGTGGTTCCTAGCAGCCATTGGATGAGATGCGAAAAATCCGGCTCATGACCGACGATCATCACGCGCTTGAAATCCCGGAAGGCGACGAGTTCCGCCATTGCGGTCTCAGGCGACATCCCGCAAGCGAGCCAACTCTGAATCACCGCACCAGGGATCTCAGCAGCATGGCAAAATTCATCTGCCGTCTGGCGCGCGCGGATCAGCGGGCTCGTGAGAACGACGCTCGGCAGCTTGCCGCTGCTCCTCAGCAAATGCGCTGCCCGGCGTGATTGCTCGCGGCCTCGCTCCAAGAGCGCGCGGGCGAAATCCCCATCAACGTGGCTATCTTCAGCTTTGCCGTGGCGCAAAAGGATGAGGTCCATTTTCGTGAATTTTTAAGACACTAGCTCACATCGTCATCCCGCCATCGACGGCGAGGACTTGGCCGGTGATGTAGCGGGCGGCTGGACTGGCGAGGAAAGCGACGGTTTCTGCGATGTCTTTGGTATCGCCGAAACAGCCTAACGGGATTTTTCCGATGACCGCATCCTTCACGGCTTGCGGTAGTTCGTCAGTCATGTCGGTGGTGATGAAACCGGGTGCGACGGCGTTGCAAGTCACGCCACGTCCGGCCAACTCGCGGGCGACGGCTTTGGTGAATCCGATGAGTCCCGCCTTGCTTGCAGAGTAGTTAGTTTGCCCGGCATTTCCTATCAGGCCGATGACGGAGGCGATGTTGATAATGCGCGGATCTTCGGCTTTCATCAGCACTCGCATGAAGGCTTTGACGGTGTTGAAAGCGCCTTTGAGATTGGTGTCGAGCACGGTGTCCCAGTCGTCCTCTTTCATCCGCATCAGCAGTCCGTCACGCGTGACGCCAGCGTTGTTGATGAGGATGTTCACGCTGCCGAGATCGTCGCCGATTTTTTTCGCAAGCTCTTGAACGGCATCGTGATCCGCGACATCGACGGCGTAGGCGGTGGCTGAGTTTGGGTAGAGCGCGTTGATTTCATCGGCAGCTTTTCCGCAGCTTGAAGCACTGCGGCTGACCACCGCCACCTTGGCTCCCTCCGCCGCGAGTGCGCGGGCGATTTCCTGACCGATCCCGCGTCCCCCTCCAGTGACGACAGCGACTTTGTTTGCAAAACGTGACATGCCTGAAACTGGCGACTCCACCGGGCGAGTGTCAATTCCCGCTTCCTCAGCCGATGAGTGCGCGCTTGATCCCACGCAGGCTTCGGAAAATCACGAAAATGATGGCGAAAACGACACCCACCGTCAGTGCGAGGATCACCACGATGATTCCTAACAATACCCACAGCGGCCACCAGTGGCTATTGAGGCTCAGTGCTCTCCCTTGCAGTTCTCGCAAATTTTCCAAAGGCCGTTTTTCCTCGGATCGTTCGACCTGCGGCGGCTTGGTCACACCATCGACCTCGACGACTTCGACCTCAATGGCTTGGGATTCGTTGTTCATTTTTTTGAAGACGAATTTTCCCCGCGATCCATCATGACGCAACGGCAATGCGGTGTGATGGAAAAAATTCTAGCCATTCCAACAAGGACATCGACGCGGTCATTTTCTCTCTGAAAGCTCCCGCCATGGGACCAGATCTGACCGACAAGCGCTGGATCGTCGCGAAGGGAATACTCTTCTCGATTCTCGCGTTACTCGCGGGCATCATGCAGCTTGCGGCGGACCTGCCTGTCTGGCAGGAAGTCGTACTGCTGTGCGTGTGCGTTTGGGCGAGTTGCAGATTTTACTACTTTTTATTTCACTGTCTCCACGCCTACGTCGATCCGGGAATGCGTAGCGCGGGAATCCTCGATTTACTGGGAAAAATGTGGCGGCGGAGAGGTTGAGCGATGATTTACCCTTGCGCCGATGCCGATGCGGAGCGAATTCCGAGGAAGATGATTCAGTCATTCATTTACCATCCCATCACGACCTTCTTTGCAGGCACGGTCCTCACTGCGGTCGCCTTCTTGCTGTTTTTAAGC
>JANOQR010000234.1:0-3140 GCA_031414935.1 Luteolibacter sp.
CGTCACCCGCCACTCGCCGCTCATCGAGCTGGGCGACTGCGTGAACGTGAAATCTCTCGATAACCGCGCCTCCGTCTTCGTCCTCATCGAAACCCTCCGCGAGTTGAAAAAATCCAAGCGCAAGCCCGCCTACGATTTCTACGCCGTTTTCACCGTCCAAGAAGAAGTCGGCCTCCGCGGTGCTCAAGCCTCCGCGCTGCAAATTCAGCCAGATTTCGGCTTCGGCCTCGATACCACCATCGCCTACGACGTGCCCGGCTCCACGCCCCAAGAACGTTGCACCGCCCTCGGCGAAGGTGCGGCCATCAAGCTGATGGACTCCTCCGTCATCTGCGACTATCGCATGATCGAGTTCATGAAATCCGCCGCCAAACGCCACAAAATCAAATGGCAGCCAGAAATCCTCGCAGCAGGCGGCACCGACACCGCCAGCCTCCAGCGCATGGTCGCCGGTGGCTCCATCGCCGGCGCCGTTTCCATCCCCACGCGGCACATCCATCAGACCATCGAGACCTGCCACAAAGAAGACCTCGCCGCTTGCATCCTGCTCCTCGCCGCCTGCGTCTGTGAGCTGGATCAGCATGATTGGAAATTCTGAGTTTGGCGCCCGCTCACTCAATAGCTGCATGATTTTCCCAGAAAATCATGCGGCTTTTTCATGCCTATCCCGGCGATTTCCCACGCCATACCTGCCGGGAAAATCTTTTACAATTCGTAACCAACAGCTTGCGTAAAATCTGGGTTCTCCTGAGCCGATATTTCATAAAAATTAAGGAATTTTTTCAAATTTTCCAGATGCCTCGTCTGGCTAACAGTTTGTGAAATTTTTCTTCACCCCTAGACCTACACGCGGGATCTTTCAATCGACCCCGAAAGCTCTGGATTTTGCAGAGTTTTTACATCGTAAACACCTCGGCGAAAACACCACATCTTGTATTGTGAATAATTTGTGGATACCACATGAGCAAAATCAGTTTGACCCGGCCCGGCGATTGCTGGCAGTCTCCACGACGCTGTTGGCCACTCGCAGCATCCTTGAATTCCTCATTTCCCATCCTATTCCTTCGTATGTCCGCCATTTCCGCACCCATCGCCACCACCACCGTCACCCTCGGCAACAAAACCTTCACCCTCGACCGCGAAAAAGCCGAGCAAGCCTACGCTGGCAAGCGCGTCATCAACGGCAAAGAAACCATGTTCTTCAACATCCTCCCGCTGAAATACCAGTGGGCGTATGACCTCTACAAGACCATGAAGAACAACCATTGGGAGCCGGAAGACGTCACCATGCAAAAAGACGTCGAACAATGGCGCTCGGATGAAATTTCCGATGTCGAGCGCTGGATCATCAAGATGGGCATCGGCTATTTTTCCGCCGCAGAAGGCATCGTCGGCGATAATGTGCTCCACGTCGTCCGTGAAGTCGTCACCGCGCCAGAACTCAAGCTCGTCCTTGGTCGCCACGCCCACGAGGAAAACATCCACGCGGACAGCCTCGTTTACATGATTTCCTCGCTCGGCATCAATCCCCACGAGTGCGAGGCGATGTTTGAAGACATCCCATCCATCACCGCGAAAAACAACTTCGTCGTCTCGAACTCCCGCGCTCTCCGCCGCGACATCGACCTCACCATCACTGCGAACAAGCAGGCTCTCGCCAAGAACATCTTCATGTTCGGCCAAGTCATGGAAGGCACCCAGTTCTACGGCCTTTTCGGCATGATTCTCAGCCTCTATCGCCAGAACAAATTCCCCGGCATCGGCCAAATGTTCCGCTACACCCTGCGCGACGAATCGAACCACATCGAAGTTTTCCGCAACCTGCTCATGGACCTCATCGACGAAAATCCAGACATCTGGACCGAGGACTTCCGCGAAGACCTCCGCGCCACGATGAAGGAAGGCATCACCCTCGAAAAACAATTCATCCGCGACTGCCTCCCCGTCTCCGCCATCGGCCTCAACTCTGCCGATTTCGAAACCTACATCGACTACATCGCCGACCGCCGTCTCACCAGCTGCGGCCTCGCCCCGCTCAACGGCAGCGTTTCGAATCCATTCCCTTGGCTCGCTGAGATGATGGACATCAAGAAAGAAACGAATTTCTTCGAAGGCCGAGTCACCGAATACCAAAAAGCCTCCGCCCTCGCTTCCGTGGACGACGACGAGCTCTAATTCCCAAAGTGGCTGGGACAACCTGTCCCAGCCCGCTCCGCGCATCATTCCCATCCCTCTCTTTCTTCCCCATTTCTTCTCCAAAAACTCGCTCCACTCACGCCCATGTATCGCTCTCTCAACCTCAACGAAGACCTCGCCCTAAAGCAGGTAGTAACCGACCGCTTCTCTTTGACCGATCGCGGCTTCAACTGGCGTGACGTTCTCTCCACCGAGAAACGCCAGCCCGTCACCGACATCACCATCACCCGTGGCTCCACGGATTCCCACTTCTCTCTCGAAGACGTGGCCGACGCCATCGGCGATTCCCTCGCTGACCTCCTCATTTCCCGCCAGCAGGACGAAAAATCCATCTTCTCAGACGTCAACCGCCAGTTCGTCTCCGACGTCGCCCACTCCGTCGCCTCTTCCCTCACCAAGTCCCTCGACACCGGCGGCCGCCTCCGCCTTTCCGAAGGCGATCTCTACCTCCTCATCGAAAAAGCCCTCGTCGAAAACGAAGCCCACGACGTCGCCAAATCCCTCGCTTTCCGCCGTTCCATGGAAAAAACCGGCACCGTCGATGTCCACATCGGCCCGCATTCCCTGCCCGTCCGCCTCATCCGCAGAAATGGCAACGTCGTCCCGTGGTCCGAGACGAAAATCGAAATCGCCGTCCGCAAAGCCTTCCTAACCATCAAGGAAAACCCCGAGCCATCCATCGACGTCGCAAAAGGAGTCACCGACCGCATTCGCACTGGCGATTCCTCCTTCGTCCACATCGAGGACGTCCAAGACATGGTCCAGGAGGAACTCATGCGCCAAGGCCATTTCAAGGCCGCCACCCACTACGTTCTCTACCGGAACGAGCGCACCCGCCTCCGCAGAGAAGAAGAAGACAACGCAGAGGATCCGAACCAAGAGCTCATGGTCACCGTCACCTCAGACGATGGCATTTCCTCCTTCTGGGACGGCACCGATCTCCG
>JANOQR010000235.1:0-4182 GCA_031414935.1 Luteolibacter sp.
TAGAAATCGTAGGCGGGCTTGCGCTTGGATTTTTTCAACTCGCGGAGGGTTTCGATGAGGACGAAGACGGAGGCGCGGTTATCGAGAGATTTCACGTTCACGCAGTCGCCCAGCTCGATGAGCGGCGAGTGGCGGGTGACGAAATCTCCGACGGCGACGATTTTATCGACCTCTTTTTTCGGCAGGCCGGTGTCGATGAAATAGTCGGTAATTTTCACCGCCTTGTTTTTTTCCTCCGGCGACATGATGTGGACCGGTTTGGAGCCCATGACGCCCATCAGATCCTTGCGACCGTGGATGATGACGCGCTGGGAGGTGAGAGTTTTCGGGTCGAATCCGCCGACGGGATTGAAGCGGACAAAGCCCTTGTCATCGACGTGGGTGACAATGAATCCGATCTCGTCCATGTGCGCGGCGGCCATGGATTTCTTCGCGGCGGACTTACCTTTTTTCAGGGCGATGACGTTTCCCATGTTATCCACGCGGATGTCGTCGGCGAGGCCTTTGAGCTCCGTGAGGACGAGGTTACGGATTTCTTTTTCGAAGCCGGGAGCACCGGGAGCTTCGCAAATACGGGCAAGTAATGAAATGTCGATGGGCATGATGCGGGCGAAGCTATCTCGTCCGCCGCGACTGGCGAGTGGAAAGAATTGCGGCTTCAGGGCCGATGCATCCAATTCAAATGAAGATTTTTTAGCCGCAAAAAGGCGCAAAAATACACAAAAAGAATGCGGCAACCCGGTCTATGAGATTTTATATTGCTTGGAAAAATCTGAATTTTGCGCCTTTTTTGTGCCTTTTTGCGGCAAAGAAAATTTAGATGCGTCGGCACGGATTGCGGCTTGGCGGCGGACGGCTGCGAGTTACGGTTTCGCCATGCAGAGGCATTTGAAAATCGAGCTGGCCACGCTGCCAGAGGAGGGAAAAGAGCTAACAGGAGAGCTGGCGAAGGAAATTTTCGACCTGCCCGCAGACGACGCGCAAGCCACCGGGCCGCTGGAATATGAGCTGTGGGTCCACCGTTTCGGCTCGGAGCTTTTGTTGACCGGATCGCTCTCGGCGTCCTTTGAATTTACCTGTGTCAGGACGCTGCATCCTTTCGTGCAAACTATCCGGTTAGAGAGCGCGGCAATCTCCGTGGAAATCGGAAACGAGGGAGTCATCGACGTGACCGACGCGCTGAGAGAGGAAATTCTGATCAATTTCCCAGCCGACCCGAGATGCGAGGAGGGCGACGTGCCTCAAAAATGCGAAATAGATTCCCGATATTTATCAGTGGACAAGTCCGCAGAAGATGAGCTACCCACTCCGCCCCGCGCCGAAAGCGATGACCGATGGTCCGCTCTCGACATTATCAAAGACCTCAAGGATCCATCTTAACCAAACTACCACCATGGCCGTACCAAAACGCCGCCAATCCAAAAGCCGCCAAAAAATGCGCCGTGGCGCGACCCGCTGGCGTGCACCGATCTTCAAGACCTGCCCCGAGTGCAGCAGCCGCGTGCCATCGCACATCGCCTGCCCATCGTGCGGCTACTATCGCGATCGCCAGGTGCTCGAAGTCGAGGCTCTCTGAAGCTAGCGACTTTGGGTTTATCTGATCGCCGTCCGGGAGAACCTGTGGCGGCGATTTTTCGCAATTTTTTCCGTCAACCGAGTCACATCCGCATTTCCAAGCCTGCATGAAAGTCGCCCTAGACGCCATGGGCGGGGATCACGCCCCCGCCGTTAATATCGGAGGAGCCATCGACGCGCTTCGTTACTATCCGAGACTTCAGCACCTCTACCTCGTCGGAGATCAGGAAATTTTACAGGCGGAATGTCACCAGCAAGGACTCGATCTCAATGATCCCCGCGTGAGCATCATCCACGCGCCCGAAGTCATCGGCATGGCCGAGCCGGGCGCGAAAACCGTGCGCCGCAAGAAGCTCTCCTCCATCAGCATCGCCATGGACATGGTGAAAGAAGGACGCGCAGATGCCTTCGTTTCCGCAGGAAATACCGGGGCCGCCGTGGCTGCCGCGACTTTAAAATTGCGGACACTACCCGGCGTGGACCGGGCCGGAATCGCGTCTGCATTACCTAACGAATACGGTATTTGCCACATCCTCGACGCCGGAGCAAATCCCGAGGCGAAGCCCGAGCACCTCGTCGCCTACGCCGTCATGGGCACCGCCTTCGCCAAAGGCGTCCTCGGCGTTCGCAACCCGAAAGTCGGCCTGATGTCGAACGGTGAAGAAGACGAAAAAGGCACCACTTTCACCAAAGAAACCTTCAAGCTGCTCAAACAGACGCCCGGCATCAACTTCGTCGGCAACGTCGAAGGCCGCGACCTGTTTGAAACCGAACTCGATGTCGTCCTCTGCGACGGATTCGTCGGCAATATCATGCTCAAAACCATCGAGGCGACGGCCAAGGCCGTTTCCAAATGGCTCAAAACCGAGATCCAAGGCAACCCACTCCGCATCGCCGGAGCCATGCTGGCCCAAGGCGCATTCAAGGCGCTCAAGGAAAAAAGCAGCTACGAAACCTACGGCGGCAGCCCACTCCTCGGGGTAAATGGCGTGGTCATCATCGCCCACGGCTCGTCCACCGCCCTCGCCGTCCGCAATGCCATCCGCGTCGGGATGGAAACCGTGGAAAACGGCGTGAATCCCCGCATCGAAGCCGCGCTTGCCGCAATCCCGCAAATTTCCCAACCCGAGTTAGAAGCGCAGAGTTGATTAAATCCGTTGGCGAGAAATTTCTCTGAAACTTCCTTGCCAACCCGATAGAGTTTTCACCGATGTGTTTTTGCGACCAAACAAAAGCTACTGGGCTGACTCCAAAACCGCGAATTTTTCGTCACCCAAGAAAGACAGAGCTGTCGCGCCAAATCGGCGCGGCTTGGCGTGTCTTTCTTGGAGGCCCTTCGCGGTGCCTGGAGTCGGGGCGCGATCAAGTCGCGCTCTTTGTTTTCGGTAGCATACTCAAACTTCTCCATCCTATGAAACCATACATTCTCGCCTGTTTAGCCATCACGGCGTCCTCAGTTTTTCTCCATGCCTAGGAGCAAGCCATCCCGCCCAAACTCTGGCGCAACGGTAAATATACCGATCTCAACGACGAGAAAATCACCTCCAAACCTCCTGGTGTCACCATCACCGAAGCCGTCGACCTCGCAAGCAACGGCATCATCCTCGCCAAGGCAGTTGAAGGCGGTGTGTCGAAGACCGGGCTTCTTGTGCCGGTAGAGTTTAAGAAAATGTGGGAAACGCCGAACAAAGCGAACCAGATTGTGGTGGATGCCAAGCGCGACGATCCAGCGACCACGAATCAAACTGCCGATGCGAATGGAAACACTTATGGCACTCCGCGCTATTTGCTCTACATCACAGCCGACCCTAGCGACGACAAGTATCATGTCTCGCTGGATTGCGAAATAGGCGTACTCCGCAATCAATTCTTATGCGCTGCATACAAGGGAAGCACCAAAGTCAGCGGCACAGACAAGGCGTTTCCCCTCGCTGCGGACCAGCCAGCGGAAATGCTCATCCCCGCCACTGGCTCTGCCGAATCCGGAGAGGACTTCGTAGTCAAAGTTGTGTATGACATCAATAAAAACGGCCTAATTGATACGAATGAGCCACCTGTTGATTTAATAGCGGGCAAAACTAAAAAGGGTTCTCCCGCTCCGCCAACGGTTCGCGGTTTCAGTGTGGCGGCTGTAAATGCGGCGAATACCACGATCCAGGGTCAAGCCACCGGCACAGGCTGGACTGGATGGAAGCCCAATAGAGCAGGAGAATGGTTCGTGCCGAACGCTCAAGCACTGTTGCGACTGTTCTACGACGGTGGTATTGGAAGCATGGCAAAAGCCTATAAACCAACCGTAACACTCAGCCCTGAGTCCTTGAATGCCTCGGGCGAGCCAGTATTCCACGCCGCCTTAGGTCTGCTGAGCGTGCGCTTCGAAGGTGGAGGTGAGGGATTGGATGATTTCGGTATTCATGCTTCGAGGAGTTCGGTGATGTTTTCAGCAATGCGAGTTTCAGGCTTCCGCGCTTCGGCGTTGTGGACTTCGAGTTCCTCGTTGGTCACTGAAGTCTTCGCCCTTGGCGACGCCGACGTAGCGGCCGGGATTGAGCGACCAGCCCTGGGCTTCGATTTCCTGAAGGGTGGCGGCTTTGCAGAGGCCGGGGA
>JANOQR010000236.1:0-9681 GCA_031414935.1 Luteolibacter sp.
GAAGACAAAAAGCGCGTCGAAAAAGTCGATGCCAAGAACAAGGCCGACAACCTCGTCTTCAACGTCGAAAAACAACTCGGCGAACTCGGCGACAACGCCCCCGCCGAACTCAAGGATCTCCTCAACGGCAAAATCCAAGCCGTGAAAGACGCGATCTCCAGCGACAACGTTGACACCATCAACAGCGCCGTCAGCGACCTAGAAGGTTCCCTCCAAGCCCTCGCCGAAGCCGCCCAAAAAGCCGGTGCCAGCGCAGGCGGAGCCGAAATGCCGGACGTAGAACCCGCCGCCGAACCCGAATCCAAAGAACCAAAGCAAGCGAAGGGTAAAGTCGTCGATGCTGAGGTCGTGGATTGAAAATAAAAAACCAATCAAAGATGAAAGCTACAGAAACAGAATCTAAAGCTCTAAACAGATTCAAATTCACAGTTTATTCACCGAGGTGGGGTCATAATGACACTTATCGTTTGGGCGTTCTCGATGATGGTTGGTATGTAGCTCATCTCATGATCAACGGAAATTGTGACAAGCAAGGAGAACCTTTCTTATTCAGAAATTTCCGTCAGGATTCGATTAATTACCCATCTGGATTGGGTTTCGAAATGGGATTGCTTTTCGAACACGCACGCGATGGCACACTCCCAGACAATGAAATCCAAAGAAGGCTGGATTTACTGGGAGAATGGGTGGGGCGCGTAAATTCTGTTGAACCTCCTAACTTTGATTAAATCGACCTCCGATCAATTTACTGACCTCAGTGAATTGATCCCAAACCCCCAGCCATGAAGAAATCCGTCATCTCAAAGCTCCTCGCCGAACTGGAAAGTCTCGTCCAAGTGGAACAAGATTCCGGGCTTGAATTCTGGCTGGCGCGTGATCTTCAAACGGTCCTTGGATACGCCACTTGGCGCAATTTTTGCAAAGTCATCGAAGATGCCTCGACTGCCTGTGAAACCTCTGGAAACAAAGCCTCGGATCATTTTGTCGGAGTCAGCAAAATGATCGCCTTGGGCAAAGGCGGACAGCGCGAGATTCAAGATTTCATGCTTACCCGCTATGCCTGCTACCTCATCGCCCAGAATGGCGATCCGGCAAAGGACGAGATCGCGTTTTGCCAGACTTATTTCGCGCTCCAGACTCGGCGGCAGGAACTCATCGAACTCCGCCTCGCCGAGGTCGAGCGACTGCAAGCCCGCGCCAAGCTGACGGAGTCCGAGAAACTGCTCTCCTCGCTCATTTTCGAGAAACTCGACGATGAACGGAGTTTCGGAGTCATCCGCAGCAAAGGCGATCAAGCACTCTTCGGTGGCAATAGCACCCAAGACATGAAGACCCGCCTCGGCGTCCCCGACAATCGCCCGTTGGCCGATTTCCTCCCGACTATCACCATCAAAGCCAAGGACTTCGCCAACGAAATCACGACCTTCAGCATCACCCGCGACGGCCTAGATACGGAGCACTCCATTTCCCACGAACACGTCAAAAACAACACCGACGTCCGCAACCTGCTAGGCGAGCGAAACATCGTCCCAGAAAATCTCCCACCCGCAGAAGACCTCAAAAAAGTCCAACGCCGCCTCAAATCCGACGAAAAGAAACTTCCTCACAAAGGAAACTGACAAAGAATCCGTCTTCATCCCTTTCTTCCATCTGCGTTTATCTGAGTTCATCTGCGGTTAAAAAATCTTTCTCTCATCACCAAACACTTTCCACTCCCCAACGGGCGTGGCTTCTCACAGAAAAAACAACAAACACATACAATACTATGGCTAACATCAAACCACTCGGACAACGCGTCCTCGTCAAACGTCTCGAAGCCGACGCCATCAGCGCCGGCGGCATCGTCCTTCCAGACACCGCCAAGGAAAAGCCACAAGAAGCTGAAGTCCTCAGCCTCGGCACCGGCGGCAAGGACGACAATGGCAAAGCCATCGAGTTCACCGTCAAGGTCGGCGACAAGGTCCTCATCTCCAAATACGGCGGCACCGAGGTCAAACTCGACGGCCAAGAAGTCCTCATCCTCAACGAATCCGACATCCTCGGCATCGTCGGCTAATTCTTAATCTAACTCTCAACTCTCAACTCCAAACTCTCAACCTATTATGGCCAAACAACTCCAATTCGACGAAGCCGCACGCCAAGCCCTCTTGCGCGGTGTGGAAAAACTCGCGCGTGCCGTCAAGGCAACGCTCGGACCAGCAGGACGCAACGTCATCCTCGACAAGAAATTCGGTTCCCCAACCATCACCAAAGACGGTGTCTCGGTTGCTAAGGAAATCGAACTTGAGTGCCCCTATGAAAACATGGGTGCCCAACTGATCCGCGAAGTTTCCAGCCGCACTTCCGACATCGCAGGTGACGGAACTACGACTGCTACCGTGCTTGCCGAAGCCATCTACAAAGAAGGTCTCCGCAACGTCACCGCCGGAGCCAACCCGATCTCGCTGCAACGCGGTATCATGAAGGCTACCGAAGCGATCGTCGCCCAACTCAAAGTGCTTTCCAAGCCCGTCTCCGACGCCAAGGAAATCGCCCAAGTTGCTTCCATTTCCGCCAACTCGGACCAAGAAATCGGCGGCATCATCGCTGAGGCCATGGACAAGGTCGGCAAGGATGGAACCATCACCGTGGAAGAAGCCAAAGGCATCGAAACCACCCTCGAAGTCGTCGAAGGCATGCAGTTCGACAAGGGCTACCTCAGCCCGTATTTCGTCACCAACCCCGAGTCCATGGAAGCCTTCCTTGAGAGCGCTTACATCCTCATCAACGAGAAGAAAATTTCCTCCCTCAAGGACATGCTTCCTCTTCTTGAAAAGGTTGCCAAGACCGGTCGTCCGCTCCTCATCATCGCCGAAGACGTCGAAGGTGAAGCTCTCGCGACACTCGTCGTCAACAAGCTCCGCGGCATCCTCAACATCGCTGCCGTCAAGGCTCCTGGTTTCGGCGACCGCCGCAAGGCCATGCTCGAAGACCTCGCCATCCTCACCGGTGGTAAAGTCATCACCGAAGACCTTGGCATCAAGCTCGAAGGCGTGGAACTCAGCGACCTCGGCGAAGCCAAGCGCATCACCATCACCAAGGAAAACACCACCATCGTTGAAGGTGGCGGCACATCCGAAGGCATCACGGGCCGCGTGAACCAAATCCGCCGCCAGATCGAAGACACCACCAGCGATTACGACCGCGAGAAGCTCCAAGAGCGCCTTGCCAAGCTCGCAGGCGGCGTCGCTGTCATCAACGTCGGTGCAGCCACCGAAACCGAGATGAAGGAAAAGAAAGCCCGCGTCGAAGACGCCCTCCACGCGACCCGTGCAGCCGTCGAAGAAGGCATCGTCGCCGGTGGTGGCACTGCCCTCATCCGCGCCCAAGCCGCCATCGGCGATCTTGGCCTAACGGGTGACGAAAAAACCGGAGCAGGCATCGTTGCCCGCGCCGTCGAGTCGCCACTCCGCCAGCTCGTCGCCAACGCCGGCCGCGAGGCCGCGCTGATCGTCGAACAAGTCAAAAAAGGCAAAGGTGGCGAAGGCTACAACGTCGCGACCGACAAGTTCGAAGACCTCATCGCTTCCGGTGTCGTCGATCCTACCAAGGTCACCCGCACCGCGCTTCAAAACGCAGCGTCCATCTCCGGACTCCTGCTCACCACCGAGTGCCTCATCACCGACCTCCCTGCAAAAGAAGCAGCGGGCGGCGGCGGTGGCGGTCACGACCACGGCGGCATGGGTGGAATGGGCGGCATGATGTAATCCGAGTAGCGGCCATCACCGGTCGCCGCGAATTCATTCATCAATCAAAAAAAGCCGGACAGGGAGACCTGTCCGGCTTTTTCGCGTTGTCCGCCTCTTATCATTTTTTTGTCGGCCTTGGGGCACATGCGGATACCCTAGCCACATGGCCCAGTTTGAATACGAGGAAACAACCAGTTCATTGAAAACCGCGGCGACCTGGGGTGGCGTCGCCCTGGTCCTGTGTATTTTGAAGCCGCCAGTTCTGGTCGCACTGCTGCTCGCGGTCCTCGTCGGAGCCCTGAACGGAGTCGCGAATCTCTGGCTTCTCCGGAGCATGAAACCGGAGCGGATGACCACCAGCAATTGGATCAGTCTCCTGGCTCTCTTGGCGATCTTGTTTTCTATCAATCGGGGTGGAACGCAGCCGCCCATGGGAGCATTGCAGAGTCTCGCGCTCGGATGCGCGTGCGTGGCAGCCCGCTCGGCGGTGTTCGGATTTTTCAAACAAACCGTGGTGGACGCATTAAACAAAAAACACAGCCAGTTTCTGGCTCATGTGGATAGAAACGAAGTCGAGGCCCCGAAGGTGCGCTTCGAAAATGTGAATCAGGCGCATCAGGCATTTCTATCGGTGCTGCCCGCCGGTTTACGAGAGGAGTTCCAAGCGTGCATCATGCAAGTGACCGTGGCGGAACATGCGGAGGCTTCCGGCGCCTCGTTTCAATCCGCTCTGGGTGGTTCGCCAGTGCTGCCGCCGGGCGTCCCGTGGCCCATGTGGGGGGAGATTCCCTTGGACTACCTCGCCCGGATCAATCTGGCAAAACTGCCGCCTTCCGACATCGCTCGCCCGGCGGGCGGCATCCTCGAGTTTTTCTACGGCAGCGATGCGCACGAACAACAACCTTGGGGCGGCGGCGATGAGGACAAGGGAAGCGGAGCGGTGATCTTCGTTCCCAATCCAGAGGCTGCGGAGGCCGCCTTTAAACCGGATGACGCGGGCATTCCACCCGCGCATGTGCCACTGGATTTCAAAACAGTGACAGTCATGGCGGAGACTGAGTGGATGCAGGATCGGTTCTATGATCACGCGCGGGCATTGCCAGCCCAGGTTCGGGTGGAAACCTACGCGATTCGCGATGCGAAGGACGAATTCGAACCTTACGGGCTTCATCGGATTTTGTCCGCTCCCGCCCGGGTGCAGGGTGACATGGACGATGAACTGGCCCGAGCCGCCCGACTTTTCGGCCTGCCACCGGTCACTCCATGGGTGATGCTGCTGCAACTGGAATCGGACAAGGCGGTGAACTGGCAATGGTGCGATGACGGAGCGATCTATTTCTGGATCCCCGCTGCCGATCTTGCCGAGGGAAGGTTCGACCGGGTCTGGGTTGTTCTCCAAAGTCCCTGAAACAAACTCCTACTTCGCGTAAAATCCGCTTGTGTGATCGAGCTGGCGGCGTCTTCCGGCATTTTCGCGTCGTTGACAAATCCTCCATGTGGACACAATCTGTCCACATGAGAACCGTGACCGTCCGCGACCTCCGAAATAACTTCTCCAAAGTCGAAACCTGGCTCGGCGAGGGCGAAGAAATCCGCATCGAAAAACGGGGTAAGCCCATCGGATTTCTATCCGCACAGCCTCGCTCGGACAAGTTTCCGTTCCGCAAGGTGGACTGGGAGGCAAGGCGGCAGGCAATCTGGGGAGACCGCGTTTTCTCCGAAGAAGAAGTCAGAGCCATGCGCGAGGTCGAACTCGAAGGAGAGGATGGATGAAAAACTATCCTGATACCTCTTACCTTTGTGCTACCTACCGAGAGCAGGACAACACCGCTCGTGCCGACGCATTCAATGCGGATTTGGAAGAGCCATTGCCCGTTTCCACCCTCCTGCTGCTCGAGTTTCGCCAGTCCGTTCGTTTCCAAGCCCGCCTGTTTGAGAAAGACCGGGGCAAAGGATTTTCCAAAACCGAAGGCTCCGCCATGTTGCGCGCCCTTCAATCCGACCTAGCCGACAGTATCTTGGAAATGGTCGCGCCAGACTGGGCGGATGTTCATCGCATCGCCGGGGAGTTGAGCGCGAAATATACCGAAAGTAGTGGCCACCGCCTCGCAGACATCCTGCACGTCGCCACCGCCGTCCATCTGGGTGCGGCTCAATTCCTAACATTCGATGCGAACCAGAGAAAGCTCGCCGAGGCCGAGGGGATGGTTGTGCCGCTTTGAAGTCTCAAAATCGTTTTCATCACCCACGTCATCGCGTAGCAGCGGCATAAAATCTTCCCATCGCGTCGATTCCGCCTAAAGAATCGCCTCGAACAGCTCCCCCAATGTGTCGCTAGCGGGCACGAGAAATTTGATCCCCCATGCTTTTTACCAGCATTCCATTTGTCATCCTCGTGATGCTCGCGTTTGCGATTTACTATCTGCCGCCGTTGCGTCGTTGGCAGATTCCCGTGCTCACGGTGGCGAGTTTTCTTTTCTATTCGTGGGAAGTTCCGGTACTCGTCTTTTTGCTGATCGCGTCGATTTTTATCAACGTTTGGACGAGCTATAAAATCGCGACGGGAAAGAAGTCCTCGCAGAAATTCTGGGCCATCGCGGGCGTGTTGTTGAACCTCGGGATGCTCGTGCTTTTCAAATACGGACCGCTCGTGGCGAAGACGCTATTCGGTGGCGATCACGGCTCAGTTGGGCATTTCCTAGTGAGTATTCCGCTGCCTATCGGCATTTCGTTTTTCACCTTCCAAGGGATCAGCTTGGTGGTGGAAGTGTATCGCTCGAAGCAGCCGAACGATCCCTTTGGTTATCCCGAAATGGTGCCGGATTCGTTCTGGGAGCATTTGAAAAACACGATGCTCTTCAAGTCGTTTTTCCCCAGTCTCGTCGCCGGTCCCATCATCAAAGCGCACGAATTTTATCCGCAGATCGTGCCGAAGAAGTTCAGTGAAATTTCCTGGCAGATCGCGTTTCGAGCTTTGGTTGTCGGGTATTTCCTGAAAATGGTCGTCGCGGATAATCTCAAGGATTCCACGTTCTGGATCGAGTTTCCTTACTTCCTCAAAGAGTCGCCGCTGACTTTGGCGACGTTGTTGTTTGGCTACTCGATGCAGATTTTCTCGGACTTCGCAGGCTACTCGCTCATCGCCATCGGACTGGCGGCGTTGTTCGGCTACACGCTGCCGCAGAATTTTAACTACCCGTATATCTCGCGGTCGTTCACGGAGTTTTGGCAACGTTGGCATATCTCGCTTTCCACCTGGTTGCGCGAGTATCTCTACATTCCACTCGGTGGAAATCGGAAAGGTAATGTCCGCACTTATATCAATCTCTTCATTGTCATGTTTCTCGGCGGACTGTGGCACGGCGCGGCTTGGAGCTATGCGGTGTGGGGAAGTTTCCACGGCCTCGCACTGGCGGCGGAACGGTTTGGGAAAAATTTCATCAAGCTACCGAAGCATCCGCTGGTGAGCATCGTGCAAGCATTGCTTGTTTTCTCATTCGTGACGGTAGCTTGGTTGTTGTTTAAGCTGCCGAAGTTTGAGCATGTCATTGCTTATCTCAATGCGATGGTGAGCAGTGATGCGGCGAACAACTACACGCTCATCGCTCATGTTCTGACTTACTCGATTCCGGTGATTTTTTATTATGCCTACTACTTGCTCAAACAACGCTGGGAGGGAGTGAAGAGCTTTGATTTCCTCATCTTCGGCGTCCTCATCACGGCCATCATCCTCGATAGCGGGACGACGGGAACTTTCATCTATTTCCAATTCTAGTAGGACATCGGCATGATTAAGAAATCTCTCATCACCGCTCTGGTTCTCGTCATGGGTTATCACTGCGTTTTGCCGCTGCTGTCGAAGAACTACTTCTGGATTCCAGGTCAGCAACGGGCGAACTATGTCCGCGCGCAGCAGTTCGTCCATGATGCGGCAGCGGATGCAAAAGTCGTGGTTGGTTCTTCGATGGCGAATGAGCTGAGTCAGGAAATTCTTGGGAAGGATTTTGTAAAACTGACCTTTCCTGCAGGTGGATCATTCACCGGGCTGGACATCATTCATCAGGCGGAGAAACGGCCTGCGGTGCTTTTCATCGAAATTAACACGCTGCTCCGAGACACTGACAAAGGTCTCGCAGACGACGCGACCAGTGCATGGCGACGGAAAATCCGAGAGGCTTCACCGATTTTTAAAGAAGAGGGCAGACCTTCTAATTACCAAGTCGGGTTCCTCAATATCTGGGTCGGCAGAGTTTGTAACGGCGTTGTGAAGGTTCTCAACGGCGGAAACAAATCTGAAGTCGTCGCGGATGCACCGATGGACCCCTCCGTCTTGGAAAACGTGATGAAAGCAAACCGCGAGGTGCTGGGACGCCAACCTTCGGAAGCTGACTTAGCCGCGAGAACTAAGCGGCTGGGCGAGATTGTCGATAAGCTCACTCAGGCAGGAACGAAGTGTGTTTTCTTTGAAATGCCGATTCATCCATCATTGGTCGAGTTGAGCGAACCTGCTGCGGTTAGAAAGACGATGCTTTCGCGTTTTCCCCAAGAGCAATATGTGTGGATGACCATCGCCCAGAGCGGAGCAGATGAGACATCCGATGGAATTCACCTCGTGAAAGCGGCTGCGGATCGAGTCTCGCAGCAGTTGGTAGAAAAGGTGAAGAGCTTGAACTGAGTGATATCGCACGAGCGGAAATGAGTTGCTCGAAGCGGATATGAAAAAACTATTTCGCGCGCTTGGCGGTGAACTTGACGGCGTCCTTTTTGTCGGTGGAGCTGGCGGAGGAAATAGTGAGTAAACGAGTGGCTTTGGAGCGGGTGGTGGCTGTTGGGTTCACTTTGACTTTGGCGGTGATGAGGGCGGATTGGCCGGGCGGGAGTGATGCGGTGGTGTAGGTGCCGGCGACGACTTTGGAGGTGATGTCGGATTTGCCTTTGAAGTAGTGGATGGTGTAGCTGTTAGCTGACGAGCCTGTGGCTTTGACTTTAAAGGAGTCTGCGGCAGTGCCGTCGTTTTGGATCGAGATGGTGAAGGTGATGGTTTTTCCGGCTGCTGCGGTCTGGGTGAGGCTTTGGCCTGCGCCTGTGGTGTTGTAAATTCCGTTACCAAGCGATGCGCCAGTCGTTCCGGCGCGGATAAGAGCATCGGGCTTGCGGGCGATGGGCGTGGCAGCAAGGAGAGTCTGATAGATGCCGACGGATGAGTCGGTGAAATTTACACGGAAGGCGAGGAGGCCGTTCGCGAGGGAGTTTTCTGAGATTCCAAGGGACGAGATGCTTTTGCCATCGAGTGTGTCGGTGGTGGCGATGACTTTGTTGAGGGCGGAGTTTTGAAAGAAGTAGATGCCTGAGCCGCTGCTGAAAGTGCCGTGAAAGACGACTCCTGCTTCAGTGATATTGGGAAGGCTGAGTTGGGTGAAGGTGCCGGTGCCTTCGGGGACGGCGGTGGAGACATCGGCGATGGGGGTGATGGCGCCACCGCTGAGATTGGCGGTGAAAATGCCATTTCCCCCGGAATATAGGCCGTGGAACGCGACGGTGGTGCCGCTTAAATCAACGGGGCTGGTGAAACCTGTGAAGTTCGAGCCCACGCCGGGCGCGGCTGTGGCGGTGGTGGCTAGGGTGACGAGTCCGCCACTGCTGGTGTAGCCGCCGACGATGGTTCCGGGTGCAGTGCCACCAGTAATGTTAGACCAGAAGGCGAGGTTGCCGGCATCGTAACTTAGCTGCGCGCTCCAGCCGTAGGTTCCGCCGATGCTGGGGACGGTGGATGTTTTGTCGCCGATGCGGGTGATGGTGGAGCCATCAGAAACATACAATCCTTGCTGGCCGGAACTGCCGAAGCCGCTGAAGGCAAAGCGGGTGTTATCGACGTATGCGGTGCCGAAGCTGGTGAAGGTACCGGTGCCGTTTGGGATGGTGATATTGGTATCTGCGATTTTGGCGAGAGCGC
>JANOQR010000237.1:0-17941 GCA_031414935.1 Luteolibacter sp.
GGTCACCCCGAGTTTGAGCAAACCACTTTCGCCCACGGTGGTGGCACCGATGGCGGTTGAGACGCCTTTGAGGGTTACCGCGCCGCCACCGATGATGCTCAGGGGGGCGTTATTGTTAGCAATCGCATTGTTGACGGTTAGTGCCGCACCCGAACTGGCCAGCAAAAGGAGTGTGCGAGTGGTGCCGGTCTGGGAAATAGTGCCTGAAAAAATCAGTTCGCCGCCAATCGAGCCGAGGCGAATGCCTCCGCTCGGGCTGGCCAAAGTGACGTTGCCACTGAGAGTGTTGGTGCCGCTGTTGTTGACGATGGCAGCGTTGAAACTACCTGTTTCGGTATTCCCGGTGATGGTGATGTTTTCCGCTGAGTTGATACCACCACTGAGTGCCAACTGCGGCCCTGTACTGGACCCGGTGGCCGCGATGGTGGTGTTGCCGGAGGTGGCTCCCAGAGCGTTGTTGCTGGAAATGGCGAGGATGCCGTTGCTGATGACGGTGGTGCCCGTGTAGTTGTTATTTCCAGAGAGGCTGAGGGTGCCAGTGCCGTTTTTCTGCAAGCCATCTGCACCCGCGATCTGGCTGGAAATGGTGAGGGTGCGGCCTGTCTGAGTGACATCAATGGTCGGTGCTCCGCTGGTGCGGTCGAGCGTGAGGATGTTAGCTCCGCTGATCGTGAGATTGTTCGATGCGGTGGTGAGGTCGGTAAAGGTGATGTTGCCGATGGTGCGGGCGGTATCGAGATTGATGGTTTGATCCGCAGTGATGTTGACGCCGGTGAAGTTGGCGGTGGAGTCGATGCCATCAGCAATCGTGCCGCCGGACCAAGTTCCAGCCGTGCTCCAGTCGCCGGAAATGCCGAGCCACGTTCCAGTGACGGCATGAGCAGACGTTGTCGCAAGAAGCACTGCGAGGGCTGCGATCCGGCAAAGAAATGGGTTGGAAATGCGGAGTTTCATCGGATGGGTTTGTTAAGGCAATTCAACGATCAGATTTTCAAAGGATCAGAGTGCTTAGAAATCAAGAGTCTGTCCACTACCCGGATGGGTAGGTGGGGTGGTGTTTGTTTGGGGATTCGCGGGAAATGTCATTCTTGGAACAGGGGAGACGCTCAATCCTGTCAGTTTAAGAATTTTCAACCGCAGATGAACTCAGATGGACGCAGATGAAGACTGAATGAACACTCTCTGTATCTGCGTCATCTGCGGTTAATTTTCTTCTTTTTATCGGTTAAATGACAATGCCGAGCGAGACGGCTGTGCTACTTCAGTTTTGGAGGACTTTCACGTCTGCGAAGATCTTCTCGGACGCGGTGCCGGTGATGGTCGCGGTGACGGTGGTGATTCCGGCGTTGGTGGCAGTGGTGAAGGTCACGGTGGTGGTGCCGTCGCTTGCTCCGTTGTCGTGGAAGGTGGCGAGGTTTTTGGACCAGCGGTAGGTGGCGGTGATGTTGCTGGCCGTGCTGGCGTTTTGCGGGTGGGTGAAGGTGAAGGTGTTGCCGCTTTTTACTCCAGGAAGCAGTCCGGTGGTGGCGGTGGTGGGATTGGTGCCGAAGAAGTTTTCGATACCGTTTTCAATGCCGTCGTTGTCGGCGTCTTGGGTGAAGCCGGGCATGGAGGCAGCGCCGGGGTAGCCTGCGATCCATGAGGTGTAGGTGTTGCCGATGGAGACGGTGAGAAGCAGGCGTTTTGGGGTGCTAGCGGTATCGACTGAGATGACTCCATTGATGACGTTGGAGTTGGTGGTGGTGGGTGCTCCGGTGATGGCGGTGGTGGCGGTGGCGAGAACGTAAACGCCCACGGCTGGGGGCGCGGTGGCGGTGAGGTCGAGGATGTTGCCGCTGGTGAGTGTGAGCGTGCCAGTGATGGCGCGGGTGACTTGAGCGGCGGGTGTGGCGGCGACGGCGAGGGCGTGACGAGCACCGGAATTCACCGTGACGTTACCGCCGATGTTACCATTTCCTGCGAGAGTGGCCGGGCTGTTGACGGTCACGGCGGTGGCACCAAGCGAGCCTGTGACGGCGAGTGTGCCGTCGTTGACGGTGGTGGCTCCGGTGTAGGTGTTTGCTGCGGAGAGGGTCATCGTGCCTGCGCCGGTTTTGACGAGGATGCCTGAGTTACCGTTCCAGTTTGCGAGAACGGCGGAGACGTTCAGATCGCTGCCGGTGGTTGCGTCGGCGACGTTGAAGGTCGAGCCAGCTCCACCTTCGAGGCCCATTTGTGAGTTCGCGCCGCTGTTGCTGATGGTTGAAACGGTGGTTCCGCCGATGGTGATGGGGCCTTTGAGGGCAAATGACGGGAAGCTGGCTGAAACACCGCCGACCGAGCTGAGAGTGCCGCCGTTGAGCTGCACCGGACCGAGGCTGTTGAAGGTGGCACCGGTATTTTTGATGACGCCACCGTTGGCGACGAGCGTGAGGATTGGTGAGGAACCGCCGTTGCCCATCACGTCGGTGAGGTTGAAATTGAGCGTGCCGCCGCTGCTGATCGTGGCCGTCTTGCCCACGGTTTGCGTGTTGCCGAGAGCGCTTGCAGTCGGATTCGTGCCAGAGGTGGTGCGGTTTGCGGAGAGCGTGCCTGCGCTGATCTGGATGTTTCCAGCGAAGGTGTTAGCTCCGGAGAGGATCAATGCGGAGTTGGTGCTGCTTTGGGTGACGCCGGTGACATTGGTGCCGATGATGTTGCTGATGGTTGTATTGACGTTTCCTGTTCCGGAGCTGCTGCCTGAGCCGCTGTTGGTGATGCTGCCTGAGATATTGATTCCGCCGGAGCCGCTGAGGGTGATGATGGAAGAGGTGTTCGCGTTGTTTGCGGCATTGCTCTGGATGATGAGATTTCCTGATCCGCTGATGCTGCCAGATCCGCCAAAGGTTAGGCTGCTACCGAAGGGGTTGTTGGTGGTGACGGTCAGGTTGTTGTTGAGCGTGATCGCGCCGTTGAGTGTTTGGCTCCAGCCGCCGACGCTGATGGATGCTGCGCCGTTGCCGATGACGGAAATAGGGTTGGTCGAGGTGAAATTGCTGCCGTTGAAGTTCAAGTTGGCGGCGAGGCCAGAGTTGGCGTTGTCGCCGATGGTCACGGTGCCGCTGCCGAGGAAATTTCCGCCCGAACCTGTATTGTCGCTGCCGACAGAACCGGCTTTGATGGTGAGTCCGCCGGAGAAAGTATTGGTTCCTTTGAGCGTCAGCGTGCCTGGGCCGTTTTTCACGAGACCGTCGGTGCCTGCGATCACACTGGAAATGGTGAGGTTGCGGCCGGTTTGGGTGACTTCGATGCTCGGCGCGCCAGTGGTGCGGTCGAGGGTGAGCGTGTTGGCACCGCTGATGGTAAGATTGTGCGATGCCGTGGTGAGGTCGGTGAAAACGATGTGGCCGACGGTGCGGGCGGAATCGAGCGTGATGGTTTGATTCGCGGTGATATCGATGCCGGTGAAGCTGGCGGTGAAATCAGTGCCGCTGGCGATATTTCCATTCAGCCAAGTAGCTGGTGTACTCCAATTTCCTGAGGTGCCGAGCCAAAATGCCGTGTTGAGCGGGGCGATAGTGGTGAAATTCCAGGTCGTGTCGTCGGTGATGCCGGGGAAAGGATTGGTGGCGGGATCTGAGATCGCGGTGGTGGCGAGCTGGATGGCGTAGTTTTTCCCGATGAGGAGATCGGCGGCGGGATTGATGGTGAGGACGGCTCCGGCGAAGATAACTTGGGTGGCATCGGTGATGGCGATGGTGCTCTGGGTGGCGTCGGTGAGGTTCTTGATGATGATATTTCCGGTGCCGGGAGTGACGGTCTCGCTGAAGGTGATGACGAGATTTCCGTTGCTGGGGGCAGTGGTGGAATCGTCTGCTGGGTTGAAACTGACGAGGGCGGGTGGTGTGGGATCGGCGACGGAGAATGACCAAGTGGAGTCGTTGGTAATACCGCTGTAAGAGTTTGCGGAAATATCGTCGATGGCGGTGGAGTCGATGCGGATGGCGTAGGTTTTTCCTTCGATGAGGTCCGCCGTGGGGTCGATGGTGAGGAGGGAGCCGGTGATGGAGATTTGGGCGAGATCGGTGATGCTGATCTGGGTCTGGGTGAGGTCCGAGAGGTTTTTCAAGGTGATGAAACCGGAGCCACGGATGATGGGTTCGCTGAAGGTGGCGGTGAGGTTGCTGGTCTTGAGGATGCCGGAAGATGCGTTGGCGGGATCGAACGAGACGAGCGTGGGAAGGATGATGTCCGTGGTGATGGCGGAGGCGACGGCGGAGAAGGAGGTGGCGTTCTGCGCGGGGCTTTTGTCGCGAGCTTGGACGCGGTAGGAGAAGGAAACGGCAGTGGGCAGGCCGGTGTCGGTGTAAGTCGGGCTGTCTTGCCAGCCGCTGTCATTTCCGCCGCCAGCGGTGCAGTCGAAGTAGTATTCGACGCCGTTGATGTCGGTGACGGTGGTGGCGGTCATGGAAATGGAAGTTTGGTTAGGCGCGAAGGGGGCCGTGGCAAAACCCATGGGGTTGGGGGCGGGCGGCGTGAGGTCTTGACCGGCGGTGACGCTGGCGATGGTGGACCATGCAGTTTCGTTTCCTGAGCCGTCGCGGGCTTTCACGCGGAAGGTATAGCTGGTGCCGGTGGTGAGGCCGGTCTGGCTCCAGGTGGGAGTGGTGATCCAGCCGCTGTTGGTGGAGGTGGTGATGTTTTCAAAGTAATACTCGATGGGGCTGACGCCTGCGGTGGCAGTGGCGGCGGTCATGCTCACGGTGGTGAGATCGAGATTGGACGGGGCGATGACGAAGGACATCGCGCTGGGGGTGATGGGGACCGGGTAGTAGAGATCGACGAGTTCTTGAACGCGGTTGCGGATGTCTTTGGCGGAGTTTTCGTTGTAAATCTCGCCGGGGTTTGACGGGAAGCCGTCGATGCCGAGTCCGCCGCGTTGTTGGTCGCCCACGCCGTAGAGGGAGGTGGTGTCCCATTGGCGGGCGTGTTCGCGTTGTTCCCAATAGCCGTTGATGCTGGGTTGACCGCCCCACCAGCCGGTGCAAAAGCTGCGAAAGGCGGCGTTATTGGCGGGGACGAGGGTTTTGTAGCGGAGGAGTTGAGCTTTGATTTCCGGGGAGCTGGGGATGTTTTCTGCTGCGAGGGCGTTGGCGAGGGTGGTGGGATTTTTCGGGAAAATGCCCCAAAAGTGGAACAGCGGGCGGACGTCTTTGCCGACGTGACGAGAGAGACGGAGCAGCAGCTCGTCGGTGTCCACGATGTAGGGAATGTTGTTCTCATCGTCCTGCATGAAGGACTTGAAGTAGTTGTCGATGCCGGTCCATCCGAACATGCGAGCGATGTCGGCGAACTTGGCGTGGCCTTTGTGTTGGTAGGCTTTTTCGCCCTGAGCCATCTCGACTTCACGCGGGGAAAAGTTAAAAACGGCCATCCATGCGACGGCGGTGTTGTCGATGGTGTAGAAAGGGCTGCCATTGCCGAGCGAGGAGGCGTGGGCGACGTCATGGCTGTAGCCGAAGCCACGGTTCAGCATGGAGGCGTGGAGGAAATTCACGGTGGATTCACTCTCGCCGCCGAATTTCGGAAAGCCGAAAGCGTGGCCTTGTTCGTGGAACTCGACGTGGGCGGCAACCGGGTTGTTCCCAGGGCCGCTGACGAGGTAGTTGCCTGCGTTTCCGGCGGGGGTGACTTCGTTGTTAGGATTGGTGATGACGTTGACGGCGGGGTAGCCGGGGGCGTGGACGGAGGAACGGAGGATGACGTCTGGCTGGCAATACATGGTTTCCTTGCCGCGATCACGCGGGAAGCCCATGAGGTCGTTGATGGCGTCCATGCCTTTGTCCCAATCGACCATGAGTTGGGTGGGATTGGGATGGTTGTAGATCCACTTTCTAGGCACCTGAGTCATGAATTTTTCTGATTGGAAATCTGCCCACGGTGCGGGGTGGGTTTTTTCGGTTAGCCACTCGGTGGGCGTGGTCTGGTGGAAACTTTTTGCCGAGAAATAAGGGGCGCGGACGGCTCCGGTGATGGTGACGTTCACGACTCCGGCACTGGCGAGGTAGGGGACCTCAATGTAAATGCCGCCGCCGTAGGGGCTGGCAATTTTTGTTTCGGCGGCGTCGATGTTGTAGAGGCGGGATGCGCGCTCAAGGCGGAGCACTGGCTCGCGGGCGGAAAGATCCCATGAGTGGGCGCAGACGCGGATTTTGTAGCCCGCGTTTACGAGTGAAGGAGGGACAGTGACGGTGACGATGGTGCCTGGGGCGAGGTAGGTGCCGGTGGGTTTGCGGCCGGGCTTGGTCCAGTCCTGAGTCAAGCGGCCAAAGGTGGCGGGGAAACTGCCGTTGATGGCGACGGTGTGGGTGTTGAGCGGATTCGCGGGCGGCGAGCATGGGCCGGGGAAATTCGTGTGGCTGCCGAACTTGTAGTTGGCGAGCAGGGCTTCGTGTTCCGCGAGCACCTCGCCAGTGTAGATCCAGTCCATGGTGTGCTGCATGACGGTGTAGATGACCCAGTGGTAATTTTCCGGGCTGATGGAGTAAAACTGACCGGGTGCGGTGATGCTGCGGCCAAAGTAAGCCGCGTTGCTGGTGCTGAGGAAAAGCGGCCCTTTGATGGCGTCGTAGGTGGAAATGAGATCGAGCACGGCGGCGATGATCTGGGCGGTTTCCGGGAAACGCTGGCGCATGTTGTCGATGGTGGATTTATGCCCGGCGATGCTTGGGCCGGAGAGCGGTGCGGAACCGTTGATGTGGCCTTTGAGCGCGGCGATGGCTGCTAGGAGAGGATCGTTGGCAAGGGTGGTGAAGTTCCAAGTGGTGTCGTCGGTGATCGCCGGAATGGGCGCGGCACCCGTTCCGAGGAAGACGCCTGCATCCATGCGGATGGCGTAGTTTTTACTCCAATTCAGCAGGCCGATGGGATTGATCCGCACGACGTTTTGATCGTAGGTGAGGCGGCTGTCGTTGGCGGCGAGTGGGGTGTCGATCCCGTCGGTGAGGTTTTTAATGGTTAAATTCCCAGTGCCAGCGGTGACGTTCTGGCTGAATGTCAGGACCAATGCGCGGGTGGCGAGGGCGTCGGTGGCGTTGTCCGGCGGGCTGGGGGCGACGAGCGAGAAGACGGGGCCGAGTGGGGCTTCGAGGTCGAGGTGGAAGATGCGGTCGGTATTGATCGAGATATTGAGGAAATTGCCGCCGATTCCATTGGTGCCGGAGGTGAAGCTCGTGCCACCGGGATATTCATTGGCGGTGACGTTGATGTAGGGGATGCCGAGCCGATAATCTGCGGTGTCGCTGGTGATTCCTAAGTCGATTCCATAGATCGTGTAGGGTTCCAGAATGACTGGTGAGCTGAAGGTCCACGTCACGTATTGGCTGTTGCTGAAAGAAAAACTCTGAGTCGCCGTTTCCGAATGAACTTGGGTGAAATTATTTCCCGCCACCTTGCCGACGCGGAGTGCGTAAATTTTAGTCGGCGCTCCGCCACCCACGTCGGCGAGTTGATAGGTGATGGACTTGAGCCGGACTGCCGCGCCGCCGGTGGTGAAGGACTGGCCGCGAGGTGGGCCTTCAACACCGGTGCCTCCGCCCCATTTTTCGTTTCCGGTCACGTCGCCGTAGTTGGCGATGTCGAAGCCGTCGATGACGGGAGCGGTGGAGCTGGCCGAGACGGTGGCGGCCTTGGCTGGAGTCATGGCCAAGGCAATGGAGGCGATGGCTTGGGTGAGAAATTTGAGATGGGTTTTCATGGTTTAGAAATGGAGAATTTTTGATCGAGAGGAAGGCTATTGGTGAGACGCTCAATCCTGTCAGGTTAAGAATTTTTAACCGCAGATGAACTCAGATGGACGCAGATGAAGAACACAGAGATTAAGGCGGACTGATCACTCTCTGGATCTGCGTTTATCCTGTTCGTCTGTGGTTAGATTTTCTCTTTTTGCGGGTTAAAATGACAGTAACTAGCGAGACGGCTGTGCTACTTCAGTTTTGGAGGACTTTCACGTCCACGAAGAGCTTCTCGGACGCGGTGCCGGTGACAGTCGCGGTGACGGTGGTGATGCCGGCATTGGTGGCGGTGGTGAAGGTCACGGTGGTGGTGCCGTCACTGGCTCCGTTGTCTTGGAAGGTGGCGAGGTTTTTGGACCAGCGGTAGGTGGCGGTGAGGTTACTGACCGGGCTGGCGTTTTGGGGGTGGGTGAAGGTGAAGGTGTTGCCGCTTTTTACGCCAGAAAGCAGCCCGGTGGTGGCGGTGGTCGGGTTGGTGCCGAAGAAGTTTTCGATGCCGTTTTCGATGCCGTCGTTGTCGGCGTCTTGGGTGAAGCCGGGCATGGAAGCTGCGCCGGGGTAGCCTGCGATCCATGCGGCGTAGGTGTTCGTCGGCGCGGTGACGGTGAGGAGCAGGCGTTTCGGCGAGCTGGCGGTATCGACCGTTACGACTCCGTTGACGACGTTGGAGTTGATGGTGGTCGGCGTGCCGGTGATGGCGGTGGTGGCGGTGGCGAGGACGTAAACGCCAGCACCGGGAGCGGCGGCGGCGGTGAGGTCGAGGATATTTCCGCTGGTGAGTGTCAGCGTGCCGGTGATGGCGCGGGTGACTTGGGCGGCGGGTGTGGCGGCGACGGCGAGGGCGTGACGAGCACCGGAGGCGATGCTGACGTTTCCGGTGATGTTGCCATTTCCGCCAAGGGTGGCGGTGTTGGCAACGGTGACGCCGGTGGTGCTGAGGGAACCCGTGATGGCGAGCGTGCCCGCACTAACGGTGGTGGCGCCGCGGAAGGTAGTGGTGCCGGAGAGGGTTTGGGAGCCAGTGCCGTTTTTCACGAGGGAAACGACGCGGGTTCCTGCGGCGGTGATGTTTCCGCTGAAGGTGCCGGAGCCGTTGTTCACGCCGAGGGTCAGGTTGATGGCTGCTCCGCCGGTTGTTGCCGAGGTGATCGTCCCACTTCCGGTGAGTGCATCCGCAGTGACGGCTTGGCCATCGACGATGTCGAGTCCACCGTTGACGTTGAGGATGGCTTTGTTGTTGGTCCAGTTGAAGGCTTGCCAGCCGCCGTTGTAGAGGCCGGAACCGGATTGGATGTCGATGACGGAGCCAGCGGTGAGGTTGAGGTTCACGTCGCGGCCATCTGCACTGGCAACGAGTCCGCTGCCAGAGATGAGGAGGGTGCCGCTGCCGGTGATGTTGGCGATGCCAGTGGGGACGGAGGCTCCGTGGAGATTGAGCGTGGCTCCTGAAGCGATGGTGTAGTTACGGGTAGCACTGGTGGAGCTGAAGAATCCGCCGCCGCTTCCTTCGAGTCTGAGCGTGCCGCCGTTGACGGTGGTGGCGCCAGTGTAGGTGTTATTTCCGGTGAGGGTGAGGGTGCCGAGGCCGCTTTTCTGGAGGCCGTCGCTGCCCGCGATGACGCTGGAAATGGTGAGCGTGCGGCCTGCTTGGGTGACATCGATGGTGGGGACGCCGCTGGTGCGGTCGAGCGTGAGGACGTTGGCACCGCTGATGGTGAGATTGTGCGATGCGGTGGTGGCGTCTTCGAAAGTGATGTTGCCGACAGTGCGGGCGGAATCGAGGGTGATGGTTTGATTCGCGGTGATATCGACGCCGGTGAAGTTGACGTTGAAATCGACGCCGGTGCCGATCACTCCAGAAACCCAGGTGCCAGCCGTGCTCCAGTTGCCGGAATTACCGACCCAGGCGGCGGTGTTCGGCGGGAGGATGACGGTGGTAAAATTCCAGGTCGTGTCGTCACTTATACCGGGAAATGCGCCGCTCGTCATGTCCGTGATGGCGGTGCTGGCGAGCTGGATGGCGTAGTTTTTCCCGACTAGCAGATCGGCGGTGGGGTTGATGGTGAGAACCGAACCAGAGACGGAAACTTGGCTCGCATCGGTGATGGCGATGGTGGACTGAGTGGCGTCGCTGAGGTTTTTAATCGTGATGTTGCCCGAGCCGATGAGGATATTTTCGCTGAAAGTAACGACGAGATTGGTGGTAGCCACTGCGTTAGTCGCATCGTCTGCGGGGCTGAGGCTGACGACGGCGGGCGGTGCTGGGGCGGCGGTCGCGAAGGACCAAGTGGTGTCGTTCGTGATCCCGTCGAAGGAGTTTCCTACTAGGTCGTCGATGGCGGTCGGGTCGATCTGGACGGCATAGGATTTCCCTTCGATGAGATCGGCGGTGGGATTGATGGTGAGGACTGCGCCTGCGAGGGTGACTTGAGCGACGTCGGTGATGGCGATTTGAGTCTGGATCGCATCGGTGAGGTTTTTCACGGTGATGAAACCGGTGCCTCGGGCGATGGCCTCGTTGAAGGTGATGGCGAGGTTGCTGTTGCTGGCGATGCCGGTGGCAAGGTTAGCTGGAGCGAGCGAGGCGAGTGTCGGGTTGGCGACATCCGGTGCGCTTTGGAGGTCGATCATCGCGCGACCGAGCGCATCGCCGACGAGCAGGTAAGTCTCGGCGTTCCAGTTGTAGTGGTAGCCTTGGCCTGAAGGGGAAATGGAGGCATCGCGCCAGTAGCCGCGGGCTTCCATGGTTTTGACGTTGCCAGCGAATTCGGGATGAAGCCCGGTGGTGCCATCGACGTTGAGCTGGGCTTGGGCGACTTTGGCCGTGCCCGGATCTGGATTTCCCCAACCGCCGTTGGTGGCGAGGGTGGCCAAGACGAACGGCGCATTGGGATTGGCATTGGTCAGCGTGGAGCCGTCGGTGTTGTAGCGGTTTTCAAAATAGCTGCGGATCTGTTTGATGAACTGCACCATGTTCGGCTCGTAGCGGGTGGCTCTGGGTTCGCCCGTGTCATCGTAGCCTTGCCACCAGACGTAACCTGCGATTTCGAATCCTTGTGTGGCCCAGTTTGGATACTGAGCGGCGAAGTCGTCGAGAATGTCGGCGGTATTGAGAACGTCATAAACCTGCCAATACGTATTCCAATCCGCTCCGATGCCGGGTTCGGAGACTGGACTGGCGGTGTGGTTTAAAATCGTATTTCCGCCGCGATCCTTGCTGATGTAATGCACGCCATTGTGGCGGAGTTGGGTGGTGTCCGGGTAGATGATTCCGCTCGCCCAAAGCGTGAGCGGATACATGTCGTTTTCCTTGATGAAAAAATCGTCATACTGCTTGCCAGCGTACCACGCAAAAGGTGTCGGGCCGCCTCCCGTGGTTGCCCAACCTTCGGGCGATTCGCCGTAAGCTGGGAAAGTTGTGGCACCAAACACGGTGCGAGGGCTTCCGGGAGGCAACATGTCCCACATCAGGCCGCGGTTGCCTTGCGATGCCTTGATGAGCAGCACCGGCTCATCGTGAAACCAGCCCATGGCGTAGCCGAAACCCAGCTCGGGACCGTATTTGTCTCCCGACACGTCCGCCTTGAGATCGCCCTTGCCGGTATCCGTGGTGACACCGTGGTATTTCACGTCCTTGCGAGACGTCCAGCCGCCGCCAGACGTGACGAGATTGGGAAATTTTTTCTCAGCTCCGGTGATGGTTTGGAGGGTTCCCGGACCGCTGCCGTTGATCTCGCCAAAGCCCACCATGTTCGATTGGCCGGACATGATGTAAACTTTGACCTTCTTGTTGGTGGCACCCGTGGAGTTGTCAGGATCAGGCAGCGGGTAGGGGATAGAAGGCTCGAGACTGTCGCTGTTCGGGGAATTCGGCTGGCTGGGGAGAGATGGATTTTTGTCGATGGTGACGACTTCATACCAATCGCCTGCGTTGTCGCCGTCGCTGTTGGTGTTAAACGGGTTGGTACCGGTGTTGGAGATGCTGACAAAGGTGCCGGTGTTAGTTTCCACGCCATCTTTCAGGCCGTCCGAGTCGGTGTCGGCGATGATGGGGTTGGTGCCAGTGTTGGCGGCGTTGCCCCAACTGCCGGTATTGCTTTCGATTCCGTCGCTCAGGCCGTCGTTGTCGGTATCGGCTTTGAGTGGATCGGTCGCCGGGCGCAGGCCGACGCCAGTGAGTTCGGGACCGTCTAGCAGAGTGTCGTCATCGGTATCCGAGTCTCGAGGCAAGGTGCCGCGTTGGAATTCTTGGAGGTTGGTGAGGCCGTCGGTGTCGAGGTCGTCGCCAGCGTTGAGGGTGAGGTTTGAAGCGGGCGTAGTGTGGAGGAGTTCGTAAGCATCGGGCAGGCCGTCGTTGTCGGAGTCGATGACGATGAAATTGAAAACTTGTCCCGTGGTAGGAGATCCAGTCGGAGCACCACCGAGGTAGGAATCCAAGCGCCAGTAATAATTTCCGGCGACGGGCGCGCTAGCGGTGAAAGCAGTGATGTTGAGTCCTTTATCGACCACTTTCGTCATGGCGTTGGGGTTCGTGCCAAACCAGACATCCACCCACACATCCGTGCCGGTGGTGGGCGGGAGATTGACCCAGCCGAGGTTCACATTTCCTGAAGGGACCGTGGCACCAATATCCGGTGTCGGTGCCTGCGGGTGGCTCATATCGAGGTGGAAGGTGTAGTCGCGTCCGGTGTTGAGTCCGACCGAGGTTCCCCCGGGACCGAAGGTGTAATAAGAGCCACCTGAGTATGGATTCGATCCGCTCCAATAGAGGTAGATGAGGTTGTTATCGAATGGCGTCGTGCTGCTGACAAACTCGACATCCACGGCATAGGTCGTGCCTGCATTGAGAGCCAACGGACTGGCTAAGGTGAAAGTGAGATAGCTGCCATTGCTGGAGGGGCCGCTGGTCCATGTTGCGGTTTCTGAGCGTAAAACCGTGAGATTTGCCCCGGAAATCGAGCTGACGCGAATCCGGAAGGTGAAGCCAGGATTGCTGGAGCCGGTACCCGTTCGCAAGGTCAGCGCATTGAACAGAACGTTCGTGGCGGGCGTGAAAGTCTGGCCGGGGTGCGCGTTTCCTACAAACCATTTACCTACGTCAAAAGTGCCACCTTGAGAACCGCCGAACTGTCCAATGTCCGTGCCGTTGACCGCAGGCGGAGTGGTGCTGTGGCTGAAGGTGGCGGCGTGTAATGGGAGGATGCCGATGCTGAGAGCCGCAAGAGCGGTCGCGAAAGACAGAGGAAGTTGGGATAGGTTTTTTGGGATCATGGTCTGAGGAATTTTAGAAATGGAAAACGTGGAGGTTGGTTGATTCGGCGGGTAACTCTGGCGTGAAAATTTACGGAGTAGCAGATTCTGTGAATGGGTGCGGCGATTGGGTTTTCGACGTTAGCAGCGAGGAGCATCGCAGCACCAACCCACAGATCATGGAGGCAAACCCAAAACGCGTCCACTCCCCGAACGGGTAGGTGCGCGTCAATCCACCTGCAACAAGCCGCGCTGGAAGGCGGCGGCGACGGCTTCGGCGCGGTCAGTGACATCGAGTTTCACAAGAATCGCCTTCACATGGAACTTTGCGGTATTTTCGGAAATTTCCAGCACTCGAGCGATTTCCTTGTTCGATAAACCGCGCCGCATCAGGTCGAGCGTTTCGATTTCACGGGAAGTCATCGGTTTCCTGCTAGCTCTGGCCGCGATGTGGTTTTGCAGCGCGAGAGGAAAACACATCCCACCCCCGTGGACGCAGCGGATGGCGGCGACGAGTTCGTCAAATTTCACCGACTTGAGCAAATAACCGCAGGCACCGGACGCGTGAGCGGCGATCATCGGCTCTTCCAGATCGTAGGTGGACAGGATCACTACGCGCGCGGCGGGGTCGATGGCCTTGATGCGTTCCAGTGCCTCCAATCCGCTGCCGCCGGGCATCCGCACGTCCATCAGAGTCACGTCCGGGCGGTATTTTGAAAATGCGACGATTGCTTGATCGAGATCCTCTGCCTCCGCGACGACTTGGATGTCCGGCTCCAGGGCGAGCAGGCCGACCATGCCCATGCGGACCATCGAGTGATCGTCCACGATCAGGATACGGATGGGTGTCGGCATGGCTGGGTCGTAGCGTTGCTTTGACCGAGTTTCAAGCCGGGTTGTGGAGATACTTCGCATGGAGAGGCGGGAAAAAACAAATGCCCCAGCCGCGTGATGCGACTGGGGCTTGTTGCACCATGTTTTTACTGAGAGTTACGGCATGATTTTCACTCGCATGAAGCCTTTACCGGGGAGGCCGTTCGAGCCGTCGAGGCTGAAGGTCCGGTATTCGTAGCCGGTTGGTGCAGCGGGCAGGCCCGCGGCCAAGGTGTCCACGACCGAGACGGTGCCAGCGAAGGTGAGGTCGGCCCCGCCTTCGATGGTGTAGGTCATGCCATCCTGCGTGGCGGCGGGTTGCCCACCCGCTGCGGGGGAGAAAACAGGGTTGGCTCCGACGCCGTCACCGCCATTTCGCACGGCGATGGTGATGAGCAGCTCTTGGGCACTGCCAGCATCGCTGCTGTCGGCGTTGAGGTGATAGATCTTCGCGTTGTCGCTGCCGCTGTTGGGATTTCCCCCGAGGGCGAACTCGAGGTTGTTCGGGTCGCCGTCGCCATCCGGGTCTGCTTCGGCACCGATGATGGCTTGGTTGGTCTCGCCGGGGAAATAAGTTTGAGCCCAGGTTTCGAAGGCGGTGAGCGGGCGGGTGATCGTCATTTGGGTGGCACCGTAGTTCAGCGTGTAGCCGGGAGGCAGGTCATTGACGGTATTAAACGTGCCACTGAGCGTGGTGTAGTTGGCGATGACATAGCTCGGAAGTGTTGCGCCGTCTCCGCGTTCCCGGAAATCGAGCGAGTCAGTGGCGGCAGATAAATTTAACGCCCCTGTGACATTCAGCACGTCACTGTCTGAGGCATCAACGTCGTATGCGTAGCTGCCAGCGACGGTGGTATTTCCTGCGCCAAAAGGCCCATAAATATAGCCGGGGGAATAGATTGCACCCGACTGAACAACCAGCGGACCACTCACTGATCCGTCGCCGCTGAACTCGCCGTTTGTGACCGTAGTCGCGCCCGTGTAAGTGTTCGTTCCGTTGAGGAAAAGAGTTCCGGTGCCAGATTTCGTGAGTCCGCCATCAAGACCAAGGCCGATCATGGACTGCTCGATCATGATGTCTTTGGTGTTGGTATCGATCAAAGCCCCGCCTGCTTTCACGGTGACATTGGTCATGCCTTCAAGGAACGAGTAGTTCTCAATCGTGGGCTTAATCAGGCCGCCATTGAGGAAAACATTACAAGTTCCACCCGCGCCGTTGACGATGCCGCTGGTCGTTAGCGTGCCGCCATCGAGATTGAGCGTGGCGGTGGTTGGCTTGTTGAAATTCGTCAGCTCCAGACGGCTGCCAGTATCCGTGAGGCCTTGATTGACGACTCCGGTGCCGTTGATGGTGAGCGTTCCAGTGGAGCCATTGCGGCCAATCCCGAACCAGCTATTCGAGCTAACGGTTCCGCCGCTGACGGTGAGTTCGCCGATGCTGTCTTCATCGTTTCCTACGTAAAATTCGCCCGCAGATGACAGCGAGGTGCCTGTGCCGGTAACCGTCGCTGCACCATCCCCTTTGTTGCCGCCGATGACGACAAACTCGCTAACGGTGCCAGCGGAAATTTGTGCACCGCCGGACATCGTTAGGGTTCCAAAACCACCCACACCGAAGCCGATCCGCAGTGCGCGTTCCACCGTCATCGTGCCGCCAGTCATTTCAAGTGAGCCATCGCCTCCATCTCGTCCGACGTTGACCCAGTTGTTTAGAGCGATGGTTCCGGCATTGATTTGAAGGGTTCCAATGCTGCCACTGCCACCGCCGACATACACTTCGCCAGTCGAGGTGAGTTGTGTGGAAGCACCGCTCACCGTCCAAGTGCCAGTCGCGCCCTCCCGGCCCACCCAAAAGCCGCCTGTGGTGTATGCACCGCCAGTTTGGTTTAAATTTCCAGTCGATCCCGAGGTCCGGCCCACGATGGTGTCGTTGGCGGCGTTGATCGTGCCGCCGCTGAGGTTGAAGGTGCCAACGCCTGATGCTCCGCCTTGTCCGATAACAAACCAGCCACCAAAACCGCTCCGATCCAGAGTGCCAGCATCCCATTTGAGCGTGCCAGTTCCGCCGTCGCCGACATACATGTCATTGGACACCTTCACCGTTCCCGTGGTGTTCACAGCCATATCACCAGTGCCACTCCGGCTGACGTAGAGGCGAAATGCGGAGTAGCTGCCGCTGCCTGTTCCAAAGCCCGTCAGTGTCCCGCCTGTGGCTCCGGTATCGGCAATGTTGTAAGTCCCGGTTCCCCCGAATTCTCCGACCGCTGACCAACCTCCCGCGACCACTGATCCAGCAATGTGGTTCACTTGCGCTGTGTTTCCGCTACCTGTTCCAATCTTGATTTCATTCGGATTGATGGTCAGAGACGCAGTGATGATCGGGAAATTCGGTGCAGCGTTCACGTTGATGATCGCGTTGTCGGAACCAGTAGGAAGTGCACCGCCAGCCCAGTTCGCCGCGTCGTTCCAGTCGGCATTAGTATCTCCGTCCCACGAAATATCTGCGGCGAATATTGAAGAGCTGAGTGTTGCGGCTCCGGCCAAGACGCAGACGATGGAACGGAGAAGTGTGTTGCTGTATTTGGGTTTCATGATTTCAGGTAGGTTGGAATGGGGTTGCTGTTGATTGGGTATTGAGTCGGCGGTGTTACACAGGGAATTGTCTCTCGCTCATCTCACCTGACATAAATTTTCAGATTTTTTCATGCTGCCGATGATTTACGGATCGAGCCGGAGGATGAAACCGCCGCGTGGTGGTAGGGTGTGACTCCATTTCTCAGAGATGGTGAGTTTCTCCGAGACGACGTTTTGCTTCGCGTCTGCCCCTTCGGAAATGAGAACTCGCTGCGATTGATTTCGGAAATCACTCAATTCCAGTGTCAGCTCTTTTGGCTCGCTGGATCCGTTGATTCCCGCGATGAACCAACCTGTGTTAGAGCGCCTCGCAAAGACGGCGATGCGTCCCGGTTCGCCGACGAGGCAGCGAGTTTCGTCCCAGCGAGCGGGAGCGTCGCGGAGGATTTGCTGGGCTTCGGTTGGTAAGCTGCCGAGTGCTTCGGGGCTGTCTGCGTAGTGGATGATCCCGGAGGTGAAAATGATCGCCGTCGCGAGTTCGTGCGCGGCGGTGGTCGTCCGATCATATCGCTTCGGGCTGAAGGCGACGGGCGTGTAATCCATCGGGCCAACGACGTTTCGTGTGAACGGCAGCACGGTGTTTAGCTCGGCGGCTTTCTCGGTGTATTGGCTTTCGTAAAGGTAACTCTCCGCGCCTAACACTGCCTCAGCCGTCATGAAATTCGGCCACGTCCGGTGCCAACCGCGTGGCAAAGTGCAGCCGTGCAGATTCACCGACAATTTCCGATCCGCCGCATCTTGGAAGAGTTCCTTAATGGTCTCGATGGTTTCCTGACGATCCGAACACCAGAAATCCGCCTTCAGCCCGACAGCTCCATCGGCGACGATTTCATCGAGTTTCGCCCGTCGTTTTTCTTGGCCGATGAAGTCGGTCGCGTGGGTCCAGATGAGCGGTTTCACTTTCCGCGAGACCGCATGACGGACGATGGGACCGAGGCCGGGATCCCACCAGCCAGCATCGAACAGAGTGTATTCCCAGCCCATTTTCGTAGAGAAATCCGTGGAATCGTTGAAGGTCTTTTCGTTAAACGGTCCTTCGGGAGTTGACCACCACGCCCACGATGCACGACCCGGTTTGATCCACGAGGTGTCGGCGATTTTCGATGGCGGTGCGAGGTCCGTCACCAGCGTGGAAGTAGCGATTCCTGCGGCATCCGGGCTGACGATGATCGCCCGCCACGGCATGGTCCAAGGGAAATGATAGAGCGGTCGCGACTCAGCGTGAGCAGGAATCTCGGTGTTTTTCTCGGTGCTGAGTTCGTTCTGCCGGGGAAATGCAACGCGGTAAATCCCATCTGCCGATCCCGCAGCGAGATGACAAGCCGGGTAAGGATCCTCGCCACTCACCTCGGTCACTAACACCCAGCTCGCCGCAGACGGCACTTCAAACAAAGCCGGAAAACTCCAGCCTATCGGCACATCCCGTGAACGCG
>JANOQR010000238.1:0-2424 GCA_031414935.1 Luteolibacter sp.
GCGTCGTAGGTGTCGGTGGTGAGGCGGTCGTTGGGGGTGAAGGATTGGGCTTGGTTGGGGAGGAGGGCGACGAGTTGTGATGTTGCTCCGCTGAGGGTGCGGCTGGTGCGGTTAGAGACTGCGTCGTAGGAGTAAGATAAAGTGCCTGCGGAGGTGGAGGGCTGGGACAGGTTGTCCAAGCCACCTTGAGGAGTGATTGCTTCGCTCGTTAGGCGGTGGAGGGCGTCGAAGGTGTGATTGATGGTGCGGCCACTGAGTTCGCTGATCTGGGTGCGGTGGCCGTTTTTGTTGAGGGTGTAGGCGGCGAGGGCGGCGGCGGTGGGGTCGATGCCTTGCTGGCCGCGATAGACGTCGGTGAGGCGGTTGAGGGCGTCGTAGTCGTAGGAAACATCGTAGCCGCCGGGGGTGGCGGATTTTGCTCCAGCGAGGTTTCCGGCGAGATCATAGCCGTAGCCGATGCTGCCGGTGAGCTGGCTGCGGATTGCTGTCTTTTGAAAAGAAATTGGAACCGCCAAGCCGTAAAGGTCGCTAAGGGGCGCAGAGAATTTCTGGTTGCTCGCCGCGTGGGTTTTCTCCCCGGCGTGAAAAAGGAGCAGAGTCAGGAAAATGGATGCGGCACGTTGCAAATCAGGAAATATCTCTCAAATCATCGCTTGTGGGAAAAGGCGGAAATCGTACTGACTCACTGCGACATCGTAGGAAGCGTGTCGCATTTCTTACCGAATTCTCTCCGAAAGTCCGCTTTGGCATTTCACAGGACTTTCCTTGGTTGACCGGGACAGCGCTCGGAGGTGGGCATGGCGTTGAAGTGTTCAGTTTGATGTAGGTGACGTTTTCCTGTTGAGAGATGAAAGGGTGAAAGTGAAAAATCGAAATGAGGCTGATGCCTGTGGGATGTTCGGGGATTCACTTTTTCTGTGATTCTAAAGGAGTTCAACCACCGAGAAGCCGTTCCTACTTCAAACTTGAGAAAGCTTGGCATGACTAAGGCTTATGGTTGGCTTGCGGAGTTCACTTCTTGGCATGACTAAGGCTTATGGTTGGCTTGTGGGGTTCAGTACTTCAGTGTGGCAATAATCGTTTTTTTAAGTCACTCAAATTAGTTACAATCACAGACTCATTCAAGAAATCAGTCTCAAATAATTTGGCTGCAAATTTTCTTACGAGTTTCCAATCTGACGAACTCCGAAGACCTTGCCTCGTAAAAAGCATATCTCTCGGGCTTTCCTTGATGAGGTAAAGCAATGTCGCAAGATCTTCCGCATTCTTCCAGAACTGATGCGTTCGATCTTTTGCCACGCTTTCAGGAATCCCGGTTCGATGAATCCATGACTCGAATCCTTCAAATCCTTCGGAATCATCAATTGGACTAATTGAATCAAAAAATAGCTGAATTAATTCATCTATTTGATTCTTTCTTACGAAGTTTGAATCCTTCGCGTTTTCTGGCAGTTTGCCCAGAAACTCAGATTGATCCCTCCAGTTCATGCCAATTACCATCACTAGCTCGGAAATGTTCATTTGTTTGGTGATCTTAGTACGTGGTAGTGAAAAGGATGGTCTTTCCATATCGAGTCGCCGCCAGGCTGGCGCCAAGCATCGGCGTGGTCTTCGTGCAAATCCATTCTCCAAGCCATTTGATTTTTATTACTAACTATGAAACCCATGCCGGTCACTCTCCCTTTTTTACTACCGCCTCCAAACGCCAAGTCTAGGCGAAAATCTTTACCTCTCTTTTTGTATTTTAGGAACGTGAAATTTCTTACAGGTATCCCAGATGCTGGATTTGGCATATAGATTACAAATCCATCTACTTTGCTCACATTTCTTATCAAATAGTCCATCCAATGGGAAACAACTCTTTTTAAAATTTTAGGATAATTTTCGGCAAGACTTGATACCACCTCATCAAGACTATAGTTTTTCCTGATATCAGTTCGGCTACCTCTCAGTGAATCTTTAAACGCAGTGGAAAGTTGGCCACTTGATATCAAATCAAAAGTATTTTTTAATGTTTCAATAAGAGTTATGACTGTTTCAGCAGTATCAACAATTCTCAAAAAGGTTCCCACCCTTGTCGTCATTGAAGCGAAATTGCCCATCATGCTACTGGCAGCTGTCTGTTCGACTAGTAAACCGTTATAGCCGCTTGGGTCTGTCATGCTTACTGGATTCCCATGAACATACAGATACTTATGCAACGTCAGTGGCTCGCCGTTGCGGCCCTCGTAGGTGTCTTGGGTGTGGAAGCGGCCGGTGTGGGTGTTGAGATACCTCGCCCGGAGGAAGTACATGCCTAGGTCCGAGTCCCACTGCTCGCCGGTGAAGAGGAACTCGGATTTCGTTATTAGTTCTCCGTTATTGGTTATTGGGGAAGACTCCAGTTCCCCGCTGGTGGCGTTGCGTTTGGCGAGGCCGATCAAG
>JANOQR010000239.1:0-1690 GCA_031414935.1 Luteolibacter sp.
GATTGCAGAAATCCGGCCTGTCTATGCCTTCGATGTAAGCTGCGAAGGCTCCGTTCCTGAAGCCATCATCGCTTTTTTGGAATCCTCAGATTTCGAAAACGCCATACGCATAGCCATTTCCCTCGGCGGTGACAGTGACACCATCGCCAGCATCACCGGAGCGATTGCCCATGCGTTCTACGGCTCGATCCCGCTGTGGATGACGGACTACTGCCTTGGTGTGCTCGATCCCGCACAACGCTCCATCCTCTCTGATTTTTGGAAGCGTTTTCCTGATAAACAGCACCCGGACAACGGGACGACTTGAGTAAGTTCTTCTACTTTTCCAAGCCGATTACTTGAAGCGTCTCTCTCTCCTCATTCCACACGGCGATCAAGCTAGGGAGCAACCACGGAGATTCGATGTGATTTTAACAGCGAATCGACACCCATGGACGCGGATTGAAAGAACCGCATTTCTCAGAATCAGGAATTTCATTCAAAAAACTCTTCATTCGCGTTCCTTCGCGTCCATTCGGGTTGAAAAATCCGTTGAATTTGCGTCCTGAGGAGATGAACTAAGAAGAGACCGAGCGCCTGAGCAAGAATTTGGTTAACCAAGATCTAAAAATTTCAGTTAAAATGTCACGGTACCCTTCTCGGGAGCCAATTTCTCCAAAGCCATCAACACGGCCCATTTACTCATAGTGAAAAAACCAAACGCAAACTCTCTCATGTAGGTATCCTGTGGTCAGAACTCGCCGCCGATGACCTCGGTTTTCGGGACTTGGATGGCGGTGAAATCGAGTTCGAGCTGGGCGGCGGGCGGAGCGTAGATGGCGCGGAGGGTGGTGGAATCGAGATCGTGAACGGCGGGGCGGTGGTCTGCGGTGATGATAAATGGCAGGGATTTTTTCAGGTTCACGCGGATTTTGATGAGGTCGGAAACGCGGACTTGGGTGTAGCGGCGGATGGCGACGATGCGCTGGGCGTTGCGGACGCCGAGGCCGGGGATGCGGTAAAGGATTTCGAGGGAGGCACGGTTGATGTCGATGGGGAAAAAGGCGCGATTTCTCAAGGCCCAGGAGAGCTTTGGGTCGATGTCGAGATCGAGATTTGGTTGCTCGGTGGTGGTGATTTCATCGACGGCGTAACCGTAGAAGCGCATGAGCCAGTCTGCTTGATAGAGGCGATGCTCGCGAACGAGCGGCGGGGCTTTGAGCGGGAGGCGGACGGAGGCGTCTGGGATGGGGCTGAAGGCGGAATAATAAACGCGCCGCATCTGGAAGGTGTTGTAGAGATCGCCGGCGCGTTGGAGGAAATGGGAGTCGTTCGAGGCATCGGCGCCGACGATCATTTGGGTGCTTTGGCTGGTGGCGAAGGCTTCACGCTTGGGACGGCCTTGGGCGGGGGCGTGTTCATCGATTTTCTCGCGGATGTGGCCCATGGCCTCGCGGGTGCGGTGGATGTTTTTTTCGGGCGCGAGGTTGGTGAGGCTTTCTTGCTGAGGAAGCTCGATGTTGATGCTGATGCGGTCTGCGTATTTTCCTGCCTGGGCGATGAGTTCGTCGGAGGCTTCCGGGATGGTTTTCAGGTGGATGTAGCCGCGGAAGTCGTGAACCTCGCGCAAGGTGCGGGCGACGAGGACGACTTGTTCCATGGTGAAATCCGCGCTGCGGACGATGCCGGAGCTGAGGAAAAGGCCTTCGAT
>JANOQR010000240.1:0-23284 GCA_031414935.1 Luteolibacter sp.
CGTCATTTCTGCGGGCGGCGGAACCGGGAGTTTCGGAGCCGCTTTACGCAGAGTTTTGCACGAGCTTGGAGGGTGAAACTGGGCGAGCCGTGGGACGCGGAATTTTCGGCGCGGATATGAAAGTGGCGTTGGTCAATGACGGCCCAGTGACCATCCTCATCGATAGCCGCGCAAGAGTGTGAGCATTCTCTTGCATCGCCCAAATGCGCTGCCTAGCCTGCCGCCGCCGTGCCGATTACTGCCATTCTAGCCCTTGAAGATGGACGCTGTTTCGAAGGAAGCGCCTTTGGAGCCACCGGAACTACCACCGGAGAAATTTGTTTTAACACCTCGATGACGGGCTATCAGGAGGTCATCACTGATCCTTCCTACCGCGGCCAAATCGTCGCGATGACTTATCCGCAGATCGGAAATTACGGCGTAAATCCTGATGACAACGAGTCTGCCGCGCCGCACATCCGGGCATTCGTCATCGGCGAGCTTTGCGGGGTGCCATCGAACTGGCGCTCGACTCAATCGCTCGCAGCTTACCTCGCAGAAAACAACATTCTTGGGATCGAAGGCATCGACACTCGGGCGCTGACGAAACACCTCCGATCACGCGGCGCGATGCGGGCGTGTGTGACGACGGAGCTGGATGCGGAGGCGGCCATCGCGGCGGCCAAAGCATCGCCATCGATGGAGGGAATGGACTACGTGAAAGAAGTTTCCACGCCGTCATCTTACCTGTGGGCTGAGGAATCCCGCGAGTGGTCGTTACCGAACACGATCACTGGCGCTGAGGGTTACTACATCGAACTGCCACCGGTGCGGCATCGGATCGTGGCTTATGATTTCGGGCTGAAATACAACATTCTGCGGCGTTTGCGGCAGGCGGGATTCGAAGTGGAAGTCGTCAGCTCGACTACCACGGCCAGCGAAGTTTTAGCAAAAAATCCTGACGGCATTTTCCTCTCAAACGGTCCCGGAGATCCGAGTGCGCTGGGATACATTCACGAGGAATTGAAGCAACTCATCGGGAAAAAACCGATCTTCGGGATTTGCCTTGGGAATCAGTTGCTAGCCCACGCCTTCGGCGGGACGACGTACAAGCTGAAATTCGGGCATCGTGGCGGAAATCAGCCGGTGAAAGACTTACGGACGGGAAAAATTTCCATTACTTCGCAGAACCACGGTTTCGCGGTTGATCCAGATTCGCTGCCGCCGGAAGTGGAGGTCACTCACGTCAATCTCAACGACGGCACCGTGGAAGGAATGCGGCATCGTGATTTGCCAGTTTTCAGCGTCCAATATCACCCGGAAGCCGCACCGGGACCGAATGACGCGAGCTACTTTTTCGATGAGTTCGCCGCTTTGATCGACCAGACCAAATAATTTTTAACCGCGAATGGACGCCAATGGACGCGAATTAATTTTCAAGGATGAGGTTTACGCTATCATTTCTTGTGCGCTTGAGATCATCAACGGATTGGGACACGGGCTTCATGAAAAGCCTTACGAAAATTCTCTGGCAGTTGAGTTCAGGCACCGTGAAATTCCGTTTGAGCAGCAGAAAATATTTCCGGTGATCTGGAGAAACACGCGAGTCGGTGAGTTCATTCCCGATCTCATCGCTTACGGCAAGATCGTCATCGACACCAAGACCATCGACAGAATCACTGACATTGAGCGCGGTCAAATGCTCAACTACTTAAGAATCACCGGGCTACCAGTCGGCCTAATCATCAATTTCAAAAAACCAAAGCTCGAATGGGAACGCATGATTCTTTCTTCATGATGTTATCTTTCATTCGTGTCCATTTGCGTCCATTCGCGGTTTAAAACTCACTCCATTTTCATGAATACCATTATTGTTGGCCTCCAGTGGGGCGATGAAGGCAAAGGCAAGATCGTCGATTATCTCACCGAGGGTTCTGACGTGGTCGTGCGCGGCCAAGGCGGAAATAACGCTGGCCACACGGTCATCGCGAACGGCGTGAAATACGTGCTGCACCTCTTGCCATCCGGCATTCTTTGGGACTCGAAGACTAACGTCATCGGCAACGGCGTGGTCATCGACCCGGTCGGACTGGTGCAGGAAATTGAGCGGATCGAGGCGCAGGGCGTCGCGATCACGCCCGACAAGTTGCTCATTTCAGACCGGGCGCATGTGGTAATGCCATTTCACAAGGAACTCGACGCCGCGCGTGAAATCGCCCTCGGCGACCAAAAGATCGGCACGACGAAACGCGGCATCGGCCCAGCTTACGCAGACAAGGTGAATCGCTGCGGACTGCGGATCGCGGATTTTCTGGATCGGGATTTCGCGGTCCAGCAAATCACCCGCCGTGTCGCGGAAGCGAATGATGTGCTGGCCCGCCACGACTTGCTGACCTTCAACCCGGATCAAGTGATCGAGGAAGTTTACACTGCGTTTGAAAGACTGAGACCGCACATTTCCAACACGATTCCGGTGCTTCATGCGGCGTGGAAATCCGGAAAAACCATTTTGTTTGAAGGCGCACAGGGAACTTTGCTCGATATCGACTTCGGCACCTATCCATTTGTCACGTCATCGAACACCACGTCTGGCGGCTCGTGCACGGGTTCGGGACTGCCGCCGACTGCGATTCAATCGGTCATCGGCGTTTGCAAAGCCTACACCACGCGAGTCGGCTCGGGACCATTTCCCACCGGCGATGAAGGTCTGTCCGAATACTTGCACGGCCTTGGCCGCGAGTTCGGCGCGACGACGGGTCGCCCGCGCGGTTGTGGCTGGCTAGATACAGTTTTGCTGCGATTCGCCTGCATGGTGAACGGCGTGACCGGGCTGGCGGTTACCAATCTCGATGGGCTGGACGAATACGAAACGCTGCGGATTTGCACCGGCTACGAGGTGGATGGCGCGCTTCACGAACTCCCGCCCGCCGACCGCAAGGCGTGGGATCGCGCGGTGCCGATATATGAAACTCTGCCCGGCTGGAAGTCGGACACGACCAGCTGCAAGACCTACCAAGAGCTTCCAACTGAGGCGAAAACTTACCTCACCCGGCTATCGGAACTCTGCGGAGCACCGATCGCATTTGTCGGAGTCGGGCCAGATCGGGTGCAGACCTTGGTGGTACCGTAGTTTTCACCCATGCCTTCCCATCCTGAAATCCCGCGCCACATCGCCATCATCATGGATGGCAATGGCCGCTGGGCGAAAGAGCGCGGACTGCCGCGCCTCGAAGGCCACCGCGCAGGCGCGGAGTCCGTCCGCGAGGTGCTAGAAGCCTGCATCGAGCAAGGCGTCGAATACCTCACGCTTTACGCATTTTCCTCAGAAAACTGGGCCAGACCTGCCACGGAAGTGAATGCGCTGATGACTCTGCTGGATCGCTTCCTCGATGAAAAAGCCAAGGATCTGGACCGCCAAAACGTGCGCTTGCTCGCCATCGGCCAGCTTGACCGGCTGCCAAAAAAAACTCGCGCACTCATTGAGCGGATTCAGCAGCGAACCGCCAATCACACCGCGATGACTTTGGTGCTCGCTCTGTCGTATGGTGGCCGCGAAGAGATCGTCTCGGCGGCCCGTTCACTCGCGGAGGATGCAGTCGCAGGAAAAATTTCCCCGGATGAGATTGATGGCGAGATGTTCGCCTCACGGCTGCAAACCGCCGGAATCCCCGATCCTGATTTGCTGATCCGCACGTCTGGAGAGATGCGAGTTTCCAATTTCTTGCTGTGGCAAATCAGCTACGCAGAGATGGTGATTGTGAAGAAATTCTGGCCCGCATTCCGGCAGGGAGATTTGTTCGAAGCCGTCCAAGAATACCAACGCCGCCATCGGCGCTTCGGGGCTTTGTGAGCAAACTTACATGCTCGGGATCTGGACCGTTTTGGAGTATTGATAGGAGTTCTGAGCGAAGAACTTGGCTTTTTCAGCAGCAGTACTGAATGTACCGGTCGCCATTCGACCCATCCCGTAATCGGAAACCACGGTGGCAGAAATCCCTACTGCAACGACTCTTCCCGCACTGATTTGTTCTTTGGTTGCTACCGTCCCAGAGTAATCATTCCGATTTTCGGAACCACCGATTCCAAATGTATCCGAATCCCTTCCGATGGTTATAGGGACATTGACGATGGTTGCCGGAGTAGTTGCAGTGGCAGGAACAGTAGTCGCCTGCACATGGAATGTGATTGAGAACTGGTAAACGTTTTCGCAAATAAAGTTGTTTGGATCTCTGAGTGAGGTGTCGTAAGTTGAGTTGGAAAATACCGCGTCTAAAGTTTTTGCTGGCACCTTGGAATCTGTTTTTCCGAGTAGATCTGTGAAGGTCTTATCAGGGTTCACCAGCAGTCGATTTAAGACAAACGTCTCAGTATTGCCAGTCGAGGTTGGATCGACAGGATCTACATACTGAAGTTGATAAGCGATGCATGAAACATCGCCACCTTTGTCTTTAGTCGTATTCCCGATGTCACCGTCATATCGGTCAGTAGCCGCACTAAAGAACACAAGTCGGGCTGCGTTCGTGCTCTTCATTTTGTCACCGATGTCGCTAAGATCAGGATCTACCACTGCTGCAAGCCATTCGCTGGTGTTGCCTTTGCGAACGACGAGGGATTCAAAATCCCGTGCCATGATGTCAATGAGTGCCTTTGCCTGACGCGAAGCCCGCAGCTCTGATCGGCTGCGGTTCCATGTGTCGAGCGCGATGGAAGTGATGGAGACGAGCACCGTGACGATGATCGTGGTGATGGCCATAGCGACCATCAACTCCATCAGGGTAAATCCTTGCTTTGAAATAAATTTAACTCGCGTTTTCATAGGAATGCTTCAGAAGAATTTAACGGCGAACTGCTAAGTTGCGCACGAATACCGGGTTTTTTTGGTTCTCAAGTTTGAATCCTCCGCCTGATTTCAAGTAGGAAAATGAGGAACTTGGAACCGGGTAGAACTCCGCCGCAAACGCGATGACCGCTTCAGGGTAATTGCCAGAGGCACCGGTACCGTTCATTGGAGGTTCAGTATTTGGGCCAGATGGTGGAGTTGGGTCTTTGATGGTCTGGTCAGTGCTGATGACCAATTCTCCATTATTGAACACGAGTTGTTTCGCTCTCACTGCAAAAACTCGGCCTTCCAAAGCTTTGAGATCATCCTCAAAACTCGGATCTGTGCCTAAACCTTTAGGCATCACTCTGCGACGAGTCATGGTTACTACGGTGTAGTCCTTACCTGGCGTTCCTGATTTCGCATCTTTGTAAGGCTCATAAGTCCCATCAGGGCGAGTTCTGTTAAGGTCCGCGCGATACTGGTAAACAAAGATAGGCTCTGGGATGTTTTGCATTCCCCCTTGGATCATCTTAAACGCTTTGTCGAAGGCGGTTACAACCTCGGTCCCTGATTCTTCACCTTTGCGCAGGATTGCCATTTCATTCTCCAAAGTCGTCGCCATGCGGTCGGCCTGCTGGACACTGATGGATTTACGAATGCCATCTGCGGCGGGCGCGAAGACGACCATGAAGCCGGTGAGAAGGACTGCTAGCACGCCGATGGCGATGACAGTCTCAATCAGGGTAAAACCGCCAACGCGGTGTTTGTTGAGGGATGATCTCATGGGTTAAAATTTATCTCCTGTGTTTAGTTTAGTCGCTTTTCCGCCATCAATTTGCCCGGGATTGCGAAATACCGAGGTGCTTCCGTTTCGCCATACGACAAATCCGCCGAAATCGCGCTTACCTGCCGAGGTGATTTTGGGCGGGCTGGATGAAGCCGCAACACTGCTGTTGCGTGCACCGCTGCCAACCACGAAGCTTGCTCCTCCATTGTAACTTGGATCAGTTGAGTCTGAAGCATTCCCCTGTGAGTTAAACTCGTAAATGTAATACTCCCCTGCATAGGCCGCTTTTGCTCCGGTCAGCGTCACAGTGGGCAACGCTCCAGAACCCGACACATTTCTTTTACTAAATATCTCGCTGAAAAAAGTCTGGTCAGGCAGCAAGGCACCCCGACTTGAGATCTCCCAATTAGGCATCCCGGATTGAGTAGTTGGCACGCCAGTGGTGGCATTAACTGGCTCGGACGCGATAATGATTCGCCGAAGATCATCACCCGGACTGTTCGTGAGTTTTTTTGCAACGAGCACGCATGTTCTTATGCCTTTTCCGGTAGCCGTAGCACGCGCCTCATCAAACAAAGACTCTGCCGTCGCCACGCCGCTGGTGACTCCTTTGCCGCCCATGCCGCTCAGGCCGATGGCTCCGGCGGTCATCAAGATGGACATGATGACAATGACCACCAGCATTTCTACAAGCGTGAAGGCGCGTTGGTGCGGTGGTTGGGACTTTTTTAGGGGTATCGATTTCATGGGTTTGAGGAATCAGGTTGAGGGAAAATGAAGCGCGATCCGCGAGACCGCAAGGGCAAATGTCAATACATCGCAGATACCTTCACTTTTTATTCGGCGGGTATCGGCCACTGTTTGGCCCGGTAGTCCACGTCCAAGCTGGGCCAACCATGTCGCGGATGTCTTTCCGCGCCGCGACCCAGCCGAGAAGCTCTTTGGCGAGCGATGGGTCTGCCACCAATGAGGCAGGATCGCCTTCGCGGCGGGGACCATATTTCACCGGCACGGTCTTGCCCGCGATCTCCTCGACAGCGGAAATGATTTCCTTCACCGAGACGCCGACGCCCGTGCCGAGATTGCAACGCACGGATTTCCCGCCGCTCGCGAGATGGTCCAATGCACGAGCATGAGCATCGGCCAAATCCTCCACATGGATGTAATCGCGGATACAAGTGCCGTCCGGCGTGTCGTAGTCCGTGCCAAAAACTTCGATAAACTCGATTTCGCCCGTGATCGCCATCATCACGCGCGGGATCAGGTGCGTCTCAGGATTGTGATCCTCACCAATCAAGCCGTCTGGCGAGCAGCCACTGGCATTGAAGTAACGCAGGCACGCACTCCGCAATCCCCAAGCTGTGTCGCAATCCGCCAAAATGTGCTCAACCATGAGCTTGCTCATGCCATATGGATTAATGGGACGCTGGATGTTAGTTTCCGTGATCGGCAGCTTGTCAGGCACGCCATAAGTCGCGCAAGTGGATGAAAAGACGAAGACCTTACAGCCGAACTCCTGCATCACTTGCAGCAGCTTGATCGGCTCTGCGGTGTTGTTCTGATAGTATTTCAGCGGATTCGTCACCGACTCGCCAACGTAGGCGTAGGCGGCAAAGTGAATCACGGCGGCAAATTGGTATTTCGCAAAAAGCGAGCGCACCAGAGTCTGATCGCCCACATCACCGACGATCAATTCCACACTCGGATCAATGATCGCCTGATCGTGGCCAAAAACTAAATTGTCGAGCACCACGATTTTTCTCCCCTGCCCTGCTAGTAGCCGGACCGTGTGGGAGCCGATGTAGCCTGCTCCGCCTGTGACTAAAATCGGTGCGCTGGAATCATTCATGCGTTGTGGAGATGAGAAAACCGGAGAAACCACGCCCCTGTCAACTCATGTGAACCGTGCTTGGAAAATTCCGATAAAAACCAGTCGAATAGATCCAAGACCTGTGTTGTCTTAGCCCCATGAAGAAAAATCTTCGCTTATTGGCCGGTGCCGCGCTGGGAGCTGCGGTATCACTCGGATTCACCTCCTGTTATTATGACCCTGCCTACGGCTCTACCTCAGTGGGTGCCTCATACAGCACAGGCGGCAACTACAACAACGGCTACGGCGATGGCTACGGCTACGGAGGCAGTGGATTTTCCACCTCCGTCTTCGTCAGCACTGGCAATCCGCAATGGGGCTACGATCCGCATTGCCACAGCTACTACGATTACCGTCGCCGCTGTTACTATGATCCTTATTTAAACGGCTATTATCCACTCGGCTACCGTCCGGCAGTTGTTTACGGCGTGCCGCATCCTCACGGTTGGCGCTCAGGCGGTGGCTACATTCGTCCTCCCGTCTATGTGCAGAACGTCACGGTGAGAAACTATCAGAACCGTGCAGTCGCCTACCAAGGGACTAACTACGGCTGGGCAAAACAGGTGCGCCAACAACCCGTCACCCAAGGCCGTGTGATCGGAAATAAGCAGCAGCAAAACTACAACGGTAACAACAAGCAGAACAACGCGACTCGCCCGTCGGGGAATTATTCTAATTCCAGAAACCAAGGATCAAGCGCGTCTCCAGCCACCCGCCAGAGCAGCGGCACTGCCACCCGCGAGCAACGCGGCACGCTGCCCTCACGCTACAATTCCCCGGTGAAACTGTCCGACAAACAGCCGCAAAATGGCCAAGCCGGGAATCGGCAACAAGCACAACGAACCAAGGGAAATCGCCCACCTTCCGACCCGCCGCGCGCCCAAAAAGGCCAAGGCAAGGGTAAGACCGAAGAAGAGAAACGTGCGGCAAAATACCGCTGAGAAATCGCTCTAAAACGCCCGAAGCCTGAGACGGTGCTTCGGGCGTTTTTCTTTGCTCTCGATTTACGGGATTGCCGTTTCTCCTCAGGTGCGTATCTCCTGAGCAACAAAGTTTAGGTAATGTGGAAATTCATCAACGATCACTGGCGCGACGGGATAGAAATCCTAGTATTGGCGACTTGTGTCTATCAAGTCTATCGAGCATTCCGTGCGACCCGTGGGGCACAAATTTTAGTGGGCCTCGGCACTGTCCTCATCGTGCTGACATTGCTCTCCACGACCTTTAAATTTGAAGTCATCAGTTGGATCATCAAGAGCGCAGCGACCATTCTCGCTTTTGCGTTGATCGTCATTTTCCAGCCCGAGCTCCGCAACGGTCTCGCCCGTCTCGGCAGCAACCGCTTGTTTTCCTTCTCTAGCAAGCAACGACTCGCATTCTTAGAACGATTTGCGGATGCCGTCATCAGCCTTTCAAAAAAAAGAATAGGCGCGCTTTTCGCCATCCAGCGGGGCATCAGTCTCAAAGACTTTCTCGATAGCGGCGTAGTGTTGGACGCTCAGTTTTCACCTGAGCTCGCGATGGCCGTGTTCTACCCCAAAGCTCCACTGCATGATGGCGGGATGATTATTGCCGATGACCGCGTGGCAGGTGCTGCGTGTGTTTTCCCGGTAACTGAGAAAGAAATGAAGGATCGCTCGACTGGATTGCGACACCGCGCAGCCATCGGCCTGACGGAGCGCACCGACGCCATCGCCGTGGTGGTTAGCGAGGAAACGGGTGCCATCTCCATTTCTGAAAACGGCACCCTCCAGCGGAACCTCACTGAAAAGCAATTCAGAGAAAAAATCTCTGAAATTTTCCTCTCCGGTAAGCCAACTCATGAAACTGAAACTGCCTCACAACTGGATCGCAAAGATCCTCTCGCTCCTGCTAGCGACAGCGATCTGGTTTCTGATTAAGAAACACCTCGCTACGCGCGACGGGACAATCGACGACGCTCCGAGAGCGAGGATTGTGCCCGAATACGACCAGAAAAAATCCGGTAATTAGGACGGAAAAAGGCGTCGGCACGCATCGCGCCGACGCCTTCACAAAAAACCGAAGCTGCGAATCAGAGTAAACCAAGCGCTGCCGAGATGAGTAAATCATCGTCGATCAGCCACTTAGCAGTTTCCGCTCCCGCAGTGGTCGTCTTCGCAGCGGCGGTGGACTCTGTCACATCCAAGGTCAGACCTTCCCCACGGATGCGGCGGACGACCCCACCAGCGTCATAAACCGCCATGAATGCCGCTAGGGCCAGAACGGATTTCTCCGCGACTTCGGACTCGTCACTGCGTCCAAGCAAAGCGTCTAACAATAGTGGCGTGGGATCACTGGCAGAAGTCAGCCGCGTGGTGGCTCCATTAGGATTACTGGTGATGCCATTCGCCCCGGCGGCTTCGAGAGCCTTGGCAAGCATCGTGATTTTTGCAGCCAGTTCACCTCCCGCGAGGGCGGCGGGGAGTTGTTTCTCCAGAGCCGATGCCAATGCCACCTGCCGGGTGTGAAGACGTGCCCAGTCTGGCGAACGCAAAGCAGAATCGCCGTCCGAACCTGTGCGACGGCCAGCCACACCTGTTTGCACGAAAGAAGCGATCGCCTCCGCGCCGCGATCGCACTTGATGCCAGCACAGACTGGAGCCAAGGCAAATGAAGCAAGTCTGCTAGAAAGAAGAACATTTCCCATGGCTTGCATCTTCGCTCCTAACAACGCATCGCGTTCACGCCTGACGGTGAAAAACTCCACAGCGCGGCGCAGGGTGACTTCGAGCTGCGGGATGTCCCATGGCTTGGTCATGTAGCGGAAAATCCCACCATGGTTGATCGAGCCGATGGCGGCATCAATGTCGGAGTAGGCAGTAGATAAAATTTTAATAATGTCCGGATAGTCGTCAGCGATCTTCGAGAGAAAGCCGACACCCGTCTCATTCGGCATCCGCTGGTCAGTCACGATGATGCCGATCTCGTTGGCATGTTGCCGGAAAACCGTGAGTGCCTGAACGCCGTCCTCGGCTTCTAGGATTCTGAATTTTTCGCCGAACAAGCGTCGGAAGTATTTACGGGTATTCGCTTCGTCATCCACGAAAAGAATGGCGTAACGTTGATAGTCGTATGCGTCGATATCGGTGCTCATGTTAGTTAAATGCTTTGGTTTAGATGGTGTGAGAATGATCGAATCAGGCCGATTGGTCGAGAACCGATTCCGGGTCTGAAGTGAAACTGGGTGCCGGAAACGCAATGCGAAAGCGCGTGAACTCGGTGGGGCGGCTGTCCACTTCGATGATCGCTTTGTGGGCTTGGAGAATTTGATGGGTGATGGATAGACCAAGTCCCATTCCTTTACCCACATCTTTGGAAGTGAAAAATGGGTCAAAAATTTTCTGAAGGTTCTCGGGAGGGATACCGATGCCATTGTCACGGATCGTCACCTGCCACCCGTCGCCAGCGGCATCAATGGAAACGTCGATTTTACCCGCATCGCCGCCGATTGCTTCCAGACGCTGATGAATGGCGTCGATACTGTTTTGGAAAAAGTTGATGAATACTTGAACCAGTTGGTTCGGGTTGCCGCTGATGTGGGCGTTATCGGGAGATTTGAGGTTAAACTCGATGTCTTTTCCGACTTGATGGCTGACCATACGCCGTGAGCGACTGACGATTTCAGCGAGGTCAGCATCCCCACTGGTAGCCTTGTCGTCGCGGGTGAACTTGCGCAGATCGATGACGATCTGAGAAACTCGCTCTACGCCTTCGCGAATGTCGGTTAGAATATCCACGAAGTCCGGCTGATCCTTCTCTGGAATGGACTTGGTAAAGGTTTCTAGCGCATGTAAGCCGGCACTGGCATAGTTCAGAGGATTGTTAATTTCGTGAATGATGCCAGCACTCATTCTGCCGAGAGCGGAGAGCTTTTCATTGCGGACCATCAGGACTTCGTTTTCTTTGATCTGTTCGAGAGCGGATTGAAGTTCAGTATTCAGATCGAGCATTTCACGGCGCACCCGTGCCATGGCGATTTGGTTTTCTAACCGTAGTGCCAGTTCCGCAGTCGAGAATGGCTTGGTGAGGAAATCGTTTGCGCCTGCTTGAAGCGCGGCCAGTTTCGTCTGCTCATCCGCACGAGCTGTGAGGATAATCACCGCCACGCTGCGAGTGATATGATTTTCTCGGATGTGGCGGCAAACTTCGACACCATCCATCTCGGGCATCATGTGATCGAGCAGCGCGAGCTGAGGACGGCGCAGACGTGCGAGTTCGAGTGCCTCCGCCCCATCGGATGCTTCAATGACATCCACGTCTTCTAGCTGCATTCGGAGAAATCGGCGAATGTCAGGCTCGTCGTCGGCGATGAGAACGAGTGGCCGCGCACCGCTGGGCCGGGTGCCGATCAAAGGCACAGCAACCGGGGTGGGAGTGTGGATCGAGGGTATCTGCTTAGGAGCCATTTTGCCCGGGATTGACATGGCCGCCCGCCGGTGAAGGTTCGCAATGTTTCCTCCGTCCTTGAGCGGGTCATCCCCATCAGTGTCACTCGCTGGTGACAGAGTCGCTGGCTCTGCGGGCAAGTCGATGGTGAAGGTAGTCCCTTGCCCTAACTGGCTGTCCACCTTTACGGCTCCGCCCATCGCTTCCGTTAGACTTCGCACCAATGCGAGGCCGATACCCGCGCCTTGAAACTTGCGGGTGGAAGAGGTATCAACCTGCCAGAAACGCTCAAAAATACGTGGTAAAACATCGGGTGGAATTCCCACCCCCGTGTCCTCGACAGTGAGACGGAGTTGACCATTCTTTGCGATGACCTTGACCTCAATAGTTCCGCTGGACGGGGTGAACTTGATGGCATTGATGACTAGGTTGAGCAGAATTTTATCAAACTTGTCGCGGTCGAGTTGGATGGCATCGCTATCAGAATGGCACTCCCACAGCAGCGCGACGCGGTCTTGCTCCGCAAGGTGGCGCAGCGAACGCAGGAGACCTTCGATGTGCGCGTTTATCAGAGTGGGTTGGCGGCTGACATCCGCGTGGCCAGTGTCGAAGCGGACAAGATCTAGCAGGTCATCAATGAGTTTGAGCAGCCTGAGCCCGTTTTGCTCCAGCATCATCGTCATTTCCTGAACCACCGGCGGACCAGACTCACGTTGAAGAAGAGTTCTGAGTCGCTCAGTGATGCCTAACATAATCGTCAGTGGAGTCCTAAGCTCATGGCTGATGTTTGCGAAAAAGCGGGTCTTGGCCTCGTCCAGTTCACTGAGCTGGCGGTTCTGATCTTCCACCACCTCGCGGGAGCGCTCGACCTCACGGCGTAGGCAAAACTCACTGTAGCGGAGCTTTTCGTAGAAATAACTTCCCGCCAGAACGAAGACCGAGGTGACAAAAAGGAAGTAGGAATTTCCAAACAGCGTTTTGAAATCTGAATGCGTTGAAGATGCTAAAACGCTCAACGTGTAACAGACGAAAGTCGCGAGGATCATCCCTAACGAATTCCAAAACGTCCACCTCAGCAGCAGTGATAGACCGACGAGAACCAAATTCAGTCCCGCGTAGTAAACGGAGTTTCCACCGTCTGTCATCGCGATCATCAAGCAAACAGAGATAAGCGGCAGCAGTGCAATTCCCTGTGAGGCGATTTTTGCCCCTATTTGAGAATGCTTCGCGGCTCCCAAAAACCAGAAGACCACCCCTAACAACAGCGCGCAAATCGCACGAATCAGGAAAAACTCCATCTCGCGCTGGGCGATCATCACCAAGTCTAGCGAGAATCCCGCCAGCATGAAAATCCCAGCAAACACCGCAGCACGGCGCGAGTTATCGAAGGCGATTCTGCTCTCATAGTCCCGGAAGGACTTCTGGAGCTGCGCCTCGGTTTCCCGTAGATTGCTGACGGTGGCTTCAGCCATTGGCGAGTTCGATTTCAAGGAACAGATTCACTCCCGTGGAATCAGCCTTCACCGTGGTGCCCTTCAAATTTAATCCATCAGGAATGAGATCGTTCATGTCCGCCTCGTCCCGATAGATCAGGTTCCATTCCATCACATATTCCATCCAAGCCTTACGCGGATTACTGGCGGCGACGTTGGTGACGATCACGATGCCACCTGGCCGGATCATGGTGCAAAACAGCTCGACGAGACGCTTGCAAACGCGCTGCGAAAGGTAGTCGAAAAGCCCTGCACAATAGACAATGTCATAATTCGTGAATTCATCGTCTCCGCCCTGAGTCGCCGCACGAAGAAGTTGATGGACGGAGCGCTGGAAATAACGGACCTGAGTTTCTCGTCCGCCGCTCATGCGTGCTTCTTGGATGCGTTCACGGGTATATTCCAACGTCTCCGGGTTAAAGTCCAACAAGTCAATTTCCGCTAGATCACTCTCTTCACACTCGCGCAGGAATCGCTGAACCTCCATCGCAGGCCCGCAAGCGAGGTTGAAAACCCGCGTCTTGCCACGGGAGACACGGCGAGCACACTCGGAACGGAGCTTTTCTATCAGGAAGTCGATGCGATTCCGGTGCGCCACCACTGGCTCGGTGTTGAGCAGCGCGAAATTGAGCAGCTTGGCAAACGCGGACGATCCTTCATACGGATTGCGCAGCATCATGTTCACCATCTCGTAGTCACCCGCATATCCTAACGGCTTCGTATAGGTCCGATAGAGAAATGGCGAACACAGCACGATGGGATGCAGTTCCCGACGGACGTAGGCTTTGTGTACTGCCACCTCCGCCTCGCTAACTTCCGTGGAAACTTCTTCAAATCGCTCCATCGAAGGCAAAACTTCTTCAACCACTCGCGTCTCGATTCCAGAAAAAATTTCGTTTTCCAGCTCGTCACGCCGCCGTGTCACGGTGGTTCGTATTCCCACATCGATTCCCGTTAGCCAATGCTGAACGCCGGACAACATGCTGGAAAGATCTGCCACCACCAGCTTGAAAGGATCTTGCACCTTGTTCGCTGACTTCCACTCCGTCATGAAATTTCCAAACTGTCCTGACAGGTCGCTCGACCCGCTCGCAGCAGCACTGCCCGCAATACTTGATAGGAAATCTACTTCTACCCAGCCTTCATCGAGCATCGCCTCACAGACGAGCACGATGCCGGTGTTGAGCAGATTACTAACAACGGCCTTGCCGTGATAGAGCAGCCGCCTCGACGCCATAATTCTGAAGTCGGATAGAACTTCGGAGAGCTGGAGAATGCTGTATGGGTTATAGACCTCGAATACCACGGAGTATCGCTTAATTCGGAGGAGGTTAGCCGTCAGCTCGATACCTTGGCTATTCCGGCAGGTGATGACGCTTTGAGATGACTCGCTTGTTAAATCCATGCTGATTTTGAGACGGTCCCGCAGATTGCGAAGTTCTCATTCTGACGGCAAGCTCCCATCCTGAAAATTATCGCGTTACTTGACAATCCAGCAAAATTTGCAGGGTTTCGTCACGCATTCCGCCGCTGCCGCACGGCCTCGGCCAGAGCATCCAGCGTGGACACCGTATCATCCCAGCCAATGCAGGCATCTGTCACCGATTGGCCTCGTGTTAGGTCAGCCAAAGTGCCGGCCAGCTTCTGGTTTCCTTCGACGAGGTTAGACTCGATCATCACTGAGGTAATCACCTTACAACCGTCAGCGATTTGGCGACCCACGTCGCCCGCCACCATCGGCTGGTTTCGGAAATCCTTCATCGAATTTCCGTGCGAACAATCGACCATCAGCGACTCGACCAGCCCTTGCTCCCGCAACATCGTGGCTGCCGCGCTAACGGATTCGCCATCGTAGTTCGGACCGTTTTTCCCGCCGCGCAAAATCAAGTGGCAGGACTCATTTCCCGCCGTCGAGACAATCGCCGAGACGCCCTGCTTGGTCACCGATAGAAAATGATGCGGGCGTGAGGACGATTGGATCGCATCCAATGCGATCTGGATCGAGCCGCTCGTTCCATTTTTAAAACCCACCGGCATGGATAGCCCGGACGCAAGCTCACGATGAATCTGTGACTCAGTCGTCCGCGCCCCGATCGCCCCCCACGTAATCATGTCTGCGATGTATTGCGGGGAAATGGTATCCAGAAACTCCGTCCCAGCAGGCACGCCCATATTTGCCAGATCCAGCAGTAAGCCCCGAGCGATGCGCAAGCCATGGTTGATATCGAACGAGTCATCCAGATGCGGATCGTTAATCAGGCCCTTCCAGCCGACCGTCGTACGAGGCTTTTCAAAATACACCCGCATGATGATGAGCAGATCATCTTCTAGCCGTTTCGCCAGTTCCTTCAACTTCGCGCCATACTCAATCGCCGCTTCAGGATCATGAATCGAGCACGGCCCGACGACGACTAACAGCCGATCATCCTCACCGCGCAAAATCGCATCCGCTTGGTTTCTGGTATTCGCTACCAGCTCGGACGCTTGTTCCGTAAGCGGCAAATAATAAGCCAAAACCGCCGGTGAAATAAGCGGGTTCAAGCCAGTGATTCTAAGGTCATCGGTGCGGTGGCGCGTCACGGCGCGGATCGTTGACGGCGGATGACGAGATAGGCAAGGCACAAGTTTCCCCACATTTCCCGCAGCGAGACTCTCCTTGCCGTCCATCGCACTTCCTGATTGGTTGCTCGCCCCATGAAAAATCTTCTCCTACTCGCATTTTTCACTCTTCCCCTCGCTGCAGAGAATCTCTCACCTGAGACCGCCGCAGAGAAATTCCTCGCTACCCTCACTGCCGAGCAAAAATCCAAAACCGCTCTTCCCTTCGCTGGCGAAGAACGCGAAAATTTCCACTACACCCCACGCGACCGCGCCGGGCTGCCATTTAAGGAAATGAACGACGCCCAGCGCAACGCCGCCATGGCACTACTCGACACCGCCCTCAGCGAAAAAGGCAAACTCCAAGCCACCCAGATCATCACCCTCGAAGGCATCCTCGCCGAGATCGAAAAAAATCCAACCTACCGCGACTCCGGAAAATACTACGTCTCCATCTTCGGCACCCCCGGCGACAAAAAAGGCTGGGGCTGGCGTTTCGAGGGCCACCACCTCGCTTTCAATATCACCCTCGCCGACGGTAAAATCATCTCCGGCACCCCCACCTTCATGGGCACCAACCCCGCCGAAGTCCGCGATGGCCCACACAAAGGACTTCGCGTCCTCCGCGAAGAAGAAGACCTCGCCCGCGCCCTCATCACCACCCTCATCGCCTCAGGAAAAACTGGTGCCATTTTCAGCCACAAACCACCTGAGGAAATCATCACTGGCGAAAAACGCGCCGTCTCCGCCCTCGAACCCGTCGGCGTCCTCACCACCGAGATGACCCCCGCCCAGCGCGACGCCCTCATCACCCTCATTTCCAAATACATCAGCCGCTACCGCCCAGAAATCGCCGCCACAGACATGGCGAAAATCGAAAAAGCCGGCATCGATAAAATCCGCTTCGGCTGGGCAGGAGCCACCACTCCCGGCGACCCACATTATTACCGCATCCAAGGCCCCACCTTCCTCATGGAATTCTGCAAAGTCCGCGACCAAGCCAACCACGTCCACGCCGCTTGGCGCGACTTCAATGGCGACTTCGGGCGCGACATCCTCAAACAGCATCTCGCCGAAGACCATTGAGCCAGCGGATGAAAAAAGACCGCATCGACGCCCTCCTCGTCGCCCGAGGCCTCTGCGACTCCCGCGAGCAAGCCAAACGCCTCATCCTCGCTGGCGAAGTCCGCAGTGGCGACAAAATCATCGACAAGCCCGCCACCAAAATCGCCGAGGACGCGCCCATAGAAATTAAGGAAAAGCAACGCTACGTCGGACGCGGCGGGCTAAAACTCGAAGGCGCACTCGATGCCTTCCACATCGACCCCACCGGCTGGACCTGCATCGACGTCGGAGCCTCCACCGGCGGCTTCACCGACTGCCTTCTCCAGCGCGGCGCGGCCAAAGTCCACGCAGTCGATGTCGGTACCAACCAACTCGTCTGGAAACTTCGCAACGACCCGCGAGTCATCGTTAAAGAGCAATTCAACGCCCGCCACATGACCCCGGAAGACATCGGCGAAAAATGCCGCTTCGCCGTCACTGATCTTTCCTTCATTTCCCTCACCAAAGTCCTCCCCGCCATCTTCTCCGTCCTCGAAAATGACGGCTCAGTCGTCTGCCTCATCAAGCCCCAGTTCGAGCTCCGCCGCGAAGACATCACCAAAGGCGGCATCGTACGTGATCCCGCCCTCCACGAGCGCGCCATCCAGAAAATCCGCGAATTTGTCACCACCCAGCACTCCTGCGACTGGCACGGCCACATCCCCTCCCCCATCACCGGCATGGACGGCAACCAAGAATTTCTCGCCTGGATCACCCTCCCAAAACTCTAACTCATCTCTTACTCCCCACTCCAAGCTCCCACCTCCCCGCTCAATGTCCGAAAATGGGACCACTTGGCCGCTATCGAGACTCTAAATAGCTTCTAAACCCTTAATTTTCAGTTCAGTTTATCTCCAACGAAAGGCGACAGCCCACCACGGTGGACTGAAAACCTTTCCAACATATCCTGTCTCGGGCAACTCAGCTCAGGTCAGATCGGTCTCCGGGGGGAAGTCGATCAAGCACCGAGCCAAGCCAACCGATACTTTGGGGGGAAAAATGTGCAATCTCGGGTGCGGATCGGAAACGGTCCGCACCCGATTTATTTTCAGGAAAAAACGCGCTTCAAAGTTCAAATGGGTAAATTCAAACCACGAAAGACACGAAGACACACGAAAGAAGAATGAACGAGAGAAAGATACTTTTTCAAATCCCCGAATGCTTAAATTTCGTGTCTTTTTCGTGTCTTTCGTGGTTTCTCTCTTCCTCTTCACTCAGGACAGTTTCACAAACACAACTCGCCTATTTCCCATCACTTCCATCTCCCACTCACCTGCCTCGAAAAAATCCCAAATCCCTGTTTGAAAAATCCGCCAACCGTCTTTAACTAGCGCGGAACTCAACCCGCCAACTCCAAATCCCCACACACTATGGCCTACGACTCAGACAGCAGCATGAAACTCTACCTCCGGGAAATCTCCAAAACTCCCCTGCTCACCATCGAGGAAGAAAACGCGCTGGCCGAGCGCATCCGCATGGGCGACATGGCAGCGCGGGAACACATGATTAAAGCCAACCTCCGCCTCGTCGTCAAAATCGCCCACGACTACTCCGGCTACGGCCTCTCCCTCAGCGACCTCGTTTCCGAAGGCAACATCGGCCTGATGCACGCTGTCGAACGTTTCGACCCTGAAAAAGGCGGAAAACTCTCCACCTACGGCGCCTGGTGGATCAAGCAATCCATCAAACGCGCCCTCGCCAACCAATCCAAAACCATCCGCCTGCCGATCCACATGGTGGACAAAATCGCCCGGATGCGCCGCATTTCCTCACTCCTCACCGAGGCTCTGGGCCGCGAGCCGAGCGACGAAGAACTCGCTGCCGAGCTCGGCCTGCCACGCCAGAAAATCGCGATGCTCAAGCAAGCCGCGCAACGCCCCACCTCACTGGATGCACCCATCAACGAAGGTGAAGCCACCGAATACAGCGAAGTCATCAGCGACGAAGCCGCCTCCGATCCGCTGGAAATGCTCACCGACAAAAACCTTCACGGCGAAATCGACGGACTCCTCTCCATCCTCAACCCGCGCGAACGCCGCATCATCGACGAGCGCTTCGGCCTCAACGGCCTCAAGCCCATGTTACTCGAAGACGTGGGCCGCGAGTTCGGCGTTTCCCGCGAACGCATCCGGCAGCTTCAAAACTCCGCCCTCACCAAGATGCGCAACGCCCTGATGAAAAAGGACAAACCCACCATCAAGCCCTACGGCGCAAAAACCGCCCAAGCCTGATCCGCTCACCACAGCCGTCTCGGCTGTCTCTTTCCAAACGAAGCACTCTCTCATTGGAGCGCGGAAGTCATTCCGTACGAAATCCCCATGTTCACTCGTGCGGAATCAATTCCAATGCCTGTAAGGATTCAAAAACCAAGGAAGGGCGGACTCCGATCCGCCCCAGCCCATGTAAAGCCAAAGAGTGGAGGATCACCGCTCCCCTTTGGCTTTTCATGGGCATCGGCGATTCGGAGATCGCCGCTCCTTGGTTACAGTCACAACGACTCCATTCTGCATGACAATCCGTCCAAATATTCACTTTGAATCCTTAAAGGCTTTGGAATCAATTCCGCGCTCCAGTCACTTTCCCCAACTTCGTTCTTGCAGCTAGCTTGCACTAAATTCCACTCTGCCCACGCAATCTCCTTGCGAGCATGAGTATCAAGCTACCACCCGATCTCATTCGGACCCTCACGACCCTCGTCGTGATGTTTCATTTACTCGTCGCTCAGGGAATGGCAGCCAGCGCGGACTTCCACCATCACTGCCACGAGCACTCGGAAGATCCCTGCCACGAATGCGTTGTCACCTTGATGACCCAAGGCGGCTACGATCAATTCCAGCCCGACATTCGCCCGGTCTGCATTACGCAAGAAGAGCCGGAAACAGTAGCGTTTTCCCCCAACCAAGCCGTAATCACGCCGTCCCACTTGCTTGGCGGCGTCCTCGCGCAGGCCCCACCGCGCGGGCCCTAGTTCGGAGAAATTCTGTCTGAAAAAACAGGAGGATAGGCTTCCAGCCTGTCTCGAACGGCGGGCATCTTGCCTGCCGGAGTAGCAACAAACTGCCGAGATGGCCGTTCTCTATTTTTCACACAGCCTTCAAAGAATTCTGCCCATTTGCGGCTTCACTGTGCCTCGGCGGTGCGTGTCGTCATGCCGCAAAAAATTTTCCCGCACCGCCATTCCCATTTTCAAAAACATGAAACCAATTTCCCGATCCACCATCCTCCTCGCCGCCTCCATCCTCACCAGCCGCGCCCAAAACACCGTTACCGCACTCGATGAAATCGTCGTGACCGCCAACCGCTCCGATCAAACGCTCTTCCAACAAATCCAGCCCGCAACTCTCCTCCAAGGCAAAGATCTGGAGCAAAAACTCCAACCCACCCTCGGCGAAACCCTCAACACCCAGCCCGGAGTCAGCTCCACTGGCTTCGGCCCCGGTGCCAGCCGTCCCATCGTCCGCGGCCTCGGCGACGACCGCGTCCGCGTCCTCCAAAACGGCACCTCCGTCGTCGATGTCTCAAATGTCAGCCCCGACCACGCCGTCTCCGTGGACCCGCTCACCATCCGCTCCATCGAGGTCGTGCGCGGACCCGGCACGCTGCTTTACGGGCCGAACACCATCGGCGGCGTCGTCAATGTCATCGACGACCGCATCCCGCAAGAACGCTTCACCGCCACCTACCCGAGTGGGAAAATTGAAACCCGCGTCGGCTCCGTCGATGACCTATTTTCCCAATCCGGTGCCATCACTTGGGGCGCGGGTCCGCTCGTTTTCCACCTCGACGGCTTCAACCGCAACACCAACGACCTCGAAATCCCCGGTTACGCCCGCTCCGCTGCTTTGCGTAAATCCGATCCGCTCCCACCCGGCAGCAAGGAAGCACGCAACACGCTCCCCAACAGCTCCACCGATTCCAAAGGTGCCGGACTCGGCAGCAGCTACGTCTGGGATCGCGGCTTCGTCGGATTTTCCTACTCCGGCATGGATTCCGACTACGGCACCGTCGCCGAGCCAGACGTCACCATCGGCCTCAGCCAACGCCGCTGGGACATGCGCGGCGCAGTTTATGACGCCGCTCCATGGATTAAGGAAATCAACTACAAATTCGGCTACTCAGACTACGATCACACCGAGTTCGAAGGCAGCGCCGTCGGCACCCGCTTCGTCATCGAGGGCTACAATGGCCGCGTCGAACTCCTGCACAATAAAATCGGAGCCATGGAAGGCGCGTTCGGCATCGAATCCCAATACAGCGATTTCTCGGCCCTCGGTGCAGAAGCCTTCCTGCCGCCGGTCGAAAACACCACGAACTCGCTATTTTTCTTCGAGGAAATCCCCTTGGATCAGCTCCGCTTTCAATTCAGTGCCCGCTACGATCACCAGTCGAGCGACACCGAGAACAGCACCGCCTTTGGTCCCAGCCTAAGCCGCGATTTCGACGCCTTCAGCACCTCCACCGGCATTATATTCACGCCCACTGAAGACTACGCTGTCGCGCTTTCCCTCGCCTACACCCAACGCCCGCCCACCTACGTTGAGCTATTTGCCAATGGCCCGCACCTCGCGACCGGAGCCTTTGAAATCGGCGATCCCAGCCTCGATACCGAGGACGCGATCTCCGTCGATCTATCCGTCCGCAAGCGCACGGGCCGCGTCACAGGCAGCGTCAGCGGATTCTACTACCGCTTCAACGACTTCATCAGCAACCAGCCCACCGGGAAAATCGACCCCGTGGACTTGCTGCCCATCTACGCCTATCAGCCCATCGGAGCCAACTTCATCGGCGGTGAAATCGAAACCACCTTTCACCTGCTCGAAGCCAAACAGGCTTCCGAAAAATCCCCCTCATCCATCGTCGATCAACGACTCGACCTCATCCTCACTGCCGACTACGTCCACGCCGAAAATCGCAATACCGACGAACCCGTCCCGCGCATCCCGCCCTTCCGCTTTGGCACCGCGCTCGAATACTCCCGAGGACCATTCGACGCGCGCCTCGAAGGACAAGCCGCTGCGGCCCAGAACCGCCACGCCGATGACGAACTCTCCACCGCAGGCTATTTCCTCCTCAACGCCAGCATCAGTTACGACCTCAAAATCGGCAGCACCACGACTACCCTCTACCTCAAAGGCCACAACCTCACCGACCAACAAGCCCGCCAAAGCACCTCCTACCTCAAAGACATCGCCCCCATCGCGGGCCGAGGTCTAGTCGCAGGACTTCGGACAGAGTTCTGATTTGGAGGATAGGCTTCCAGCCTGTCTCTTCCCGCACAGCACGTAGAAATTTCTCTGAACGCGGCGACCGGTGATCGCCGCTACTTCAGTCACGGAATCAAATGCTTCACCGCGTCTCGCTCTTCTTGGAGTTCACGGATGGTGATGTCGATTTTTTCCTGACTGAAGGCGTCGATGGGTAAGCCCTGAACCACTTCCCATTTCCCATCGGAAACGGTGCGGATGGGCATGGAGGCGATGAGACCTTTTTCGATGCCATACGAGCCATCTGAACAAACGGCGACGGAATGCCAATCCCCTGCAGGTGTCGGGGTGATGAGGCTTTTCATCGTGTCTAACGCAGCATTTGCCGCAGAGGCGGCGGAAGATGCACCGCGTGCTTTGATGATGGCTGCACCGCGTTGTTGGACGGTGCTGATGAAGTCGCCCTTGAGCCAGGCGACGTGCGAAATGACATCGCTCACAGGCCGGCCGTTGATCTTCGCATTCGTGAAATCAGGATACTGAGTGGCGGAGTGGTTACCCCAAATGCAGAGGTTGGTGACCTTGGATTGATGGACGCTGGCCTTTCTCGCGAGCTGGCTTTTTGCGCGATTTTCATCGAGTCGCGTCATGGCGAAAAAGCGGTCTTTCGGGATGCCCTCGGCATTGCTCATGGCGATCAGGGCGTTCGTGTTGCAAGGATTCCCGACGACGAGGACGCGCACATCTCTCGCCGCGTTTCGCGCAATCGCTTTGCCTTGGCCGGTGAAGATTTTGCCGTTGATCCCTAGCAAGTCCGCGCGTTCCATCCCTGCCTTGCGCGGCACGGAACCGACTAACAACGCCCAGTTCGCGCCCTTGAATCCTTCGTTGAGATCCGAGGTGCCGACGACATCGTGCAAAAGCGGAAACGCACAATCATCGAGTTCCATCATCACACCAGTGAGCGCAGCCATGCCAGGTTCGATCTCGATAAGCCGCAGATTGACAGGCTGGTCCGGG
>JANOQR010000241.1:0-9748 GCA_031414935.1 Luteolibacter sp.
AATGAAGAGCGAAGGATCAAGAGCTGGGCACTCTTCCTCTTTCTATCAACCATCAACTCTCAACTCTCAACAAACGAGCGAGTGGCTCGGCATTCAGGATTTCTGTGAGCTGGGAGTGGTGGATGCGATGCGGTGGTTGGACGGGATTTCGTTTGAGCCGGGGAAAGCGGAAGTTTGTAAAAGGCTGGCGGAGGATGTGCGGCGGCGGTTGGCGTTTTTGGAGGAGGTAGGGCTGGATTATCTGACCTTGCAGCGGACGAGTGGGACGCTGTCCGGCGGGGAGGCGCAGCGGATTCGGTTGGCGACGCAGCTTGGGGCGGGTTTGTCGGGCGTGATTTACGTGCTGGATGAGCCGAGCATCGGGCTGCACGCGGCGGACACGGCGCGGTTGATCGGGGCACTGACGAGGTTGCGGGATTTGGGAAATACGGTGGTGGTGGTGGAGCACGATGAGGAAATCATCCGGGCGGCGGATTGGTTGATCGACATCGGGCCGGGCGCGGGCGTGGCGGGTGGGGAGTTGTTAGCGGCGGGTGTGCCGGGGGAAATTGTTTCGCCGACGGGCGAGTGGCTGAGGAAGTTGGAAGTCGGGAGTCGGAAGTCGGAAGTTGGGAAGAAGGAGGAGGAGTTTGGGTGGCTGGTGGTGCGGGGGGCACGGGAGCATAATTTGCGGAATCTGGATGTGGCGATTCCGCTGGGAAAATTGGTGTGTTTGTGCGGGCCGAGTGGCAGTGGGAAATCGACGCTAGCGGATGGGATTTTGCGGCGGGTGTTGGCTCGGCATTTCCATGGCTCGGGCGAGGTTCCAGGGGCGCACGATGGGGTGGATGGGCTGAAGCGGATCGAGAAATTCGTGGTGGCGGATCAGTCGCCGATTGGCCGCAGTCCGCGCTCGAATCCGGCGACTTTCACCGGGGTGTTTGATCTGGTGCGGGATCTTTTTACGAAGCTGAATTTGTCGAAACAGCGTGGCTACGGAGTCGGGCGATTCAGTTTCAACGCGGCGGGCGGGCGGTGTGAACGGTGTCAGGGAAATGGGCGGTTGAAGATCGAGATGCACTTTTTGCCAGACGCTTGGGTGGCTTGTCCGGCGTGCGCGGGGCGGCGGTTCAATCGCGAGACCTTGGAGGTGACGTTCAAGGGGAAATCCATCGCGGAGGTGCTGGGGCTATCGGTCAGCGAGGCGTTAGTTTTTTTCCGGGCGATTCCTAAGATTCAGCGGATTTTGGCGACACTCGAGGATTTGGGACTGGGCTATTTGCAGCTCGGGCAGCCAGCGAACACGCTTTCCGGCGGTGAGGCCCAGCGGCTGAAGTTGGCGGTGGAGTTGGCGAAACCGCAGGCACCGCACACGCTGTATTTGTTCGATGAACCGACGACGGGCCTGCATTTCGGCGACGTGGAAAGATTGCTCGGGGCGTTTATGCGGTTGCGAGAAGCGGGGCATAGTGTGCTGGTGGTGGAGCATCATTTGGATGTAATTTCTGCCGCAGATTGGGTGATCGAGCTGGGGCCGGGCGGCGGGATTCATGGGGGAAATCTGGTCGCAGCGGGGCCGCCTCAGGTGATTCGGGAAACGCTGGATTCGCCGACGGGAAAGGCGTTGGCGCGGCGGGGGTGAGATTTTTCCCGAGATTCCGGTGGACAATTTTCCCTCATCACATTACCGAAATCGCCTCTTGAGGAGGTATCTGCCTCCGAAGAACCCAGGCAGTGTAGCTCAGCGGTAGAGCAGAGGACTCATAAGCCTTTGGTCGGCGGTTCAAATCCGCCCCCTGCCACGGTTTCTTTTCCGTCTGAATCGTCGCCATTCTCTCAGTTGCTCGGATCACACGAGCTTGAAATAGAGGATGCCCACGTAGGCGATCTTGCACGAGAGGTGCAGCACTTGATCCGTCAGGTGGCCGAAGTAGCCTCGGCCTTTTGAGAGGTCGATCCATGCGTGGAGAACGAACTCGGTCAATCCGAGAAGTTTGGAGCCAGTGACCAGCCAGACCGCACCCGCATGAATCAATGAGTGCGCGCTCAAGGCCACCACCCATTCCGCCGTCCCAGTTGCGGATGAGCGGACTTTTTGTTTGGCGAGATAGTCTCCTTGGAGGGGAAAATCCGCTAACGCATGAAAGACCGCGAGTGCGAAAAATACGGCGAATGGATCGCTTGGATTGACGATGCTCATGGTGGTGTGTTGCGGGAAACGTGGAGGGGAGACCTACTTTCGGCAATCGCAAGCATTCGCTGTTTCATCGCTCGGGCGGGGTGGCGGTTTTGGTGAACTGCTCGAGCCGGGCAGCCATGCTGGAGAGGTGATCGCGGATGGGCTGGAACTCGGGATCGTCTTGCCAGGATTTCACGATTCGCAGCGCCGCGCGGTCGTGGGCGGCGAGGTCGGCTCCTTGTGGTGGAGTTTCCGAGGTGAGGAGATTATGGGAAACGAAGTGGTTGTTGTTCGGATAGACGGCGGCGAAGGAGCGGAGTTCGGACGCGGTGCGCGATGGATCGAGCAGCCAGAATTTCACGATATTTCGCTGGGCATCGTCGCGCAGATCGGCGCGGGCGAACTGCTGGGCGGTCATTTCCGGGCGGCTCTGGTGAAGCGCGGTATCGGCGGCGAGGCGTTGCAACATTTCGAGCGGCTGGCGCTGGACGAGGCGGTCGAGGGTGAGGAAACTGGCGTGTGCGAGGTCTTTGCGATCTTTGTTCTGGATCAGGCCGGAGAGCAGCGGTGTCGCGGCGGTGGCCTCGGTGTGGACGAGGACATCGAAGGCATTGAGGTAGCCGACGGAGGGCGCGGCCTGCCAAGCCGGGTTTCGGATGAGTTCGACGGCTTTTTCCGTCAGAAATGCCGAGGTTTGCGGGGTAGGTTCGGATTTTCCGAGGTTGCGCAGGGCGATGGCCCATTCGTCGGCGGTGGTGGGCTTGGCGAGGATTTCGCGGGAGATTTCGGCGGCGGCTACAGGGTCGATAGCTGCGACCAAATCAAGCAGCAAGGTGCGGAGAGTGGGCCAAGATTTCAGGGAGCCGTCGGTTTCGATCTCGAATTCCATGCCGGTGTCCCGGTCTTTTCCCGAGGCGAGGAAATCCCGGATCAAGGCGACGGCTTCTAGCTTTGAAGAGGATGCAATCGCAGCACGGAGGGAGAAAATATCGTCGCGTTCAGGCTTCGCGCTGGCGAGGGTCTGTTGGAGCTTCTCCTGAACTTCGGAGACCAGCGCGGCTGGGGCGGACGCGGGCTTTTCGGTATTTTGGCATACGAGTTTGGTGATGAAAAACACCAGCACCAACGCGATGGCGATGAAGAAAATCCGACGGCAGAAGGGAAGCATCACGGAGACTCGACGGGTGGAGTTAGAAAACTTGCGAAAAATATTCCTTCCTCATCGAGAGAGGAGTCGGGGAATTTGTCATGATTGATGAAACCGGGGGTGAGTCTGTTGTTTTCACACAAGCCCAACCACTGCGGCGCGTTTTTATCAGAAAGCTGCTGGCTGGCGGCTATCTGTGCGGCGAGGAGATGACTCACGCAAGCGACCAAAAATCCGGCCAAAGCCATCCGCCTATTTACCCTCAAACCGCCAATACTGTCTTTGCTTTTGCGAGTAGTCACTGTCGGATTGGTGTGAAGTTTCCCTATCTATCGAGACCCATGGCAGCAAGAAACTTGCGAATAAATTTCAGAGGGTTTCGACACGAACCCGAGGAGGAATGGATTTCGATCAAGCAGCTCGCGGTAGTTCTTAAGACGCAGAATTTTTTCAGCGGCGTGATGGTGGTGGGCGCGAGGGGGCAAGGTGAACACCCTTCAAATCGACGTTTACACCGATGACTTTGGCAACGAAATGGTGACTCCCGGATCCTCTACCCTCATCGACAAAACTCAGGTCCGCGACATGGGCCTGCATGCTGACTCGGATATCCGGGCCTTGCGCGAACGTCTTGCGCGAACGTCTTGCCTTTCCCCCCAAACCAGCTCTCCAATCTCCTCGGCTACAGCAAGAAATCCCTCTCGCACTGGGAAAACGGCCGGGAGTTCCCGAGCCAGCTCGTCAACACCCAGCTCCGGCTGCTCGAAGAGAAAAAAGTCACGCCAGAAGACCTCCGCTCTATCCGCCAACCCCGGATGACGGCATCATCGACAGATGGGACAAAGAGAGGTTTCGAGACGAAGTAAATGGGGTTGAACCGGAATAACGCGGATGCTTCGAGAGACTTCGGCTTGGGGGTGTCGGGTTAGTATGCGGCGCAGTGAAAGCTGGCTTCCGCCGCTGGCATCTTGCAGATTCCGCCCACACATGGATCTGAAGGACTATCTCTCAAGTCGCGCAGCGGAAGTGGACGCCGCATTGGACGCATTTTTACCGAGAGCAAGCCAACGCCCGGCGACGATCCATGCGGCGATGCGTTACAGCGTGTTTGCTGGCGGCAAGCGGTTGCGTCCCCTGCTCTGCCTCGCAGCGGCGGAGGCGTGTGGTGGGGAAATTTCTAACGCTCTCGCTCCGGCGTGTGCGGTGGAGCTGATGCACACTTACTCGCTCGTTCACGATGATTTGCCCGCGATGGATGACGACGATCTCCGGCGTGGAAGGCCCACTTGCCACAAGGTCTTTGGCGAAGGAATGGCGATTCTCTGCGGCGACGCGCTGCTTACCGAAGCCTTCATCGTCCTTGCCAAAGCCATTCCCGCGAAACGCTACGGAATCCGCGAATTCATCGCCGAACTCGCGGAAGCTGGCGGGAGTCGCAAGCTGATCGGCGGCCAAGTGATGGATCTGGAAGGCGAGGGAAAAAAACTCACCAAACGCGATCTCGTCCGCATCCACGAGGCAAAGACCGCCGCGCTGCTCACCGCCTCCTTGCGACTCGGTGCGATGAGCGCGAACACCACGCCTGCCAAGCTGGAGGCGCTTACGAAATTTGGACACGCGCTCGGTCTCGCATTTCAAGTCATCGACGACATCCTCGACGTGACGCAATCGACCGAGATGTTAGGCAAAACCGCAGGCAAAGACGCCGCCGTCGAGAAATCTACCTACCCCGCCATCCTCGGGCTGGAAGCATCGCGCAAGGAGGCGGCTAAATTGACGAATGCAGCGATGACCGCGCTGAAGCCTTTTGGGAAAAAAGCAGAACGCTTGCAGGAAATCGCGACCTACTTGCTGAAGCGCGAGTATTGAGGTTGCGTCACTTTTCAGGTGCTTTTGACAGCGGGCAACTCCATGGGAGGTCATACCAGATCACGAAAATAAAGTGACTTGTCTGATGGAGTGCGAAATTTATTTCGCTCGAATTTTCCAGAGTTGTCCGAGCGAAATGAATTTCGCGGTCCGTTTATATGCGCCGCAGGCGGCGATTGATCGAAGAGAAATGGCACGACTCGCTGAACCGTTACGAGGCTAAGTTCAATTCCCTAACACATACGCAAGCAGATCCTTGAGCTCCTCCGCGTTGAGGCGGTTGATGAGGCCGGGAGGCATCGGGGAAACGGGAGATTGTTTGTTCTCTTTGATGTCGTTGCGCTCGATCTCGATGGTCTGGGTGAAATCGAAAGGACTGGTGGCGACTAGCCATTTCTCGTCTTTTTCTTCGACGATCTTGCCGGTGATTTGGGTGCCGTCTTGGCGGGTGATGAGGTCGAAGGCGTATTGGTCGGAGACGACTTTATTCGGCTCGATGAGGGACTCGGCGAGGTCGCGGACGGTGAAGCGTCCGGCGAGGGAAGTGAGGTCTGGGCCAGCGGCACCGCCGTCGCTGCCGAAGCGGTGACAGGCAGCGCAGAGGGTCGCACGAAACATGTCGGCACCGCGTTTTTTGTCGCGTCCTTCGAGGCCGCTTTCGGCGAGTTTTACAATCTCGTCGATGGTCCATTCGCGACCGGGGCCTTTGATTTCTGGGAGATTTGCAAAGGGGTTGGGCGGGACTCCGATGGCGAGTTTCGCGATCCACTCGCGCTCCTCGGGCGTGCAGTTGGCGAGAGTTTCTTTGCGGAGGTCGCCGATGAATCCCGAGTAACTCGCACCGCCTTTGTTTGCTTCCAGTTTGGCCAGCCAAGCGAAGAAGCGTTTGCGCTCGTCTGCTTTCCATGGGCCTTTGACGACGCGGAGGCAATAGACGTAGTGGACGACTTGCTCGGGCGGGAGATTGGCGATCATTTGCTCAATCGTGCCGCCGTATTTGGCGTTGCGCTTGGTGAGTTCTAACCACGGCGGAGCGGGCGTGGGGCCGGCGGAGTCCATGAGCGTGAGGGTGCGGGCGACGATGCCCGGGGCCTGGAGGTAGGAGAGCATCCGGCAGAGTTCGCGGTTGAGGAAATCGTCATTCGCGGGGAAAGCGGCGTCGATTTTCGCGATGACTTTTTGGCTCACTGCTGGCTCAGGAGCGCCATTGCGGGCGAAGACGAGGCCGACGGCGCGGAGCCAGTTGAGCTGTTGTTGTTTGTCGAGTTTCGACCATTCGAGGCGATCTATGGCTTTAAGCGCAGCGGCGGATTGCTCTTTGGTTCCAGTGCGGGCGATGGCGAGGCTGGCGGTGATGATGCGCCATGGATTCGTCTCATTTTCTAGGCGCGAACCCCACGAGGTGACGGGAAGTTGTTCGAGAACGAGGCGGGCGGAGTAACGCTGAAGTCGGTCACTAGAGCCGATCTGTGACCAGAGGAGGTCAAGTTTTGCCGATACTTCAGCAGCGGGGAAATTCCCGGTGGCGGCGGACTGAAGAAGCGTCCGGCTTTGCTCGATGCCGCTGGCGATTTCATCGGTGGCAGGTGCGGTTTTCTCGATGGGGGTGGTGCTTTCGCTGCCGGTGTAGGTGACGCGCCAGAGGGCAGACTCGGTGCGGCGACCTCCGGTGATGAAATACATCGCGCCATCGGGACCGATGATCGCATCGGCGAGCGGCAGGCCAGTTCCCGAGATGAATTCCTCGCGCTCGGCCGTGTAGCCGCCGCCGTTCGGAGTGAGATGGATGGCGTAGAGCGTGGCGAAGGTCCAATCGAGAGCGTAGATGGCGCGTTGGTATTTCGCGGGAAATTTCGCCCCCATACCGGAAAGCATTCCCGTCGGCGAGCCGGGGCCGATGTCGAGCAAAGGAGGCATACTATCTTCGTAGTAGGCCGGCCACGGACCGGAGCCATTGCGCCAGCCAAACTCTGCGCCCGGCACGACGTGACAAATCCGCGTAGGCCGGTACCACGAGGTGCCGTGGTCCCATTCCATGTCGGAGTCGTAGGTGAAAAGGTCGCCACGTTCATTGAATGCGATGTCGTAGGCGTTGCGGAATCCACCGGAGAAGAACTGGAAATTTTTCCCATCGGTGGTGAAGCGGGCGACCCAGCCGCCGGGGGCCATGCGGTCGCGGGCGTGGCCGCGGGCATCTGGACGGCGTGGGAGGAGCTGGTCTTCTGCCCAGTTTTTAGCCACGAGCGAGCTGTCGGTCTCGATCGGGTCGGTGAAATTTCCTGCGACCCAGTAGATGGACTTGCCGTCGGGCGAGGGAACGAGGGCGTGTGGTCCGTGTTCGCCACGACCTTTTGCGGCTTTGACGAGTTCTGGCGCGTCGAATTCTCCGTCGCCATTTGCGTCGTTGGCCCGCCAGAGGCCGCTTTCGTCTGAGCCTTCGTTGACGGAAATCCACAGCACGTTTTGGTGCCAAAGTATGCCGTGCGCGCCTTTGAGCGGGAGGGCTAACGGCGTGGGGACAATTTTCGCGTCTGCGGTAGTCGGCAGGGCGAGCCGATAGATCGCGCCATACTGATCCGCGCAAAGAAGACGCCCTTGGCCGTCCACGGTCATCGCCACCCATGAGCCTTGGCTGGCGGGGATTTGATACAATTTGTCTAATTTAAATCCTTCGGCCACTTGATACTGGTCGGTCTTATCTTGGGGTGCGGCACCTTCTCCATTTTCGGACTTGATGACATTTCCCCATGGTGCGTCGCCCATTTTCGCGATCACCACGGCTTTCTGCCAGCCTTGGGATTGGAAATCAGGATTTTGCCAGCCAGTCGGCACCTCGCTGGAGCAGAGCCAGTTCGCATCTGAGACGACTTGAGGTTTTTTCCCGTCCGCTAGGGTGGCGCGGAACCGAACGGCCAGCCCGGCGATCCCGCCTTCGTTCCGACCTTCTACCGCGATGACGTTCCTGCCGCCTTGCTTGAGGTGGGCGAGGACATCGTAGGTCCCCGGAGCTGACCATTCGCCCGACATTCCCAGATCCACGCCATTGATGTAGAGCTGATAGCGGTTGTCGCAGGCGACGGTGACCGAGGCGGCGGAAACATTGGGCGGAAGCTCGAACTCGCGCCGAAAAAACACCCGTTCTTGATCTCCCGGCGTGTTGCTTTTCCAAATCCATCCAACCTGCGGCGGGCGATTTTCTGGCTTTCCAGCAACAGCGAAGTCAGCGTGTAAAACGGCGAAAAACAGGCAGCAAGTGGTCAGAAAAAAACGCATGAGGGCAGCAACTACGCCAGCAACGACAATACATTATCAAAAATTACCCATTCTACCGGAATTCCCCAGACGCGGGAAAATTACCTCTCTGCTAGCAGCTTGCGGAAGTAGTCGATGGTCGAGTCCAGCCCATGGTCGAGGGAAATGGTCGGACTCCAGCCGAGTTCGCTTTTCGCGAGGGAAATGTCGGGTTGGCGTTGCTTCGGGTCATCGCCGGGGAGTGGCAAATACGTAATTTCCGAGGGTCCGCCGACTTTTTCCAAAACCCGTTCTGCGAGTTGAAGCATCGTGAACTCGCCCGGATTGCCGATATTGACCGGGCCGGTGAGCGACGGGTGGTTCATCAGTCGGATGAAGCCCTCGATCAGATCGTCCACGTAGCAAAACGACCGCGTCTGGCTGCCATCGCCGTAAATCGTGAGGTCGCGGCCTTGGAGGGCTTGGACGATGAAATTCGAGACCACCCGGCCATCGTCCGGCAGCATTCGCGGGCCGTAGGTATTGAAAATTCTGACCACCCGGATATCGACGTTGTTCTGGCGGTGATAGTCGAAAAACAGCGTTTCCGCGCAGCGTTTTCCCTCGTCGTAACAAGACCGGATGCCGATGGGATTCACGCTCCCCCAGTAAGATTCCGGCTGCGGATGGACATCGGGATCGCCATAAACCTCGGAGGTGGACGCTTGGAAAACCCGCGCGCCGAGACGTTTCGCAAGGCCGAGGCAATGGATCGCACCCATCACGGAGGTCTTGGTGGTCTTGATCGGGTTGTGTTGGTAATGCGGCGGCGAGGCGGGGCAAGCGAGGTTGTAGATCTGATCCACCTCGAATTTGAAAGGCTCAGTCACATCGTGGCGGACCAGCTCGAAGTAAGGATTTCCCAGCAAATGGGCGATGTTGCGTTTCCGGCCCGTGAAAAAATTATCCATACAGATGACCTCATTTCCCTCCCGCAGAAGCCGCTCGCAAAGATGCGAACCAAGAAATCCAGCCCCGCCCGTGATGAGAATCCGCATGGCCGAAAAGGAAGCGAAATTTTCCTGAGCGAGCAAGACTGGATCGGAAAGGCGGAAAAACAGCCACTTAATCCAATGCCTTTAAGGATTCAAAGTGAGTATCTGGACGGATTGTCATGCAGAATGGAGTCGTTGTGACTGTAACCAAGATAGAGGTAGGAACGGGGCTTTCGCCCCGCTCCCCCCTCCGAACCGGACGTGCAGATCTCCCGCATCCGGCTCTCCAGTCAGTGGTTTGCTCCGTTACGGAGGCTCGCAATTTCTGTTTCTCGGGCGTCTAGCAGG
>JANOQR010000242.1:0-6855 GCA_031414935.1 Luteolibacter sp.
CCCGACCTCCAGCCCGACGAAAGCACGCTCCGCGACGAGCGCGACAGCCAACTCATGAAGTCCATGAACCGCCTCACCGAGAACCAGCGCGAAGTCATCCTCCTCAAGTTCCAACAAGGACTCAGCTATCAGGAAATTCACCACATCACTGGCCTGACGACTGGCAACATCGGCTTCCTCATCCACACTGGCCTCAAACGGCTCCGCGAAATTTTACCCGACGACCTCCGCGCCTAACATCATGAAACTCCACCCTGAAGATCCACGGCTCACCGCCTACGTCCTTGGCGAGCTTGGTGCTGATGAAACTGCTGCCATCGCCGAGGTGATCGCTGCTGATCCCGCGCTTCAGGCCGAGATCGCCCGCATTCAGGAAACCCAACAAATCCTCTCAAAGCGTCTCATTCTTCCGCCGGGAAAACTCACCACCACTCAGCGAGAAAACATCCGCCGCACTGCCCGCACCACCTCACGCCCCGCAGGCATCCTGCCATTTGAAACCCTGAAAAACACCTTTCAAACATGGCTCATCCCCATCGCCGCGGCGGCAGTCCTCACCATCGCTACCTATATCCTTTTCCAAATGCCCGGCGAGCCACCTGCCGCCACCACCAGTGCGCCCACTGAAATTTCCCCGCCCGCACCGATTCCGCCGCCCGTCATCCCACCAGCCCCCAAGCCACCCAACCTCGGCCTAGCTGCTTTCCCCGCCGTCGGCTCAGTCGATCCCGTATCTCCCGCCACCGTGCCATCACTCGGACTCCCCATCGTTTCCCTCAAATCCAACCTAACCGAGCTCGCCGCTTTCATCGGCACCGACGGCAAACTCCCGCCGCGCGGAGCCATCAGCCTCGGGGAAATGCTCAACAACTTCCCCCTGCGTCTCAACGGAGTCGCCGCCATCGCCAAAGGTACCGCCAAAGCCTGGCATCCCGACACCCGAGCCAGCGGAATCACCAACCACGCCGCCACTCTCACCGCAGAACTCATCGCCTGCCCGTGGAAACCTTCCGCCTCGCTTCTCCTCATTTCCATCCGCGCCAACGCCCAAAACGACACCAACATCCAGCTCACCCTCCGCGCCAATCCCGAAACCGTCCGCACCTATCAGCTCCTCGGTTTCCCATCCAGCACGGGAGAAAACATCGCTGCTTTTCCCGACAAACTCCCGAAAGGAGCCGTCTCTAACATCGCGGTCGAAATCGAGCCATCAACGCCCGGTGGAAACCTTGCCTCCCTCGAATGGTCCGCAGATGGCACCGCCGCGCCACCCATCACCCTCGTCCGCCAGCCAGCCGCAGAACCCTCGAACGATGCCCGCTTCGCTGCACTCGTCTGCACCTACGCCCTCTGGCTCAACGGCCAACGCACTGGCATCATCGACGCCGACATCGTCTCCGCCCTCGCCCGAGAAATTTCCTCATCCAGCCTCACGCCCGAGCAAACGACGCTCCTCAATCTCGTCGATAAATCCCTACATCTCGCGGCTCCCTGAGCCGTCCGATGTAAGGAGGGTGGACAGGAGTGTGCGCCCTCCTTAGGGAAGACCGCCTCCGCGAATGAATTTGCACGCCCCGGCAGGAAATGGCCACACTCTGCCCGATGGAAAAACGAGCACCTAGCATCATCCGATTCACCAGCCGGGTTTTGCGCGATTTTTTTAAACGCAATCACGGAATGCTCCTCACCTCCGCTGTGGCGAACAACATGATGCTCTCGCTGATTCCGCTCTCTGCGGTCTTGCTCGTCGTTTTTTCCCACTTCATCGATCCCAATCGCCTGATCGAGTCCATCACCGTGGAGGTCTCGCTCATCGCGCCGACATTTGCCCCCACGTTGACCGAAGTGCTGACCGGTTTCCTGCGCTCTCGCCAACTCATCGGCTGGGTAGGACTCGGCTCGCTCGTCCTTTTCAGCTCCTTTGCCTTTCGGGTGCTAGAAGATGCTTTCGCCATCATTTTCCACCGCCCACTGCCTGAGCTGAAACGCAAGTTCTGGGTCTCCGCACTGATGCCCTATTTCTTCATCCTCATCGTCGCCGCCGGACTCATCGGGATCACCGCCGTCAATGCCTTCATCGACGCCAGAAGCATGAAAAACCCTGATCCCGCGGGCATGGATCTGTTGTTATCTCGTCACGTCAGCCAGATCATTTATTGCACCGGACTGCTCTGCCTCGTGCTACTTTTCACCCTGTTTTACAAAATCATGCCCGTCATCCGAGTCTCCTTCCGGCGTGCGCTCATCGGCGGTCTCGCAGCCACGATCATGTGGGAAATCGTCCGTCATCTGCTCGTCGCCTACTACGCGAAATTTTCTGCCGTGAACGTCATCTACGGCTCCATGGCCACCATCATCATCGTCCTCCTCACCATGGAAGCCATCGCGTTGATCCTTTTGCTAGGTGCGCAAATCATCGCCGATCTCCAGCGCAGCTCCGACGCCGGAGTCCCCTGGCACGAAGACCCGGATGCGTGATGGGCTGTATGAACCTGCCCGTTACCCACCCATGTGGAGTCTCTCTGTCCCGACACAAAGCGACTCCGTGGAAAGCGGCAAGGACTGTCACTCCGTGCGGTCCGGCGAATGAAATGTGCATGGAAGGCCGGAACGTCACCTCACGCCCGCTCCTTTCTCTCAGAGCGCCCGGGAGTTCGGTCCCTGCCAGACCTAGACCGTTTGCCAACAGTTGCTTCCTTCATCCAGTTTCCGCGATGGCAGTGTCAGGTAACAAGGAAGGGCGATCTCCGAATCGCCTAAGCCCATGAATAGCCAAAGAAAAGCGGTGATCCTCTACACTTTGGCTTACCATGGGCTGGGGCGGATCGGAGTCCGCCCCTCCTTGCAGCTTTATGTTTCGGAAATGACTTTTGGCAAACGGTCCAATCCCTCATTTCCGCATCTTTGTGGGAAACGGGCTGATGTGAACAAAACCGTCTAATCAAAGGTTCATCCATCCAGCCATCTCAGAAGCGACGAGCCAAATGTGAAAACGCGGTTCTTATGATCGACTGGCGAGATTAAGATTTCTCTAAATCCTTCGTTCCAAGCGGTTTTCAACCATCTGAAGCTAAAGCTCTAAATCATGGATCGTGTGTTGCACGATGAGTCTCAGATCGAAATTTTCTCGCCATAACCGACCATACTCGTAAGCCTTTCACCGGAGTTAATTACACTGTTCCGCGATGAAATGAAGATGCCTCTCCCACAAACCGAACCTTCGATTTCGTGTGGCATCCTGAAGATTTGGATTCTCTCTCGCCAGTTTCCTGATGCGACGGATTACTGGGATGGCAACTGGCTGAACGTAATTGCACACTGCTCCGATCAAGGAGCAGCGGTTACTGTCAGTGGTTCGATCATCCACCTGCGTGAGATCGCAACTTTGCGTGCCGAATTGCTCAAGATGGATGAATCACTGAAGGGAACTGCCGAAATGCCAACTTTCGAGCCCAACCTCCATTTGAAGCTCGAATGCAATCATCTCGGACAAATTGCCGGAGAGTGTCAGATCACACCAGATCACATGACCCAGCGCCACTCGTTTGATTTCGATCTGGATCAGTCGTACTTGAAGCAGCTCATCAGGCAGTGCGACAGAGTTTTCGAAGAGTATCCGTTTCGCGACGCCGATGACCAAAAAGTGCAGAACAAGCGCATGGAGAGCAACGGCTGACCGGCCCCGAGTTCGAGTGATTCACGGTAATTCCAACTCCTGTCCTGCATCGAGCATTCGCTCCCTGTCAGCCGTGCCTTATGCCTGACGTTCGTGAACAGTCCCTTCCCCGGAGTCGAGTTCGGTTGCGGATTTTTCTTCCGGGTTTGGGCTGATCTGTTTCACTCCGGTCATGCAATCGCGCATTTTCGCCTTACTGATCGTGGCTGTTTTTTCCATGGCTCCACTCGCTTTCGGCAGTGGGAAAAAGGAAGTCAAAGGGTCCATCTCGTTTCACATCGAGACCGCAGATACAGATAACCCGAAGATGATTTTCTCGCAGATGGCGTTTGGGAAAATGCGGTCATTTTTGAAATCGCCTTACATCACGATCTTAGATGTGGCGGCATTTGCGCCCTTTGCATCGGAGGTTAATGAGGAATACGGACTCGTCCTCCAGCTCAAGCCGAACGCGGTCACCCGTCTCGCGGCACTTACGGCGGCCAATCAGGGACGCTGGATGATCGTTCTGTTGAATGGCCGCGTCGTGGATGGCGTGAGGATCGATAAGCAGATCGACGACGGGAAACTGGTGATCTGGAAGGGCGTGACTTTGCAGGACATCGCGATCCTGGACGGCGACTTACCGCGCATCGGCCAAGAAGGAAAAAAGAAGAAGTAAGCTGCGATGAGACGCTTTATTTTTCTCGTTCTTGTGTTGGCTGGATTTCTCCGTGCCGAGCCGCTGGACCTCCGACTCCCGACGGAAAACCCGCATCTTTTCGACGGGCAATTCGATCGCTTTTACATGTATGTGGACCGGACCTTCGAGGGCCAGGCGAGCAAGCCGTGGGAAGCGGGTTCGTACGGATTTGTGCGAAATGCGATGCGGATCAACGGCGAAGTTTTGCTGACGAAATTTCACGAAGGCATCGATATTTCTCCGATGCAACGCGACAAGGCGGGCAACCCGCTGGACCTCGTGACCAGCATCTCGGCTGGCCAAGTCGTCCATGTCAGTCCTGTCTCCAGCCACAGCAACTACGGCAAATACGTCGTCGTCGAGCACCCGTGGGAAGGCACCAAAGTCGTCTCCCTCTACGCCCACCTCGCAGACATCAGCGTGAAACCTGGCGACGCCGTGACGGCCAGCACGCCACTCGGGCGGATGGGCTTCACCGGTGCCGGCATCGACCGCACGCGGGCGCATTGCCACGTCGAGCTCGGGATGCTCATGAGCAGCCGCTACGATGACTGGCACAAGAAATACAGCGGCGGCGTGAACCATCACGGCAACTACAACGGCATGAACATCTGCGGGGCGGACGTTTCCCGATTTTTTCTCGAAAAGAAAACGAACCCGGAATTCAAGTTCAGCCGCTTCATCACCACCACGCCCGCGTATTTCAAAGTCGCCGTCCCTGCGGGAAATGCTCCGCCAGATTTCCTCATCCGCTACCCATGGATCTGCCAAGGCACGACTGCGGGGGCAAAATCATGGGAAATCAGCTTCACCGCCACCGGGCTGCCCGTCTCATTCCAGCCCAGCCAGCGCGAAGTCACCGCGCCCATCATCGTCTCCGTGCGCCCGGCCACCGTCCCGCACCGCTACCTCACCCGGAACTTGGTCAGCGGCGATGGCAACCGCGCGACCCTCGGCCAGTCAGGAAAACAATTAGTAGCCTTGCTTACTGACGATTTCCCAGTTAGCACCCCGCCGCCTACAAACCCCAAGCCATGAAAATTCAGGATCAACTCACCTCGCTCGGCCTCACTCTTCCCTCGGTTCCCGTGCCCATCGCGGCCTACGTGAACTGCGTTCGCAGCGGCAATTTGCTATTTCTCTCCGGCGGATTGCCCATCGACGGCGAGCGCAAAATCCTCGGGAAAGTGCCGACGGATGTCTCCGTGGAGGAAGCCACCGAGGGCGCGCGGATGTGCATCCTGAACCGCCTCGCCGTCATTCAGGACGAGATCGGCTCGTTGGATAAAGTTCGCCAAATCGTCACGCTCAATGGCTTCGTGAACTCCGAGCCAGACTTCACCGGCCACCCACAAGTCATCAACGGTGCTTCCGAATTGCTCGTGGAAATCTTCGGCGACAAAGGAAAACACTCGCGCACCGCACTCGGAGTCGCCGCATTGCCACTCAACGCGGCGGTGGAAATTAACCTCATCGTAGAAGTGGAGTCTTGAGATCGGAGTGTTAGTAAATGTCACGCAACACAATCCGATTTCGAGTATTCGAAAATCCCGACTCCGCCTGCGCCCACGTCGCTGCGGAAATGGCTCAACTAATCCGTGAGCGAGCCATCCTCGGGCGCACCGCAGTGATCGGCCTCGCCACCGGGAAATCCCAACTCCCACTCTTCGCGGAGTTGATCTATCTCCACCGCGAGGAAGGGCTCTCATTCCAGAACGTCATTTGTTTCAACCTCGACGAATACGCTGGCCTCACCCCCGACCACCCAGAGAGTTGTCGCTCTTTCATCCAGAGTAGCCTGTTTGATTTCATCGACTTACCCAAAAAAAATATCCACGCGCTGCGCAGTGATCTCGCGATCAAAAGAACCTCCGCCCATTCGAAAGACTACGAGCGGAAAATCATAGCCGCTGGCGGGATCGACATCCAACTCCTCGGCATCGGGCGCAATGGTCACATCGGTTTCAATGAACCCGGTGCCCTCATCGACTCCCGCACCGCGCGGGTGGAAATAGCAGAAATGACGCGCAGCGACGCTTACGCAGACTTCGGCAAACTCAAAAATGTCCCCACCCACGCCCTCACCATGGGCTGCGGCACCATTCTCCAATCGCGAAAAATCATCCTCCTCGCCTGGGGCATGTCCAAGTCCCGAGTCATCCGCCGGGCCATCCACGGCCCCGTGACTCCCAAGCTCCCCGCGTCCTATCTCCAAAAACACCCAGCAGCCCACATCTATCTCGATCCTCCCGCCGCCTCCGTCCTGCTAGGAAAATAAAATCAACGGACCGCGAAATTTATTTCGCGCGGCAAAACCCCGGTCTGCTGGACGAGATAAATTTCACGGCCCCATGCGGAGGTCGCCTCATTTTTAGAAATCAGCATCACTCCGTGATCTCCAACTTCAAATCTTCCGAGTTCGCCCGGAGTTCCGGCGCATACATCGCCTCCGCAGTGGCAGGCAGAGCTTTGAAAACACCCGGCGTCTCGGCGCGGA
>JANOQR010000243.1:0-7751 GCA_031414935.1 Luteolibacter sp.
CAACCGCCAAGCCCATCCATTGTTAGTATTGGGCATGGCGGTTGCAAACCGCCGCCACGGAAGCCTGTTCTACTGGTTTTCCAGTCGGTAGCCTTTGCCGTGGACGGTGATGAGGTGGCGCGGGTGCGCGGGATCGGTTTCGAGTTTCTGGCGCAGGGCGAGGATTTGGTTGTCCACCGTGCGGGTGGTGGGAAAGGCGCGGTGGTCCCATGCTTTGTCGAGAAATTCCTCGCGGCTCACCGGACGGCCCTTCGCGGCGGCGAGCACTTCGAGGACTCGGAATTCGCGGGTCGTTAGGTTGATGGCGTGGCTGCCGCGCTGGCAGGTGACTTGTTGGAAGTCGATCTGCACCTCGCCGAGACGGAGTGACGCAGGCGGCTGGGCGTCCACGGCGGTGCGGCGCAGCAGGGCGCGGATGCGGGCAAGCAACTCGGGACCGCTGAAGGGTTTCACCAGATAGTCGTCCGCCCCGCCATCGAGGCCGCGGATGCGGTCTTCCACGGTGCCGCGCGCGGTGAGCATAAGGACGGGCATCTTGCGGCCATGCTTGCGGATTTCCCGACAAATGGCGAATCCGTCGATGCCGGGAAGCATGATGTCGAGCAGGATGAGATCGAAATTTCCGGTGACGGCGCGATCCAGTCCAGTGGTGCCGTCGGCGGCGGATTGCACATGGTAGCCCGCGTCCTCCAGCAAGGGGACGAGCGCGGCGCGGAGCGAAATTTCGTCTTCGATGAGCAGCAATCTCATGGCTGGATGGGTAGTGTGAGGGTGAAACAGGAGCCACCGCCAGGCGCGTCGGCCACCTCGATGCGCCCGCCGTGTGCATCGGCACTGCGTTTCACCAGCGCGAGTCCGAGACCGGTGCCGGGCGTGGTGCGGCGGAGTTCGTCGCCGATGCGATAGAAGGCCTCGAAGATGCGCGACCGTTCGTGCGCGGGAATGCCCGGGCCGCTGTCGGTGACTTGGATGCACCAGTGATTTTCGCCCACCGGGCGGGCGGCACAGCTCACCGTTCCTCCGGCGGGCGTGTGTTTGAAGGCGTTGTCGAATAAATTTAAAAGCACGCGGCGGAGTGCCGCCGCATCGCCGTGAGGACTGGCGGGAAACTCTGCGACATCGACGGCGAAGGCGATCTGCTTGCGCTCGGCCAGTGGCCGGATCAGAGAAACGGCGTCAGCGATCATGGCATGAACATCGAAGGCTTCGTGAGCTTCCGACGGCTTGTCGCGGGTGAAGGCGAGCACGTTGTCGATGAGAGTGCCGAGCCTCGCGCTTTCCTCGCGGATCATGCGGGCGTGTTCGTCGCGTTTTCCGGCACGCTCCGCCGCGCCGGATTCGAGGTTTTCCGCCAGCAGGCCCATCGCGGTGAGCGGCGTGCGCATTTCATGGGAAACGGCGGCCATGAATTCGGATTGGCGGCGCGCGAACTCGACGGCGCGGAGATAGGCCCGGCCCGACTGAAACAGCCCGAACATCGCCGCGATGCCTGCCACTGAGATCACGGCGGTGATGAAATTCCGCGTGCGGGTCTCGCTGCGGTCGTAGGCGTTCGCATCCGCCAGCACGACTTCGGCTTTCCACCCGTGGTGCTCCCTCGTGGAAATGGGCGTGAGTCCGCTCGGTCCAGCCATCGTTTTCCCGGCGATGCTCAGGTGAAATGCCAATCCTTCCGCGAGATTGAGCACGGGGATTTGTAACGCTTTTTCCGCTGCCAAGCGCACGTCGGCAGCGGCAGTGATGCGGCACTCACCGGAGCTGGGGTGGATTTCGATGAGGTGATCGACGCCTGCATGGGGCTTCCAAGTCAGCGGGCGACTTTCATCGAGGCCCGTGAGCAGGGAAAATTCCGCCTGCCTCCGCTGCCAGCGTCCGCGCCAGTCAGCCAGTGACGGCGGGGGAGTGAGGGCCATTTCTGTAAATCGCTTCTCGGCCTCATCCAGAAAAAGTGGCGTCACGAAATCCATCGAACTCGCCAGCACCTCGGCGAGTTCCGCAAGCCGCGTGGGGTCCGTTTCCTTCCGCAACAACCGCAGTGCCGCCAGCGACCTCAGCGGCAGCCCGGCGGGAGATCGCAGCGATTCCGGGCTGCCCAAGACACCCTCGAAATCACCCGCCTCGTAGCGTTTCAAAGCCTCCACTGCCTTTGGGTCCGCATCGGGCAGCGGCGGGATGGCCGTGCGATCCGTTTCCAAAATCGGCGACCACGGCCCGAGATTCGCGTAGAATTCCTCCATGGTTCTGGCCGCAAGCTGGCTCGCGGATTCCAGCGTCCGGTTTTTCCGGGTTTCCGCATCGGATCGCCACGCATTCCAAGTGAGAGCCAGCAACGCGCAAAACGGCAGCACCACCCACAGCGAGTGCAGGATGAATCGTCTCAGCGGCGAACTGGCAGGCGTCATTTCCTGAGAGAATGCAGGAATTTCATGCGCGGGGATGTCATGGTTTTGTCATGGCGAGCAAGGATTCGGATCGCGTCCACCCGCCCAGCAGAATCCGCTACGCGAAAACTTCCAAGCCCGAATGGGGTGAGCTCAAACGAGCGAGTTCTCCAAACGGACCGCGAAATCCATTTCGCCCGAAGCCGATCACGCCGCACATCATATTTCGCGGAAACAGCAACTTCGCATCATCATTTGGGCGTGAAATGCCCAAGCACAAACGTCCAGACGCTCATACTGAGTCCCTAATGAATTGCTGATTTATTCCGGTCAGAAATCTTTAACCGCGAATGAACGCGAATAAAGACCGATGCAAATCGACAAAAACCTCTGAGTTGATTGAGGATTCCGTCTCCGAGTCTTCAAAAAATTCGTGTCCATTTGTGTTCATTTGCGGTCGAATGGATTAAGCCAGCATTCTTCTTGACTCACTTTGGCGGGAAGCCTAAATCGCCGCTCCCAAACGAACTTTTACCTCAGATTCCCATGGCTAACGCACAAGTAATTCTCAAAGAAAAAATCGATGGCCTAGGTGCCGAAGCAGATGTGGTGAAAGTCCGCGCAGGCTACGCTCGCAATTTCCTGATCCCACAAGGCAAGGCGTTTGAAGCAACCAAGTCGAATCTCCGCCACGTCGAGGCTCTGAAGGCGAACCGTGCGAAGCGTGAGGCTGAAGAACTCGTTGTGTTCGAGGCTCTGGCCGCGAAGATTTCCAAGCTCAAGCCGAAATTTGTCCTTTCCACCGGTCAAGGCGGCAAGGCGTTCGGTTCGGTGACGAGCATCGACATCCACAAGGAGCTGGAAGCTGCTGGGATCGTGATTGATCGCCACGCCATCGAGCTGGATAAGCCCGTGAAGAAATCCGGCAAGACCGAGGTTTCCATCCGCCTCCATCCGCAAGTCGTCACGACGCTCGTCATCTCGGTGGACGCAGGCGACACGACAGAGAGCGAAGATTGATTTTTCACTCCAGATTTTAAAAGAGAAACCCTCGGTTCGCGAAAAGAACCGAGGGTTTTTTGTTTTGGAACGCGAACTCCAAAAAGTGTTTAAACGAGACCTTGGCGGAGTGCCTTGGAGACGGCTTCGGTTTGCGAGCGGACTTCGAGTTTCCGGTAGATCGAGCGCAGATGCATGTCCACGGTGTGCTGGGAAATGGACATCTCGTCGGCGATTTCCTTTTTGATGAGGCCTTTGACGAGGAATCCGAGAACTTCCACTTCGCGAGCGGTGAGGGGCTCGATCTGAGTGACTGGGCCGTGACGGGCGAAGCCTTTGAGGATCATGCTGGCGATGGGCGCGCTGAGGGCGGAGCTGCCGTGGACGACGTCGCGGATACCGGAGAGGATTTCGTCTGGATCAGCGGTTTTGAGCAGGTAGCCGGATGCGCCGTTGCAGATGGCGCGATAGACTTTCTCGCGGTCGTCAGAGGCGGTGAGGATGAGAATTTTCAGATCGGGAAGGGCGGCTCGGAGGTCGGAGAGAACATCGAGGCCATCGCGACGGGGAAGGCCGAGGTCGAGCAGGAGAAGATCTGGGCGGTCGTTGGTGAACTTGAGTTTATCGAAGAGATCGGCAGCGGAAGAGAAGTGGTAGGGGCATTCGAGGTCTTCTTCTCTGCTGATGAGACGGCGGATTTGCTTCGCGAAAACCTCATGGTCTTCGAGAATCCAGACTTGAGTGGTGGCTTGTGCGATCATGCTAGGGTGGGGTGTGCGGTGAGATGAGAGCGTTTGACGAGGAGGCGGATTTGGGTGCCGCTTTCCTTGGATGAGGCGATGTGGAGGAGTCCATCAAGGACGCGGGCGCGGTCTTCGAGTTTGGCGACGCCGGTGGGGGCGAGTTTTTCGTCCACAGGAATGCCGATGCCGTTGTCGAGGATTTCGAGGGCGAGTTTGTCGTCTTCATCCCAAAGGCGGATGGAGACGCGGTCGGCGTGGGAGTGTTTGAGGACGTTGTGGATGGCTTCTTTGTAGAAGAGGAAGAGGTGGCGCTTGGCGTCGAGGGAGAGTTTGGCGGCGGTTTTGTTGGAGTCGCACTCGACGGTGTAGTTGATTTCGCGAAGGAGGCGGCTGGCAGTTTCGCGCATCCGTTGGACGAGGTCGCCGATGGAGTCTTGGCGGCGTTCGAGCAGCCAAACGATGTCGCGCATGGCGAGCGAGCTTTCGCGGGCGATGGATTCGACTTCGCCGAGGTCGTCAGCTACTTCTTCTGGGCCGTGGAGGCGGACGAGGTCTTTGCGGGCGGTGCGGGCGATGAGTGAAATGCTGCCGAGGTTGCTGCCGATGTCGTCGTGGAGGTCAGAGGCGATGCGTTTGCGGAGTTTATCGAGCTGATCGCGAGACATCAGGCGGCGACGCTCCACGATGAAAACGGGGATGAGGAAGGTGAGCCCGAGGACGACGGCGGAACCCCACGCGGCGTTGAGTTCGCTCTCGGAGGATTGCAGGGCGCGGGCGGGTCGCAGGATCGCCAGTTCCTTTTCGAGGGCTGCGCGCTTGCAGAGTTGGTCGAGCCAGGAGGAGACGGAAATGATCTGCTTTTCGGAGGAATACTTGTCGGTCAGTGAGGTGATGGTCGTCGTTTCCCCGGCAAAGGTGCGGGTGACGGGTTTGTTTTCCGCGATGTTTTTCCCGCCGGACCAGAGTTCGATTTCCGAGAGCGCGAAGAATTTAGTGCTTCCGATGGTGTGAGGCACGTTGCTGGTGATGGTGACACGATTGCCGAATTTGTTGTTCTCGCAGAGGGAGATCACAATCGGGGTCAGAGTTTCGGAGTCTTGGAGGCGATTGAACCAATTGCACTCCTTCAGCTCCTGTTTGGCGTCGCCGTTGCTGACTTTGATCCAGAGCTTGTCTGGGACCATCGAATACTGAAAGGAGCTGGCGATCTGGTAGGGGAAAAGCACCAAGCGGTCGATGGTCGCGGGGCTGTCGAGTTCGATGGTCCAAGAAATTTCCTGCTGATCCGATGTGGCGAGGGCGAAATCGCCGATGTCTTTTTTGGGATTGCTGCCGTTTTGCCAAATTCCTAACGGGGTGCGGCCATCGGTGAGTGCGCCAGGAGCCCAAATTCTTTTGACGTTTAGGCTGCCTTCGCCACTGACCGAAGCTCCGAAGGAAACGGGGTAGCCATCAGAAATCACGACTATCTCTGAGAGGGCGAAAAGATCTGGAATACCTTTGTTATGGCCCTCGTGGACCACGAGACGAACGTAGCGGGCCGTCTCGTTGGCTGAAAATTTGATGGGGTATAGCGAGGCTGGTTGGGTCGTCTCGTAAGTCGAAGTGCAGAGTACCGTTTTCTCTGAAAAGTCTTCTTTGCTGGAGAGTTCGATACTGAAACGTTTTGGGAAAATACCCGAATCGCCTGCGAATTGCGACTGGCAGGGAATCAAAAAGATGGAGCTTATTTTAAAATTATCTTTGAGTTCTACGGTGACGGAAGGATCAGGATTGCCTACTTTTGCACGGCAACCCCGATAGCCGACACCCACCTCCAGCGAGTGTTCACGCGGATTCGTTAGGATGGTTAATTCAGACTCTAGCCAGCTCACACGTTCCTCAGCATCAACGAGTTCTGAGTCAAACACCCGGGCGATTCCTGCGATCGGATTATTGACTTGAGCGGGTCGAGCCGCCTGAACTGACCCTAAGCAAAAGCCTGCGAACGCAAGGAGCGTAACGCTGGAAAGGGGCATTCTATAAGGGCTGGCTGGCATATTCCTGTGAGGGATACGCTCGCGATGCTGCTGGTATTTTTAAAATAATCAATCTTTTTTAATTAAAAACTCAGCAATGCTTCTAAGATTCCCGCATTACACGCCTTTGCGTGATTGAGGGAAAAGTTTGTTTCAGAGGGGAAGGAGAAATCCTTTTACGGCCTCGCGTTTGAGTCGGAGTTCGCGCCATTCGTTGACGAGGCGGCTGGCCTCGATGATGCCGCATCCGGCGGGGAGCAAGACACGGTCATCATTCCACCACAGGCCGCGGATGGCGACGATGGCGTCAAATTTCCCCTGATCCCAGAGACCGAATGGAGCACCGAATTGCTGTGGGCAGCCGAGTTTCTCCCGCCATTTCAGGAGTTTGGCGAGGGTTTCTGCGGTTCTGGGCAGCGGGCCGAGGGCGGGCGTCGGGTGGAGTTTGCGGATCAATTCGCCCGGCGTGAGCGGCTGATGCAGCTCCAAATGGATGTGAGTCAGGAAATGGACGATGGAGCCGAGATCGAGAATTTCGCGCGCGGTCCGCTGGATTTGGCCGAAATCGAGGAGCTTGGAAACCAGCGTTTGGGCGACGTATTCGTGTTCGCGGATTTCTTTTTCATCGACGGCGAAAACTTCGCGGTCGTCGCTCCGGGCGGTGCCGGCGAGGGCCATGGTTTCGAGGTGTGAGCCATCGAGTGAAAACAGCAGCTCGGGCGTGGCTCCGGCAAATCCGGTGCTGCCGTGGAGCCAGCCGTAAGCGTAAAGCGGCTGGGGTCGGCGGATGGTTGCTGCGATGAGAGTGCGGGCGGGATTGGCGTGCGGAATCCCGATTTCCGTGATGACCGGGACGGTTTTCTCGAAAAGTCCGCTGTGGATGGACGCCATGATTTCCTGAAAAACCTCGGAAAATGGGGCGGCGTCGAGCGGCTGCCACGCGCAGGAAAACGCGGGATTGTCCTCGAAACGGCGGGCCATTTCTTCGCGAGTGGTGCGCTCGATGGCGCTCGGAGTTTTCCACGGACGAGGATCTTGGAGCGCGAAATCTTGGATATAGAACGAAGTGCTGTCGGTGGGTGCTTCGGCGGATTCCTCGAACGGCCCGTGTCCGACGACTAAGCTACCGTCGCGCTTGGCGAGCCAGGCAGTTGAGTTTCCAAAATTTTCCATGATGTGCCGGGCGAAGATGGGCGGAGCGGAGTTCTGGCCGTCGCATCATCTTAAATTGGAAAATACCAACGACGAAGGACATCAAAGCCCACGAAAGAGGAGAAACTCAAAGACGGATGTAAATTCATCGGTTGGGTGACAAATTTGAATCGCTCAGTGTTTTTCGTGACTCTCGTGGTTTCTCTTTCCTTCGTTCGGGCGAAATGAATTTCGCGGTCCAGTGAATGGTTGGCTCGTCGTTTACTTAATCTCGTCGTCTTCGTCGATGGTGTGGGTGAGGATGAACTGGAGATCATCGAGGCCCAAGTTAGAGGCGAAGCCTTCGTCGCCGAGGACGTTGGTGACGAGCTGGGTTTTCTGGTGCTGAAGGATGCGGATTTTTTCCTCCACGGTGTCGCGGGTGAGCAGGCGGTAGGCGATGACCTTGTTTTTCTGGC
>JANOQR010000244.1:0-2030 GCA_031414935.1 Luteolibacter sp.
GCTCGCGCTGCCTCGCCGCCGCCGCGATCCTTTTTCATGCGGCTGTTCAATCCCATCAAGCCACCGCGCGACATCACCTGTTTCGACTGCGGCCACCGCTACAAAGCCATCGCCGAAGCGCAATCCAGCCAATGCCCGAAATGCAGCGGCTACGTCAGCCTGCTTGATTACGAGATCTCGGAAATCTGGAACCGACGCATTCAAACTTGCGGCGATGTCATCATCCAGAAAACAGGCAGCGTCTCCGGCGTCACACTCCAATGTCATCACCTCACCGTCATCGGCGAGCTGGCCGGCCCCGTCGAATGCACCGGCGACCTCACCATCCGCAGCCACGGCAAAATCACCGGTGAAATCCGCTGCCGCAAACTCCGCGTCGAAAAAGGCGCACGCGTCGAATTTCTCAACCCCGTCACCGCCGAGTCCGCCCACATCGACGGCAGCGTCCGCGGCCAGATTTCCTGCTCAGGAGCCGTCACCCTCGCCAAACGCGCCAAACTCCAAGGCCTCGTCCGCACCACCTCGCTCATCGTCAAACCCGGTGCCAAACACACCGGGACCATCGAGATGATCGCTGCAACACCTGCCTGATGACTCAATGAAATGAAGTATATTTTACTGACTATAGTTCTCCCTGCATTGCTAAATTTCAGTTGGATAGCTTTATTTCTCTCCGCACTGAATGGTCGTAGCATCTGGTTGTGGATCGCGATTGGGTTGATCCTAATCGATATCATGCTTTTCATTTGGAAGATGTTCAAAAAAGCACCAACCATCAAAATCACAGGCGAAACTGTCACCGTTCGTGGCACCAAAATAAATCGCCACGACATTGATTCTTGGCAGATTTTTGAGGCATCGAAGGACGGAATTCAAAGCCGCTTTATTGAGTTTAAGCTGACGAAAGTCCCCCTCTCCCCGTTGAGCTGGAAAATCGTTAAATTTTTCGAGGAACTGCCTCAACCTCGAAGCTATCGTCGAAGTGTCCGCCTCGCGAAAGAGCCGAGAATTATTACTACACTCAAAAGCTGGGATCTCTCCAAAGACGAAATTTCAAAAGCCTTACCCATCAGCGATCAAGAAACAGAAAGCGCCACTTAACCTCACGGTTCTCGCACTTTTCCCATCTCCCACCTCTAAGCTCCAACCTCCACGCTCCTCTTCATGCCCGCCGCACTCGATCTCAAAGACGAAATCCTCGCGCTCAAGAAAGCGCGCAACGCCGTCATCCTCGCCCACAATTACCAGACCGGGGACATCCAAGATGTGGCGGACTACGTGGGCGATTCTCTCGGCCTCGCCTATCACGCCAAAGCCACTGAGGCCGATGTCATCGTCTTTTGCGGCGTCCACTTCATGGCGGAAACCGCAAAAATCGTGAACCCCGGAAAAATCGTCGTCCTGCCCGATGCCGACGCCGGATGCTCGCTCGAACAATCCTGCCCAGCCCCCCAGCTCGAAGCCTTTCTCAAAGCCAACGCAGAAAAAAACTACTACGTCATCGCCTACATCAACTGCTCCGGCGGCGTGAAGGCACTCTGCGACGTGATTTGCACCTCAGGAAACGCCGTCAAAATCGTCAACCTCGCTCCCGCTGACCGACCCATTCTTTTCGTCCCCGACGAAAATCTCGGTGCCTGGGTCATGGAACAAACGGGCCGCAAAATGGATCTCTGGAAGGGAAATTGCTACGTCCACGTCGAGTTCACCCGCGACTCCATCAACCGCATCAAGTCCGAATATCCAGACGCGCTCGTCGTAGCTCACCCGGAATGCACGCAAGCCGTTCGCCTGCTAGCTGACGAAGTTTGCTCCACCGAGAAGATGATTTCCTACTGCAAAAATGCGCCCGTGAAGGACATCATCGTCGTCACCGAAAGCGGGATGCTCCACCGCCTTCGCAAGGAATGCCCGGATAAAAATCTCATCGCCGGCCCCACCGACCGCTGCGCCTGTGCCGATTGCCGCTACATGAAAATGAACACGCTGCAAAAACTCCGCGACTGCCTCGACACCCTCCAGCCCCGCGT
>JANOQR010000245.1:0-13341 GCA_031414935.1 Luteolibacter sp.
GCAGGCTATCTATCCGTCATTGCCGCTGGAGTTTTCTTTCACTTTTACGATCTCACAAAACAACTTCTCCCACTCACAGCCGGTGGTGTCGTGCTGTCTCTGATTTGCGCCGCGTTCATCTTTTTCAAAAAACCGTTGTCGCGACATCACGCCGCTTTCATCTCCGTCGCGGCCCTTTTCGTCATCGTTTTCGGCACCCTCCACTACTTCCCACAACTTCAGCATGGCACGTAAGGATCTACTCGACATCGCAGCACTCGACCGGGAGGAAATCGACCTCTTGCTCGATCAATCCATCCCATTCAAAGAGCTCTTCACCCGCTCGGTGAAAAAAGTCCCCGCCCTCAAAGGCAAGTCCGTGCTCATGCTTTTCTACGAGCCCAGCACCCGCACCCACTCGTCCTTCGAGGTCGCCGCGAAACGTCTATCAGCGGATGTCACGAACTTTGATGTCGCCCAATCTTCCATCACCAAAGGCGAGTCCGTCAGAGAAACCGTCGAAACGCTGCAAGCCATGCGGACCGACTACATCATCGTCCGCCACGGACGCTCCGGCCTGCCCGCCATGATCGCGAAAATGGCCAAAGCCTCCGTCATCAACGCCGGCGACGGTTCTCACGCCCATCCCACCCAAGCCCTGCTCGACGCTTTCACGATTAAGGAAAAATTTCCTGATCCCGTTGGAAAAAAAATCCTCATCATCGGCGACATCCTGCATTCCCGCGTCGCCCGATCCACCAGCACCATCCTGAAAAAACTCGGCATGGAAGTCGCCTACCTCGGCCCCGGCTCACTCGTCCCGCGCATCGGTCCAGAAAACATCCGGCGCTTCACCGACTACAAGGAAGCCATGGCCTGGTCGCCCGACATCGTCTATCTGCTCCGCGTCCAAATGGAGCGCCAAGACGTGCAATTTTTCCCCAGCCTCCGCGAATACCACCGCCTCTACGGCGTCAGTGATGCGCGCTTAGAAGAAATCCGCCAGCGCGGCCTCTACCTCATGCACCCCGGCCCCGTGAACCGCGGCGTCGAACTCTGCGACGCTGTCATGGACTACGAACGCAGCCTCATCAACGACCAGGTAGAAAACGGCATCGCCGTAAGAATGGCCGTCCTCTACTGGCTCAAGCCGGGTGGGGAATCATGATTAACTCCCACCTCGCCAAGCCGCTGGGCTTTGCTAAAGTAGCCGCATGAGCACACTCGCCGAGGCCCGAACGCTTCTCCAGTCCCTTACCCCTGGAGAAAAAGCAGCTCTGCTTCAAACCGTCGCGCACGACCTGACTCAAACGTTCCCCGGCATCGACTCAGATCCTCGAATCTGCGGCGGCGCAGCTCGACTCGCTCGAACCCGCATCCCGATCTGGACCTTGGCCCGCAGCCGCCAACTCGGCATCAGCGAGGCAGATTTGCTACACGCCTATCCCACGCTTCGTGCTGAGGATCTCGCCAACGCATGGTCCTATGAAAGAGCGCGCCGAGATGAAATCCAAACGGCCATCTCCGAGAACGAGGTGAACGGGTAACGATTGTATTGGATCTAAGATTCATCGGATTGAGCCTACGATAATTCGTATCCCGCTGGTTTCTGAAAAATCAGTTTCGATACCTTGTGTTCTTGCAGGGACAAATCTCGTGAACTAGAAATCTGCCGTGTCTTCAACACAGTTCATGGCCGCTCGTGCCTCACTCGCATCTCCACAGGTCGTCGAACTTGATGCTCAACTTATTGCTTGGAAATCCGAAGGGCCGTCATCATGTGCGTCTCAAACTGCATTCAACATCGAGAACGAAACAGCGCTTGAACCCAGTGCCTTCGCGAAGCTCCTCACCGAATTCATCGAACTTTTACCTGATTCAGACGCTTGGAGAAATGCCTGCCGCAAGAATCAATTTGCAGGGAGTCTAGTTGCCGAAGTGTCGATTCCCATAGCGATGGGACGTCTCATTGATATCGAGAAATTTGTTAGCTTTCTGGACGGATCCACATACTCTCCGAATCAATTTCGCCAGCTCTTGGCTGAGGCAGATGGCAAAGACCTCGCGGATTTGGATCCAGCATTACTGGATGTTCTTCACTCGATGCCTCTGGGAGAGTTTCTCATGTGGTCCACATTTAATCTCCCGGACACCAGTTCCTACCCTTTCGATGACTTCGACCAAAATGCTGTGAATTGCTGTACCCGTCTAGGGTTGCGTGATCCAAAAGGGTCCACTTGCATCCTCCTAGCATATGGCTCCACCACCTATCGACAGACCGCTCCCAAGCTCATCATGAACCGCCCCACTGTGGCGGACGCAGGCGGTTTCGAGCTTTACCGACCTCACTCAGATCCCGATAACTTCCACGGCTGGACTTACCCCACCGCGCCGAACCTGAGAAATCTTCCCGGCTACCCAGAGATTGTCCACAAACCAATCTACGGCAACGGACTTGCATTTAGAATACGCCTCGCCATTTAGATCGTTATGGAAACTTTCATTCAAAAACTCGAGATCCTCAGTTACGACTCGCTCGTTGACTGGCTCGCTTCAGCCTTGGCAGGAAAGGTAGCTCTCAGTGGAGGAATCACCCGCGATCAAGGATCTGCTGCGGATCTGTTCCATCTTTTTAAAGACCTCCAAGGCCACCTCACTCTTCCCCATAGCATCAAGCGTGCTATCTGCGAGCTTTTGGATCGCTTCGCCGCCTCTCCAGATTGGGAAGGCAATGGCTATCAAAAACAGCTTCTCCTTCTTGCCGGATTCATGCAGGTGACTGACACGGCCGCGCGCCTTAGGCCACTTGTACAAGATCAACAACGTTTCATCAGGTTGGATCCAGTAGGTCGGACATTTGTGATGAACATCCTTCACGACTTACCCGGGTCCGAGGATCCTACTTTGTGGAAAATTGCAGCAAAGGCGGATCCGGTCCTGCTGGGTTCCATTGCTTTTTCCGCCCTTCTCACTCGCCATTTGGTGCGGGACGCTTTGTCTGTTCTCCAATTAGTTCCCATCCCCGACGACCCGATTACAGCCAGAACTTTGGCGACCAAGCTGCGACTCGCGACTCCCAATCTCCCGGACAAGATTCGTAAAGAACTCATCCTCGCCATTTCAAATCTTTTACTGCCCGGGAAGCCACTCATTCTAGATGGATTCAAAAAATGGCTGGAAACCCAACCTGTTCCAGAGCCTATCCCACCAGTCTCCGCGCCACGTAGGAATGATTTTTTTGAGAGGGTTATTGTGGAAAAAAATAGAGACATCGAAGTCCCTCGCGCCTCTTCAGCATGGCTAAAGTCGGCCGCAGCAGCTTGCTAATTGTTACCTAGACCATGACCATTCCCAATATCTCTGACGGATCTGCTCCGGTCATCACCTTCTACTCTTACAAAGGCGGAGTCGGCAGGAGCATGGCCGTGCTCAATACTGGTGCCCTCATCGCCTCGCGTGGGTTCCGCGTCCTCATCATCGACTTCGATCTCGAAGCCCCCGGACTTTCCCACCTTTCCGTCAAGAACTTTGCTGCTGATGATTTGAGTCCTCGGGTAGGAGTCGCGGAACTTTTGCATGATGCCGTTTGCCGGCAGGGCGAGGCCGATCTTTTCACCCTTTCTCCTGCCGATCTAGCCACTCGTTACACTTTCCCCTATAAACTGCCCACCAGTCTCCGAAAATCCAAAGAAGCCAGCCTCTCGATCATGCCATCTGGTTGTCTGGGCAACGGCTACACCACACTGCTTGAGAAGCTCGATCTGAAGGGACTTTATGAAGACTTTGGAAACCCGCCAGTCCCCCGCAGCGTGGGACAAAGCCTCATTCTTGCCTTTAAGGCTGTTCTAACCCGCTCCGGAGCCTACGATTACATCCTCATTGACAGTCGCACGGGGCATTCGGAAGTAGCTGGCGTCTGCACTCGAGACCTCGCGGACCACCGTATGGTTCTCTCCGGGTTGAATACCCAGAATGTCACCGGTACCGCAGAGTTTCTCACGAATCTCCGCAACACTTTTGAACAGGCTAAGATCTCCCTCCGCACCCCGGACATCATTCTTTCCCCCATTCCCAGCAGTGAGGAGGACCTTATCAGTAGGCGTTTGAAAACAGCCGCCGACGAATTCAAGACCGCCCTTGGGACAAAGCCAGTCCTCAACCTCTTCATTCCCTATCACCCCCGCCTTGCACTCACTGAGCAGGCCTATGTGCCACCACTCCCCACCAGTCCATTACGCCAAGCCTATCTCGCAATTGAGACCCGTTTGTTCAAATCAATCGGTCATACCGATGAGGCATTTCAGCCTCGTTTCACCGAGTTCATCGAGAACGGAAAAGGTGATGCTGCGCTCAAGCTCCTTCAGCACTGGGTAAAACTCCAAGGAACACCGGGTGTTCCAGATTCACAAAAATTTTCATTTTTTTACTACGACGTTTTCGGCCAAAAAAAGGACATTTGTAAAAAGGTTTATCATCTACCGGAGGCACTTGAGATTCTTACCTTGATCGCGCAGAAATCGAGAGGGCTTTATAAGTTGGCCGAGATTGCTCAGGACTTTCATACGGCGGACCCAATCAAAGCCGTTGCCTTTGATAAAGTCCTTTTGAAATTGCCCTCGCTCGATAGCGACTTTCTCGGCAACTACGCCAACTTCCTCACGGACATTTGCAAAGACCACGATGCGGCAGAGGCTTTCTACAAACTAGCACTCGAGGCCGATCCGAAAAGTGCCAACAAGCTCGGCAATTATGCCAACTTCCTCGCGGATATCCGAAAAGACGACGATCTGGCAGAGACTTTCTACAGGCGCGCCATCGAGGTCGATCCCGCGCATGCCAACAACCTCGGCAACTACGCCACCTTTCTCACGAACATTCGCAGAGACCACGATGCGGCAGAGACCTTCTATAAACCCGCTCTCGAGATCGATCCTAAGAGTGCGGTCAAACTCGGAAACTACGGTCAGTTTCTCATCGGGCGGGGCAAGGTTGCGGAAGGACTTGGTTACTTACGCTCTGCTTGGGTACATCGCGATGGAGCAGACAAGATGGATCATGCCGAACTTGCCTACTCTCTCTGGCTCGGCACTTGCCTTGCCGGAGAGGAAGAATCCGCTTGGGAACGAGTTTTCAAGCATTTCATCGAAGCAGGTTTCAACCGCTCCCCATGGAATTTCGATGCGATGCTCCGTGCGGCGGAGGATAAACTGGAGCCTGAGGATTTTAAACATGCACAAACCCTTGCCGCTGCCTTTCTCGATGAGGCGAAGCTCCCGGCGTTGGAGAAATTTCCACGTTGGAAACAACTTCAGCCGCTCGACCCTAGGTTTGTAAATCCAGACGGCTCGATTTCCAGATAGGTGCCGCTCAAGCCGAAAGGAACGCGCGTGTTTGAAATGCTTCAGGCTCCCTTCAAAAATCAGATTGCTCGCTCGGAACATCGACTGTTTGTTGATTCACACCATTTCCACCTTATGAAAAAAAGCTCCATCATCCTGCTCTCACTCGCATTTGCCGTTTCCACGCTCTCGTCTTGTCTCCCACTTGCCGCTGGCGCGGCGGCTGGCTACGTCGCGCACAAAGAAGGCTATCGCGTCCAAAGTCCGATCAAAAAGAACGAGTGATCCCGTTCCTCAGACTTCCAACGCGGCGCGCTTGAAATGCTCTGGAACCTATCCAGACTCGGCCCGCCCATGAGCATTTTCATCACCTCCGCTCGATTCGTGGGTCGCAATGGCTTTGGCGGGGCAATTTTTAATCACCCCTAGAAGAGGAACCACGGATGAACACGGATGAACACGGATTACGATACGAGGAAGAGACCGGTGCGATCATCAGTTGTGCTTTTGAGGTTTTGAATACCCTTGGTCACGGGCTGTTGGAGAAGCCTTATGAAAATGCTCTCTGCGTGGAATTCGGTCTGAGAAACATTCCATGGCAGCAGCAACCGCGTTACGATGTGGTCTATAAATCCGTAAAAGTCGGCGAGTATGTTCCTGATCTCATCGTATTCGATTTCGTGGTGGTGGATACCAAAGTCATCGAACGAATCACCGATCACGAGGTCGGCCAGATGCTCAACTACCTCAAAATCACTGGCCATCCAGTGGGCCTAATTTTAAATTTCAAACGAGGTCGCCTCGAATGGAAGCGAATCCTCAACGACACAAAACCCCCTCAAAACAATCACCCAACACCTCACTGAATCAGCCTCTTCAATCCGTGTTCATCCGCGTTCATCCGTGGTTCCTCTTCATCTCATAAACAGCCAATGCTCCTCATCACCAACGCCCGCATCGCCTCCGAAAGTTCGCCCGATCTTGTTTCGGGTGATGTCCTGATTTCCAAAGGAAAAATCCAAGCCGTCGGGAAAAATCTATCCGCTCCCGAAGGCACTCGAACCATCGACGCCCGCAACCGCGTTCTTGCGCCCGGCATGTTCGACGCGCATGTCCATTTCCGCGAGCCGGGATTCGAGGCGAAGGAAACCATCGCCTCTGGCACGGAGGCGGCGATCAATGGCGGGATCACCGGTGTGGTCATGATGCCGAACACCCGCCCAGCCATCGACTCCGCGACGGTCGTGGCCAACGTCCTCGACATCGCCAAGCGCACCTCACGCATCCCGGTTTACACGTCCGGCTGCGTCACCAAAGACCGCCATGGCAAGGAAATGGCGGGCATCGACGGGATGCGAGCACTCGGGGTGAAAATGCTAACCGACGATGGCGACACGACTGCTGATCCCGCCGTTTTATTGCGGGCGATGGAGTATGCCACCGAGTTCGGAATGTTTTTCGCGAGTCATTGCGAAGTCCCGGAACTCGCCGGACCGCGTGCGCTCAACGAGGGCGCGATGAGTTATCGGCTAGGCATCAAAGGATCGCCTGCGTGTGCCGAGGAAATCATCATTGATCGCGACATCCGCCTTGCTCACGCCGCCGGAGCGCACATCCATCTTCAGCATGTTTCCAGCAAGCTCGGCATGGAAACCATCCGCTGGTGGAAGCAACGCGGCGACGTAAAAGTCACTGCCGAAGTTTCTCCGCACCATCTGTTATTCACCGACGAAGACATCGGCGACTACGACACCAACTACAAAATGAACCCGCCACTCCGCACCAAGGCGGACAACGATGGTCTGCTGCAAGGACTCATCGACGGCGTCTTCGATCTCATCGCCACCGATCACGCGCCACACACGCCGTTTGAGAAATCGCAGGATTTCATCAGCGCACCGAATGGCATCACCGGCATGGATACCGCGCTGGTTTCGCTCTATCACTACTTCGTCGCCACCGGGAAATTCGGCTGGGATCTCGTCGTGAAACGCTACAGCGCCGAACCACGCCGGTTGATGGGATTGCCCGCCGTTTCCATCGAAGTCGGCCAACCCGCAGATCTCATCCTCTTCGATACCGAAGGAGAAACGACCTTCACCAAGGAGTTTATGAAATCGAAATCGCAGAACACGCCGTTCATCAACAAGACGCTCAAAGGCAGCGTGGATCTGGTGGTTTTAGGAGATCAAATTTTGCTGGAGCGTTAAGAGGGGTTTTCTCAAATCACTCGGACTTGCACGACTTCACCGTGGGTCGTTTTGATCCACCATTCCGCCGAGCCACGTTTGACGTAGCCCAGCGCAAGTCGGATCCCATTCGAGTCAATCGGAGAAATACTGGTGATCTCGCCAGTTCCTTTTTCAAAAGGACCGGGATGTACGGCCCGGCTCGCGTCGAGGGCGAATCGCGTGAGCTGCCTGTTCACTTTTCCTGCCGACTTGATCCGGGAAATCACCTCTTGGCCGACGTAGCAGCCTTTGTTGTAGGAAATATCTGTCGTTTCTAGCAGTGCTTCTGGCGGGAGCATTCCTGCGATGATTTCCTTTCCCCAAGCCGGAATCCCATTGGCGATTCGCAACGCTTCGAGTTCGTCGCCAGCGAGTATTTCCGCACCGCTTGGGATTTCAAAATCATCTCTGCTGACCCACCAATCCATTCCTTCAACACCGAGGCGCCTCGATGCACGGGCGATCACTCCAGATGGCGGCTCGGGGATTTTTCCGATGAGATGAAAGAGCGTCCACTTGCTAGTTAGGTCGGTGACTTCCACGTCATCGGCGATGAGGTAGCGAGTCAATCGGGCTTCCAGACTCTCGCTCAAACCTGACGGTGCCTCGACCCACAATCCATCATCGGTCGAGGTGAGCCTGACTCGAAATTGAAGTTTTCCTTTCGCATCGGTGATGCAGGCCGGCAGGGAATTTCCGCTACCTACGACGAGACGGACATCTTGAGTGACTTGGCCGTTCAAATACCGAACTGCGTCAGGTCCGCTAAACTCCAGCAGTGCAGGTTGATCCAGCGCGACGATTCGCAGTTCGCTCACGGCTGCGGAAAGTAAGGTTTCGCGACAGCGGAGAAATCCAGCTCACCGAGTCCGTGTTCTGAGAGTTCAGTCATGCGCTGCGAAACTGCGTTGATGGCTGGAGTTTCGAGACCCGCAGATTTCGCGAGTGCCATCATGTAGCGGCTGTCTTTGGCCATGTTCGCGAGTGAGAAATGAGTTTCAAAATTTCCCGAAGCCATCATGGGCAACTTCATGCCACTGAGCACGGAGGAGCTGGCGTTTTCGGACACGGCTTGCATGAGGCACGCCGCAGAAACTCCGTGCCGAGTGGCGATGGCAAGCGACTCGGCTAAGGCTTGGACGGTGCAGGCAATGATCAGATTGGTGGCTAGCTTGACCACGGTAGCCGTGCCGACTGCACCGCAATGAATCTGACTGCGGCTGGTGGCTGATAGGAAAATCTCTATTTCCTCCGCCAATGCCGTGTCGCCGCCCGTGTAGTAAACTAACTGACCATTCGCCGAGGCGACCTTGCTGCCAGTGAAAGGCGCGTCGAGAAAGCGACAACCTCGCTCACGGCAAACGCCATCCAGCCAGAGTGTGGTTTCCAAATCCAAGGTCGCGTGATTCAGGACGATCTGCCCGGCTGATAAATGACTTTGGATCTTGGTGAAAATTTCCCTAACCGTCGGCGCGTCCTTCAGGTAGATGGAAATGATTTTCGCATCATGGATTGCGGCTTCGGGGGTCTCCGTTTCTCCCGGTAAATTCTTCGGTGTTCGGTTCCAACAAGTCACTTGCCAATCCGCATCAACCAGTCGCGCACACGCCCGCGAGCCGATGATCCCGAGGCCGATGACGGCGACTCGTCTCTCGTTTAAAGAACTCATTGTTGCCGTTGCAGTGCGAGTTCTACGAGCTTGGCCGCTTGTTTGCGGATTTCCGCCATCATTTCCTTGGTGGGTTCTTGGCCGTCGGGCACGGTCATTTCGGTGCGAAGACCAGCCAAGACATCGCGCATGGTTAGGTAGTTCGGACGCTCGGAAATTTTTGGCTCAAGGCCAGTTACGGACTCGGTGTAATAGTCGGCGATGTCCTCGCGCATGACCTTACGCGCTCGCTCTACGGTGAATTGTTTATCCACCGCGATGGTGGAAACTTCGAGCGCGCGAATCCAGCCGCCGAGCGAAATCAGGTGGGCGAGATCGGCATCTTTTAGGCTGACGAGTTCCAGCTCGACATCGCGCTGAGTGGCGGAGAGTTCTTTTTTCAACTGCTCGACGTTCTTATTTTTCGCGCTTTCTAGCAAACCGGCAGCGTGGCGGTTGACGCGGTCGCCCGCGCCCAGTGCCTTGCCGTAGCGGGTCAGGTCATTGGCGAGTTCTTGCACGCGATCTAGTTGTTCTGCCTGCACGATGAGGAATCCGTCGGCGATGAGAAATCCCAGCTCGACCGCGAGATCCGCCCGATCTTGCGGCATCCGTGGCGGCATTTTGCGTTCCACATCCGCGATGGGCAGCGGCATCAAAAACTGGAGTGTGTCGAAGAGTTTCGAGATGGAAGGAGCGGTAAATTCATTCACGCCTAGCTCTTCGCGAACGTGTTCGTCATCGACGAGATCTTTGGGGATTTCTCTCCGGGCGACTTCATTCTCATCCTGCGCGGCGAGGGGAATGACCATGGCTGCAAAGGCACTTAACAAAAATACGTGTCTCAATTTCACAGGCGGACTCTGACATCAGCCATAAGAATGGGCAACCGGCAAAATCATGGAGGAGCTGAACGATAACTTAACTTCGCGCCGTCTCAGAAGCTGATTGAAAAAACCGAGGGCAGGGACGGCCTCGGGCTTTCCATTCTCACAGACAGCCCAAGTCGGTTGCTCGACACGGCAGATACGCCGAATATCTTCGCCGCATGTCCACCCGCAAAATTGCTACTGAAATCGCCCATCGTCTCTCGGCGGCGGGGCATGTCGCGTTGTTTGCGGGAGGTTGTGTTAGGGATCGTTTGCTCGGACTGGAGCCGAAGGACTACGACATTGCGACTTCAGCAAGACCGGAGGAGGTGATGGAAATTTTCCCCGGTTCGAATGAAGTCGGTGCTCATTTCGGCGTGGTGATCGTGAAGCACCGCAAGCTGCATGTGGAGATTGCGACGTTTCGGACGGATGGCAGTTACAAGGACGGGCGGCGGCCCGAGAAGGTCACTTTTTCCACGCCGGAGGAGGACGCGATGCGGCGAGATTTCACGGTGAATGGCTTATTTGAAAATCCTGTTAGCGGTGAGGTGATTGATTACGTCGGCGGCGTGCGGGATCTGGAAAAGAAGGTGCTGCGTGCCATTGGCGATCCGGCGGCGCGCTTCAAAGAAGATGGATTGCGGCTGATGCGGGCGATTCGGTTTTCGACGACCCTAGGCTTTGAGATCGAGCCAATGACGCTGGCGGCGGTGAGGGAATGTGCTCACTTGCTGGCACGCATTTCCACTGAGCGGACGCGCGATGAGTTTTCTAAAATCCTAACGGCTCCACGTCGTCGAGTCGGTGTGGAACTACTCACCGAGACAGGCTTGATGGAGCACGTGATGCCGGAGTTTCTGAAAACCATCGGCTGCGAGCAACCGCCGCAGTGGCATCCCGAGGGCGACGTTTACGTCCACACCTGCATCATGCTTGAAATGTTAGAATCGGACGCGCCGCTGGAACTTTGCCTCGCGGCTTTATTGCACGACATCGCCAAACCACCCTGCCAAACACGCGACGACGACACCGGGCGCATCCGTTTCAGCGGTCACGATGCCGTGGGCGCGGTGATGGCAGATGAAATTTTGCGTCGCCTCCGTTACCCTAACGACGTGATCGCGGCGGTGGTGCCGATGGTGGCGCGGCACATGCAGTTCATGCACGTCCAACAGATGCGAACTGCCAAGCTGAAACGCTTCATGGCCGAGCCGACTTTTCCCAAGGAAATGGAGCTGCACTGCGTCGATTGCGGGTCGTCGAATGGCTTCACGGACAACTACGATTTTCTCAAAATGAAGGCCGTCGAGTTCGCCGCAGAACCGCTCATCCCGCCGCCGCTCGTCACCGGCAAAGACCTCATCAAACTCGGCCTCAAGCCCGGCCCGCGCTTCAGAGAAATCCTCGAAGCCATCCAAACCGAACAACTCGAAGGACGAATCCTTGATCGCGAGCCAGCATTGGATTATCTGCGAAAACTCGCTGAGTGAGTTTTTTCGCCAGAAACCCGCTCACCGTGAGAAACTACGTCGATGGAGAACGTCGTTACCTGCCACCTCTTCTCTCCGCTCCAGAGTTCTGCCCCCTTGCCAAATCAGTCGTCTATCGCTAGCCTTTCGCCGTGACAGCCATTAGACAGCCATCATCCCTGCTGAGTATCGAGGAATACCTCGCAGGCGAAGAACGAGCCGAGGTAAAACACGAATACTTGGGCGGAGTGGTTCACGCGATGGCAGGGGCTAGCAATCGGCATAACATCATCGCCTCGAATTTCTTGGGGGCACTCATCGCCAGATTTCGCGGAAAATCCTGTCAGCCGCTCAACAGCGACACCAAAGTGCGGATCACTTTCCCCGATCATACTCGTTTTTATTACCCGGATGCCATGGTGGTTTGCCACCGGAATCCGGACGAGGACCACTTTCAAGACCAGCCGGTGCTCATCGTCGAAGTTCTGAGCGACAGCACCCGCCGGGCCGATCTTACAGAAAAAAAGGACGCCTACCTCACCATCAGTTCGCTTCAAGTTCTCATTTTCGTCGAACCTGAGGAAGTGCGGGTCTTGCTGTATCGTCGCAGTTTGCCGCAGGGTGGCTTTGCTGCGGAGGAGTATAGGGGACTGAAGACGATGATTCCTTTACCGGAGCTGGATACGGAGATCCCGCTTGCCGAGCTGTATGAGCGAGTCGCCCTCGATCTTTGAAGGTTGAACGCAAGTGTCCTGAAAGCATTGCACCATAGCCTCAGGATCGTCCGTCCGCCGAGGCTTGACCGAAGCCCTCTTGCACCGAAACTTCCGCGTGATCCGCGCAGTATCTGGCAAAACCAGCGACACACTCGCCATCATTTTCAGCCATTGATCCACTCATGAATTCCACCATTCCCGTCGAGCATTCCGATCCTACCAACGCCGCCATCCTCACCATTTCCGAAGACCTGATCGCCGGATTCCAGCGACAGCCGTTTCATGTGATCGCGGAGAAATCCGGGGTGCCGTTAGACACCGTGATCGAGCGAATCCGCGCAATGGTCGAGGCCGGCGTGGTGCGGCGTGTGCGGCAAACTTTGCTCTCCACCAAGCTCGCGCACGGGGCGTTAGTCGCATGGAAAGTGCCGGAGGAAAAACTCAACGCGACCTTTGATTTCATGGCGAAGGACGATCCATTTTCCGGGCATGTCGTCATCCGCTCCACGGATACCGAGGTTTCCGGTTCGGGCTACCGCTTGTGGACGACGCTGAAAGTTCCAGTCGGTGAGTCGCTCGATTTCCACGCCACCGCCTTGCTCCGCCTCACCGGAGCGACCGAGTATTTACTCATGCCAGCCAATGGAGTTTTCGCGCTGGGCGTCGGTCACACGCGCCGGAAAATTTTAGAACCCGGCGACAAAGCCGACGAACCCGCAACGATGATGACGACCACCGCGGTGGACCTAACACCCGAGGAATGGGAAGTCCTGCTCGCCTTAAAAGAGGAACTCACGTTAGAGGAAATTTGTGAAGACCCATGGGTCAAACGTGCCGAAATCGCGGGCGTGTCGTTGGATCGTTTTTGTGAAGTTTCGGACACTCTCAACGCGAAAAAAGTCATCGGGCGCTTCTCCACCTTTCTCGAACACGTCAAACCCTCCGCCACTGGCGAGCGGGTCACACGCTTCAACGGACTCTTCCACTGGGCAGTGCCGAAAGGCCGCGAAGTAGAAGCTGGCGGCGAGGTGGGTCGCCATTTCTGCATGACCCACGCCTACTGGCGCGAGGGCGGACCGCAGTTCGG
>JANOQR010000246.1:0-25509 GCA_031414935.1 Luteolibacter sp.
CGGAGCCTTTTTTCTCGTAGAGGCACTTGGTGATGAGGACGCCGGCATTGCCGACGATGTAGCGGCCAGGCTCTAGCAGGATTTTCAAACCAAGATCTTTCAGACGTGGCAGGAGTTCTTTGCCGTAGCGTTCGATGGTGAGCGGGCGTTCTTCGATGGGCTGATTTTCCCACCAGTTGATTGAGCCGGATTCGAGACAGTGTTTGTAAATGATGCCGATGCCACCGCCGATGGACCAAAACTCGATGCCGTATTTTTCCTTCAACGAGGTGACGAGTGGGATGACTTTTTCGACGGCCTCGATGAATGGCGCGATGGAAGTGAGCTGCGAGCCGATGTGCATTTGTAGGCCGCGTAGCTTGATGTTCGGGAGTTCTTTGGAGGCGCGTTCGTAGAGGTCGGCGATGGCGGTGAAATCGACGCCAAACTTGTTTTCCGACTTCCCAGTAGAGATGTATTTGTGGGTGTGGGCGTCCACGTTTGGATTCACCCGGACGGCGGCGGGCGCGACGATGTGCAGCTCGCCCGCGACTTCGTTGAGGTAGCGAAGTTCTTCCTCACTCTCGACGTTGAAGGAGTAGATGCCCTTTTCTAGGGCGTAAATAATTTCATCCCGAGTCTTGCCGACGCCGGCGAAAGTGCAGTGCGCGGGATCGCCACCCGCCTTGATGACGCGGAAAAGCTCGCCGCCGGAAACGATGTCGAAGCCCGCGCCGTGGGTGGCCAGCAGGCGCAGCACTGAGAGGTTAGAATTCGCCTTCACTGCGTAGGCGACCTCATGATCGACTCCATTTAAAGCCGCATCGAGACGTGTGTAGTGATCGATAATTGTGCCCGCAGAATAGACGTAAAGCGGAGTGCCGTGCTCCGCGGCGAGGGTGGAAAGATCGACGTCTTCGCAGTGTAGTGAACCATTTTTGTAGGAAAATCCGTGCATCGCGAGACGGGATTAGCGGCGAATCCGGCGGTGGTAAAGAGAAGAACAAGGAAGCAAAGCGAATGGTCCACTCTTCTGCTGGTTAAGAGAAACAACACGGTCGTCCGTAGCTTTTCCGCTGGACTCTGCGTCGAATCACTCGCACCAGCCAACCAAATCATTTTCCGTGGAATCGTCAGGAATAGAGCGATTCACCGCTCTTGAAGCTGGTAACGAAAAAACTCCTTTGCCCCGTTGACTGGTCCAGAAATCACGGCCTGCCCACCTGGATGGGCGATCCCTTGGTTTCCGGGAACGTCCCAAGGCGACCATTGCTGCAAATCCGTGGATTTTTCGATTTTGAATGAGCGGTTTGCTGGAATCAGCGCATTCAGCCGCAGCGATCCTCCAGTGATGGAAATCGCCGGGACCAAGAAACTAGCGGGGTCCAGCGCGGCAGTCTGTGCGAGAAATTCCGCGTAATTCGAGTGACCGTCGCTATCCGCATCAAATCCCGGAGCTCCCTGCGGCGTGACTGAAGAGCCGAAAATATCGGAACGCCACATTTCATAGGTCTTCCGAGCCGGCAAGGACTGTGAAATCCAATCACTGACCAACGCCATGTTGATCGTGTCAGGTTCCGTGGTGGCGATGGGTGGCATACGGCTGGAACCTTCGGCTGCCGCCATCCTGCTCAGGATAAGTGAATGCGCCGGATTGCCGGGCGTAATGAGCTTGATGGGTGGCTGCGCCGACGTGGGCGCGCCAAAAATCAAGCCTGTCTGTTCAAGCGAAAGTTCATGTCGCCCGTCCCATGCGGTGGGTGCAGTGCCCGATGCCCCGGCGTGACAATAGGCACAATTCACAGCGAGATATGAGCGAACCCTCGCTTCCAGAGGATATGTCACTTCTTCCGGGCGGAGATGCCTTGGCAAGACATTCGGCGATTCTGGAGGGCTAGTAAAATAACCTTCCTGGTCCAGCGAATCGAGTTGGTTGCCAGTCAAGTTGCCCATGGTGTATTCCCGATTGAGTTGGAGGGTCGTGAAAGAAAGCGCGTATCCGGCTTCTGCACTGTGACAGGTGTTGCATTGAGCGCGGCTTGGAATGTTCCACTTCTGCGAGTATGGAACCCCATCTTTGGTTACATCCACCGCAAAAGTCTCGCCTCCATCCGCCGCCAGCGATGCCTCGTTTCCAGAAGAGTTCCACCGGTAACTGACTCCATAGACACCTTCTGCATTTCTCACCAGCACACGAGTCTCGATTCGTTTCCGAGGCGAGACCGGATTGCCTCGCTCCGTTTCCAAGTCGAAGTGCTTCACCCAAATTTGCCCCTCAGGAAACATCCAGTGGCCCGCTTTGGACCATGTCATGCGGCTCGTTCCATCGGGAATCGAAAACCACCTGCGCTTCACGGCGTGATCGCTCCAGAATGGCAAATTGACATCGTAGGGAATCACCGAAGGTGCCGGGGTCAACGTGGCGAGATCGGTGAACAAACCAGTCGCCCCGAGCGTGCTGGGATATGAAGATCCGGTGGTCTGTGTCACCAGTCTGCGAATGCGGACACCGCTGAAGTCCGTGACCAGAACATCTCCGTTCGATGGATCTGTGCCAAATGTGACCAACTGAGCGAGGCCTGCGATCCGCCGTATGCTGGGAACTCCGTTTTGGCGAGTTAGAGCCCAGATGTTGCCGTAAATGAAGTCACCAAAAATGTATGCGCCGCTCAAACTGGCAAAGCGACTGCCTCGATAAACAACTCCGCCGATGAAGCATCGGGCCCGCAAATCGGGATGCAGAGCAGGATCATGGGAAAGCTCAAAAAATGGATCGATTGAGGCGAATCCAGCAGGTCCAGTCTTCGGTCCCGGAAAATGACCTTCGCGATAAGGCCACCCGTAGTTCCCTCCACGAGTGATTAGGTTCAGCTCCTCCGCCGCGTGGGGCGAGGCTGGCCATGCGGTGCTCTGCCCTACGTCACCCAGCAAGATTTCCCCGTTTTCATGGTCGATATGAAAGCGCCACGGGCTTCGTAAGCCGATCGCCCAGAACTCAGATCTCACGTAAGTGAGACTCTGCGGAGCAAGCGCCAAGCCATTCAAAATACCGTCCCACGTGCCACCTTGGCTCGCCGCGACGTAGGGATTGTCGAGCGGGATGCTGTATCGCGCCTTGTAGATTCCAGAACCGGGTGATGTCTCATCTCGCGGGATGCCGTCCACCGCGCTGAAACCTTCCGCAACTGCCGCAGGGTTAGAGTGTGGATTAGGCTCCAGATTGCCGACTTTTTTATCCACATCGATTCGCAGCATCGCACCGAAGAAATTCATGTCGATGCGCTGGGAGTTATTGAAATGGTCGCTGGGATTGTCCTCGTCACCCGTGGATAAATAAAGATAGCCGTCAGGACCGAAGTGCACGTCCCCACCGTTGTGATTGGCTCCCCGGTCCCTCTGCTCTAGGAGGATAAATTCCGACGTAGCGTCCACCAGCGGAGCAGACAATGCGCGCTGGTTTGCCGGGATTGTAAAACGCGAGAGGCGTTGATACCAAACTGATGAATCACTGGCTTTTTTGACCGAATAGAACACGTAGAGGTGTCCGTTATTCGCGTAGTTGGGATGGAAATCGAGACCCAGCAGGCCACATTCCAGATTCGGCCCCAAGTCCCATGACTCCGGCGGAATACGAACTGGCATCGAGATAGTTGCGGCCAGATCAATCGCCACAGCGACCGTCGGAGTGACGGACGTGACATCCGGTATCACTTTGATTTTACCGTTCAATTCACCCACAAAGAGCCGTTTTTTGTCTCCCGGTGGGCTTGCGAAGACGACGGCTTTAGCAAAGGAAATTCCGGGAAAGGCATCCACCACTTGCACACTGGTGGGCGGAGGAGAAGCTGGGATATTCAGGAGATTATTAGAAGTGCGCCCAAAGAGCGGCTCGCAGGCAAGGCAGATCCAGCAAAACACATAGAAACTGCGGCTCGGACGGCAAGAAATGGTTTTCAAGTTCAACATTGAGAATGAGCAGAATGAAATGCGAATGATCGACGAAGTCACGTCTCAAAAAACCGTCGCGGAGACAGGGCGATCACGCTAAGGAGCAACCTCAGGAACCCGATGTGATTGTAACCGCGAATGAACACCAATGGACGCGGATGTTAGCTCACAATCAGGAATTCTATTCAAAAATCATCTTCATTCACGTTCATTGGTGTCCATTCGCGGTTAAAAAATCCCTGCATGGATCGCCGTGCGTCACGCAGCTTGATTGAGACTGCGAGGATTTCAACCTGAGCAGCCTTTGCGACTGTCTCACTCTCTTTGCTTTCCAAATCGTTAGAGTCGCCAGATTTCAAGATTTACGCCGCAAGTCAGCCTGCCAAGCTGCGCGTGTGCATTCATCTGGAAAACGTCTTGCTGGTATTTTGCTTCCTGCATTCACGCCGCGTCGGACGGGCGATCTGGGCATCGGCGATACGCTGGCGCTGAGGGAGTGGATCGACTGGGCGGCGGAGTATCAGGTGGGATTTATCCAACTGCTGCCGATCAATGAAAACGGCAGTGAGGAAAGCCCTTACAGCGGGATTTCCTCGGTGGCGCTGGACCCTATTTATCTCGCCTGCGAGGTGGCGGAAATCCCGGGGCTGAAGGAAGAGGACATCGCGAAAGCACGTCAGGAACTCAAGAGCGCAACCGCATCGCCACTGGTGAATTACCCGGCGGTGCGGAGTGTGAAACGAAATTTGCTAGAGCTGGCGTGGTCGAGATTTGAGGACGCCGGTAAGGCATTGGAAAAGGAGTTCAGAGAGTTTCAAAAAATGGAGTCAGGCTGGCTAGATGACTACTGCCTATTTCGCTATCTGATGGAAATCCACGGCGAGTCGGTGACGTGGGACCGCTGGCCTGAGTCATGCAAGACGCCGGAAAAAGCGCGAAAATTTCTCGCCGCCCAACGCCGCGAGAACGCTGAAGCGGTCAGCTACCGTCTGGGCTATTTCGCCTTCGTCCAGTGGCTGTGTTTCCGCCAATGGCTGGCCGTGCGCGATCACGCTGAGGCTCGAGGCGTGAAGCTGATGGGCGATGTGCCCATCGGCATCAGTTGGCATTCGTGCGATGTGTTTTTTGAACAAAATGAGTTTCACCTCGACTGGTGTGGTGGCTCGCCCCCGGAAGGCGGTGGGCAAGATGATTTGTTTTTCCAACAATGGGGCCAAAACTGGGGAATCCCGCTTTACCGCTGGGATCACATGCAGGCAAATGGCTTCCAGTGGTGGAAAAAACGCATCGCCCGGCTGACACGAATTTTTGATATTTTCCGGCTCGACCACATCCTCGGTTTCTACCGGATTTACGCATTTCCTTGGCGGCCAGAGCGCAGCCACGAATTCATCGGCCTCAACCACGACGCGGCGGCAAGCATCAACGGCGGACGACTTCCCCGCTGGTTTCTGCGGCCAGACGACACCGTGGAAAATAAAGCTGCAAATCGCGACGACGGCGATGCCCGGCTACGAGCGATTCTCGAAGCCGCAGGCAAGGCGGAAATCATCGCTGAAGATCTCGGTTGGGTGCCAGAATACGTCCGCCCGCACCTCGCGGATCTCGGCATCGCCGGGTTCCGCATTCCTCACTGGGACTGCAACGACCACGGCCATCCCACGCCCGGAAATGCCTTTCCTGAAAACACATTCGCCACTTTTTCTACCCACGATCACGATCCGGTGAACGCCATCTGGCGTGGCTGTCTGCGGGTCATCCGCGAGCATCACGAACACCCCACCGAGCAAACGGGCTGGTCCGTCGGCGGCGCGCACAGCACGCTCCGCATTCTCTCCGAGTTCGCCGGGATTCCCATTCCTCACCACTCGCCGTGGCCGCCATACACCGAGGGAATCCGCCTGCGTTTGATCAAATCCCTCTTCGCATCCCACTCGCGATACGCGGTGCTGATGGTCACTGAGCTTTTCAGCCTCGACGAGCGCTTCAACCATCCCGGCACTTCCGGCGGGGAAAATTGGCGCTATCGGCTGCCGTGGACACTGGAGGAAATTCGCAGCAATCCACACTTGTCCGCTACTTGCCAAACACTGGCCACCCTCATCAGCGTCACCCGCCGGGCTTGAGTTTGAAACACGGAGCGCACCAAGGACAGCGGCTTTTCTGTGATCTTTGTGGCGAAACTAAAGTGCATCAGCAAAGAGGGTGTTCCTGCGAGCGGTGGGAAAGCAAATGAGTTACCGCGCTGTGGAGTGCTTCGACATGTCGAAGCTTTTCACTGGCCGACATGTCGGCCAGTGCAAAGCGGAGACTTGTCCCCGCAGTCCTAAAGGTGAGATGTGCATTTAGAATAAACGAAAGTGGACGCCATCTCGGATCAAAACTCGACGACCTCGCTTCCGCTTCCAACATCCCGTCCATGCCGAATCAATGGACTGGAAAAGGAAATCCTTACACCCGCGCGGAAGTCGTTGCCCGACTGAACGACACGCTCGACAAAGGCCAAGCCATCATCGCAGCGGGTGCGGGTGCAGGCATTAGTGCGAAGTTTATCGAGAAAGGCGGGGCTGATCTCATCATCATTTATAACAGCGGGCGCTTCCGCATGATGGGCCACGGCTCGACGGCTGGCTTGATGGCTTACGGCGACGCCAACGCCATCGCCATGGAAATCGGCGAGTCCGAAGTGCTTCCGGTGGTGGAGGAAATCCCGGTCATCTGCGGTGTCCACGCGACTGACCCACGCCGCCGGATGTGGCATTGGCTCGGCAAGGTGAAAGACATGGGATTCTCCGGCGTGAACAATTTCCCCACTCACACCATCGTCGATGGCCAGTTCCGCGACATCCTCGAAGAACCCGGGATGAGCGTGAAGAAGGAGTTTGAAATGGTGAACCTCGCTAGCCGGATGGATCTATTTTCCATCGTCTATGTCGGCTCGCCCGAGGAAGCGGTGGAAATGGCGAAAAGCGGTGCAGACGCGATCATCGCCCACGTCGGCACCACCGTCGGCGGCTCCATCGGCGTGACGGATGCCGTGGTGAGTTGGGATGAAACCATCAAACGCACTCAAGACATCATCGACGCCGCGAAGACCATCAACAAAGACATCTTCTTCCTCTGCCACGGCGGCCCGATCAACACGCCAGAAGACGCCGAGCGCGTCATCCGCGCGACGGATTGCGTCGGTTTCGTCGGCGCATCCAGCCTCGAACGGATGGCGGTGGAAACCTCGCTCACCAGCCTCACCCGCGAGTTTAAATCCATCACCGTGAAGCGGAAAAATTAACATTTACTCTCCCATGGCGACCATCGCGATCATAGGCACACTCGATTCCAAAGGCGAAGAGCACGGATTTCTAGCAGAGCAAATCCGCGCCCGTGGCCACCGAGTCGTCTTGATCGACGTCGGTACTGGATCGCCGCCTAGCATTCAGCCGAATTTTACCCGCGAGCAAGTCGCCGCCGCTGCCGGACTAGACCTCGCAGCCATCGTCGCCCGCAAGGATCGTGGCGAATGCGTGATGGCGATGAGCCAGGCTGCCCCCATTTTTCTCGCGAAACTCGCCGCAGTGAATGACATCGACGGCGTCATCTCCCTCGGCGGCGGCGGCGGCACGGCCATCGCCACGGCAGCGATGCGTGCGCTTCCTATCGGTTTCCCGAAGCTGATGGTCTCCACTCTCGCCGCTGGAAACATCGCACCGTATCTCGGCACCAAAGACATCGTCATGATGCCGAGTATCGCCGATATCGCGGGCTTGAATCGTCTTTCAAAAATGATCTTCACCCGCGCTGCCGGAGCGATTTGTGGAATGGTCGAGGCGAAGTTAGAAACCGAGGGAACTAAGCCGCTCGTCGTCGCCAGCATGTTCGGAAATACCACTGCCTGCGTCACAGAAGCTCAGCGCATCCTCGAAGCAGCAGGCTACGAAGTGCTCATTTTCGCCGCCACCGGAGCGGGCGGGAAGTCGATGGAGGCGCTCATCGAAAGTGGGATGGTCGCCGGCGTGCTCGACCTCACCACCACCGAGTGGGCAGACGAACTTCTCGGCGGAGTCCTCACCGCTGGACCTGAGCGGATGAATGCCGTCGCCAAGGCCAAAGTCCCCGCCGTGATTGCGCCCGGTTGCCTCGATATGGTGAACTTCGGTGAACGTGACAGCGTTCCGACAAAGTATGAGGGTAGAAATTTCTACCTCCACAACGCGCAAGTCACCCTCATGCGGACCACGCCGGAGGAATGCGCTGAGTTAGGAAAAATCATCGCGGAAAAGGTCAACCGTTACTCCGCTCCAGCCGCGATCATGATCCCGCGCAAAGCCATCAGCGTCATCAGTGCCGCAGGCCAGCCATTCCACGATACCGCCGCTGACGAAGCCCTCTTTGACGCCATCCGCCAGAACGCAGCCGTCTCCGTCGTAGAATTCGACGAAGAGATTAACAGCCCGATTTTCGCCAAAGCCTGTGCAGAGAAACTGCTAGAACTCATCAACCACCAACCCCAACAACCCACACCATGACTCGTCACTTCGGAATGTTCCAATTTCACCCGGAAGTCACTCCAACGCAGATCGAAACCTGCTTCGCCGAACTCAGCGGGATGGTCGGAAAAATCCCCGGTTTGCTCACCATCGAGCACGGCCCCTACGACAGCGCGGAGGGCTTGAACGACGGTTTCACCCACGGCTTCATCATGACCTTCGACAGCAACGAAAGCCGCGACGCCTATCTCCCCCACCCCGAGCACGAGCGCGTAAAAGCCGCCGTCGTCCCGCACCTAGCCCGAGTGACAGTCTTCGATTTCGTAGTCTAATTTTCCCATGATCCGATCCATCATCCTCGCCCTCTCAACGCTCACTTTCGCCAGTGCGGCACCGATTTCTCTCTTCGACGGCAAAACCCTCAGCGGCTGGGAAATCCCGGATGCGGAGAAAAAATGGTGGAAGGTCCAAGATGGGAAAATCGTCGGCGGCTCGATGGAGGAAAAGGTGCCGATCAACACGTTTCTCGCCACCACCAAGCGTTACGCGAATTTTGAAATGCGCTTCAAAGTGAAGCTGACGCAGAAGGAAGGCTTCGCGAACTCGGGCGTCCAAGTCCGCAGCTTGCGCGAAGCAAGCGCCCACATGGCTGGCTACCAAGTCGATGCTGGAATCGGTTATTGGGGCACGATTTGGGACGAGCATCGCCGCAACAAAAAAATCGCAGAACCCGTGGACGCAGCCGCGCTCAAGGCCGTCGTCAAAGATTGGGACTGGAACGAATATCGCATTCTCTGCGAAGGGCCACGCATCCGCAATTGGATCAACGGCGTCTTAGCCATCGACTACACCGAGCAAGATCCTGCCATCGCGCTCGAAGGTTTGATCGGCCTCCAAGCCCACAGCGGCGGGAAATTTCTCGTTGAGTTCAAGGACATCACCCTCGAGGAAATGGCGGCTTCAATAGATCCCCTCAGCCCCGATTCGGAAAAATCGTCCTTCGCCGTGCCGGAAGGTTTCGAAGTCGAGCTGGTCACCTCCGAACTGCAAGACGTACCGAAACCGATCACCGTCACATGGGATGCCTCCGGGAAAATGTGGACGATGACCGCTGTGGAATATCCGGTGGATGCGAATGAAAACCAAGCGCAGGCCGAGGCGCTCTACGCCCGCGGCGGCAAGGACCGTGTGCTTGTTTTCGACAATCCCTCCGGCCCCGCTCCGCAAACTCCGCGCGTTTTCGCGGAAGGACTCGTCATCCCGCTCGGCCTTTTACCCACGGCGAAAGGTGCGCTCGTCCAATATGGCAAAGAAATCCGCCATTACATCGATGACAATCAGGACGGTAAGGCAGATCGCTTCGAGACGATTCTCGAAGGCTTCGGCATCCAGGATTCGCACTTATTTCCCCACCAATTCGAGAACGCGCCGGGCGGCTGGGTTTATGTTTCCCAAGGGCTTTTCAACTACTCCAAAGTCCGCCGTCCCGGTGGCAAACCCTTCGCCAACGGTGCCACCGAAATTGCCTTCGACCAATGCAAGCTCGCCCGCTTCCGCCCGGACGGCAGCGAGTTCGAGCTGCTCACGTCGGGGCCGAACAACATCTGGGGCTTTGAGACGGATCGCGATGGCGAAGTGTTTCTCCAAGAGGCCAACGACTGCGGAATTCCTGTGGCTGAGTTCTTGCCCGGCACCCACTATTGGGGACCAGTTTCTGTGAGACTGCGGCCATACGCCCCCCAGATTCCGGCATCCTTGCAAGGCTCGCAAATGGGCGGCAGCGGTCTGAGCGGCATCGCGATTGCCAACGACCGGGACTCCGCCTTCGCCGCAAAGTATGCTGGAAAACGGACTTTCTACCTCGCCAACCCGATCACCAACCGCGTCCAAGTCATCACCATGACCCAAGACGAACAAGGCAGACCGACTTACGCGAAAGAAGAAGATTTCATGACGGCGAGTGACAAAAATTTCCGCCCCATCGCCGTGCGCTTCGGTCCAGACGGGAATCTCTACATCGTCGATTGGTACAATAAGATCATTTCCCACAACGAAGTCCCGCGCACCCACCCGGATCGTGACAAAACCCGTGGCCGCATCTGGCGCATCAAGCCGAAGGGAGCGCCCGCTGCCGCGATCCCAAATCTCGCCACGGCAGACAAGGCCGCGCTCATCTCCGCGCTCGATCATCCCTCCGCCCTCGTCAGCCGCCTCGCGTGGATCGAGATCGGGAAACGCGGCGACAAATCCATGATCCCCGCGCTCACGAAAATCGTGGGGGTTTCCTCCTATCCCCTCGCCCGCCGCTTGAACGCGCTCTGGGCACTGGAGGAAATGCGCGTGCTCGATGCCGCGATGCTTTCCCGCTGGGCTGCCGATCCCTCGCGTCACATGCGTTACGAAGTCGTCCGTGCTGCGGGCGATCTCACGAGCCTCGATCCCACCGCTTTCGTGAAACTCATCCAGCCCGGAGAAACCGATTTCCGCATCCGTGCCATCGCCGCAAATGGAGTCCGCCGTCAAAAGAAAGTCATACCGGAAATGCTGGCCTTGCTCGCCCCCTTCGTCGCCCCCCAATCCCACGGCACCACTGTCCGCGAAAAATACGAAAGTGATTTTCTCCGCTACCAAATCCGTTGGGCCTACGAGTCACATCCCGACGCCACCCGCTTCCTCATCAAGCGGAGAAATCTCCCTGACGAAGCCCGCGCCCTCGCCATCCTCTCCTTACCCGCCGAGGAAGCCGCTTCTGAGATGGCGAAAATTTTACCCAATCTTGGCCGCAGCCCAAATACGGATGAAGTCGCCCTGCTCGGTGGCCAGCTCAAACAACCCGCCGTCAGTGCCGCATTTGCCAAAATGCTCGCCACAGATACCACCCGCGTCGCCACACTTCGCAGCCTCTTGAGCTTCGATGCCTCCGCCGCTTCCGACGCCAATCTGCGCCTTGCAGTTGCCGAAGCGACCGCCGCTCTCGGCTCCGGCGAGCACGAACTCATCCTCGCCCTCGCCCGGAAATTCCGCATCAGCGAGCTCATCCCTGTCGTCCTGAAACTCTCCGAATCAGGAGCCATCACCCGCGCAGCGTCGCTGAAAACCCTCAACGAAATCGGCAGCACCGACTCCGCGCGATTCGAGCCATTTCTCACCGATGCCGATCCCGAAACCCAGCGCGAGGCCGTCATCGGTTACACCGCCGCCGCCGGAGCCGCAGGCGTGGCGAAGATTGCTGAAATTTGGCCCAGCCTCCCCGGCGTGCTGCGCGAACTCGCCAGCAACGGCATGTTGCGGACCAAAGAAGGCGCGGAAGCCTTCGTAACCGCCATGGCCAATGGGAAAATCAAAGACGCTGGCCCCACCGCCACCGAACGCGCGATTTCCCAACTCAGCATCGAAAATCCAGCCGTGCAAAAACTTCTCAAAGCCAACGAGGGGCTGCTCATGCCAGTGCTGGCTCTCGGCGCAGAGCACGCTCCTATCGACATCGACCTCAAAGGCCCGTTCACCGTCGAGGCATGGGTCAATTTCGACGCGCCAGTGGACCAAACCGATAGCCTCCTCGGCAAGGCGGGGCTGGTAGATTTCAATTTCTACACCGCGACTCCTCGGCTGCACGCGACGGGTAAAGATCTGATCGCCGCCTCGCGTGCCATCGCCCCCGCAGTTTGGACACATGTCGCATTCACGAGAGACGCAGCCGGCACGCTCCATCTCTATCTGGATGGCGAGCCGGACGCGACAGCCGCAGTGAATTTCACGGATGATCTGCTTGGGCTAAATCCCGGTGTCGCCATCGCTCACGGCGGCACCAAAGGACGCTTCACCAGCTTCCGCGTCTGGGATCGGGCGCGCTCCGAAGCGGAAATCCGGGATGCTTACCGCACTCGCTTCGAGCAAGCGCAGCCACCCTCCGGTCTGCTCCACAATCTTCCCGGAAACAGTGGCCCGAATGTCACGATGACCATGGATTTCCCCGAACTCCGCACCCCCGCCCAAGCCGCCGCCATCGCGGAGAAATTCCGTCTCACCAAAGCCAAAGCCGAAAAACCCGGCGATCCCGCGAGCGGACGCATACTCGCAGAAACCTCCTGCTTCATCTGCCACCAAGTCAACGGCGCAGGTATGGCCATCGGCCCCGATCTCAGCGGCGCCGGAGCCATGGGAATCGAAGCGCTTCTCCGCAACATCCTCCAGCCCAACGAACAGCTCGAAAGCGGCTACTACCGCCACGACATCACCCTCAAAGACGGCACCCTCGCCAGCGGTTTCCTCGCCTCCGAAGACAAGAAACAGATCGTCCTCCGCCAGATCGGCACCGATCCAAAAGTGATTGCCCGCAAGGACATCGCCAGCCATACCGTCTCCAAGCGCTCGCTGATGCCGGAAGGATTGATCGAGGGTTTCAGCGAAAAACAGGTAGCCGACCTCTTCAGCTACCTGAACACGCTCAAATAACTCATCTTCGCACGTAGTTTAACACTTTCGGGTGTCTTCGGCGCGTGAAGATGAAGACGCCCGAAAGGGTTAAACTCCATGCGAACAAAAATCATCACACGCAGCAGCATTCTCCTCCTCTCGCTCACCGCCACCCAGACTTTCGCTCAGTCGCCCGATTTACTGCCCGAAATACTCGTCCTCGCAGATCGAAAAATTTCCTCAACAGCCCCCCTCGCCGAGTGGAATCGCGATGACATCCAGCAAGCCGCGCCACGAACCATCGACGAACTCCTCGCCCGCGAGCCGTCATTTTCCCTCTACCGCCGCCAGTCCTCGCTCTTCGGAAATCCGACCTCTGCTGGCGTCAGTCTGCGAAACACCGGAGCCACCGCCGCCTCGCGAACTTTAGTCCTACTCGACGGCATCCCACAGAATGATCCCTTCGGCGGCTGGCTCTACTGGGCGCGATACGACGCCGCGACGCTCGATTCCATCCGCATCGTCCCATCCGCCCGCGCCGCGGTTTGGGGAAATCAAAGCCCCGCAGGCGTCATCCAAATGAGCAGCCGCACCCCGTTCGAGGAGACTCACCATCTCCGCATCGGCGGCGGCAGCCAAGGGACTTTGAGCGGCTCCACCGTCCATCAGATGACAAATGAGGAAAAGACAGTCGCCGCCTATTTCTCCGCCTTCGGTCTGCACACGGATGGTTTCTACGCTGTGGATTCAAGCCAGCGCGGCCCCATCGACCGGAAGCTCGATACCGATCTCTACGGCGGCAATTTAAAATTCGCATGGCTCGCCGCGCCCGGCCTCACCGTCGAGCCGATGGCCAGCTACTACCACGAAGAGCGCGGCAACGGCACACCGCTCACTGGCAATTCCACCGAGGCTATCGACCTCTCACTCCGCATCACCTCAGACCACGGAAATTTCTCCTGGCAAGCCCTCGCCTACCACCAACGCCGCGAATTTGAGGCACTCTTCAGCTCTATCGACGAAGACCGCAAGACGGAAGAAATGGCGTTGGATCAGTTCGATGTCCCAGGCCGTGGAACTGGCGGTGCTTTCACCCTGCTTTGGGACGATGGCGGAAAATGGACCTACTCTGGCGGTCTCGATGCCCGCCATTTAACTGGCGAAACCAACGAAGACGCAGGCACCTTCCGCCGCCGAGAAGCAGGCGGCGAACAAACCATCAGCGGCCTCTTCGGCGCAGCCGCCTATCAGATCACTTCATCGACATCCGTGAACGCCAGCGGTCGCCTCGACGCTTGGCAACTCGACGACGGCAAACGCATCGAAACCTCCCTCACCGACGGCTCTTTGTTACGAGACGACATCCAAGACGACCGCGACGGCATCGAGCCATCCGCCTCCATCGAGCTGAACCACGCGTTTCAAAAAAATCTCAATTCATGGCTCTCTGTCGGCACCGCATTTCGCCTGCCGACGCTCAATGAACTCCACCGCCCGTTCCGCGTCCGCAGCGACATCACCGAGGCAAATCCCGATCTCGATCCCGAGCGATTTTATAGTATCGAAGCCGGCACCGAGTGGACGCCCGAGCCTAACATCACCGTCCGTGGCTCCGTATTTCACCACTGGATTTCAGACGCCATCGCCAACGTCCCCATCACCGACCCCGCAGAAATCACAGCTCTCTTTGGCGTGCTACCACCCGATGGCACTGGCTCACAACGGCAAAACGTCGATCAAGCACAAGTCCTCGGCATCGAAGGAAATGTCGAATGGCTGCCGACAGAAACGGTCACTCTCGGACTCAACGGTCTCTGGTCACAAACCGATTTCACCAAGTCATCCCGCCAACCGCTGCTAGACGGCAAACCCTTTCCCCAAGCCCCCGAACTCCGCCTGATCGCCAGCGGTGAGTGGCGCGCCACCGAGCAGCTCACCGCCTTCGCAGGCTGCGAATATGGCTCATCCCAATACGACGACGCCCTAGCCACACGCTCGATCCCGGACTACACCAGCGTCCGAGTCGGCCTCTCATTGCAGCTCGCTGCGGTGACCTATCAACTCCGAGTTGAAAATCTCTTCGACGAAGAAATCCAAACCGGCCTCAGCAGCGACGGCATCCGCAGCTACGCCACACCACGCTCCGTCTGGCTAGGAGCGGAGTGGGAATTTTGAATCATCCGCCGCAAGATTCATTGCTAAATCGCGTTTCCATTCCTGCACCTAAAGATCCGCCCCATGAAGAATTTCATTTCCACACTTCTCTGCCTCAGCAGCATCGCCACTGCCCAGAAAATCAAAGTCGAAGAACTCTACGCCACTCACTGTTCTGGCTGCCATGGCGCGAAGTTTGAGGGTGGCAACGGCGGCTCGTTGGTCGATGGCGAGTGGAAACACGGCAGCTCAGACAGCGAAATTTTCAAATCCATCGCCAAGGGGAATCCGCAAATGGGCATGAATCCATGGGAAGGTGTGCTTTCTAACGATCAGATCCGCGGCTTGGTCATTTTCTTGCGCGAGAAGGAGAAACAAACGCTCACCAAAGGCGTCGATTTCCCCAAGCCATCACCCGACAAAGTGACCAAGACCGAACTCGAAAACTACCGCATCGAGACGCTGGTCGAGAACGGCCTCAAAAACCCATGGGCCATCGGATTTCTGCCAGATGGCCGCAAACTCGTCACCGAAAAATCCGGCAAACTGCGAGTTATCTCCGCCGACGGAAAACTCGATCCCAAGCCCATCCAAGGCACGCCCGATGTCATCGAGCACGGCCAAGGCGGGCTGATGGAAGTCGCCCCGCATCCAGACTATCAGAAAAATGGCTGGATCTATCTCGGTCTGTCCGACGGCACTCGCGAGAAGAAGGCTGGCGGAAAAGATGAAATCAAATGCATCACCGCCATCGTTCGTGGAAAAATCAAAAACCATCAGTGGACCGAGCAGCAATGGATCTATCGCCCAGACGCCAAGTTCCGCAGCGGCTCAGGAGCGCATTTCGGCACCCGCATTGTTTTCGATCAAGGCTACATCTACTTCGTCATCGGCGAGCGTGGCGGCATGATGGAAGTCCAAGATTTGAAACTTCCGAACGGAAAAATCCATCGCTTGTTCGACGATGGCCGCGTCCCGACCGACAACCCCTTCGTAAAAACTCCCGACGCCATCCCGGGTATCTGGTCCTACGGCCACCGCAATCCCCAAGGACTCGCGATGGACCCACGCGACGGCTCTCTCTACGATACCGAACACGGCCCGCGCGGTGGCGATGAGTTAAACCTGATTTTACCCGGTAAAAACTACGGCTGGCCCGTCATCACCTACGGCATGAACTACGACGGCACGCCGATGGTTCAAATCACCGAAAAGGAAGGCATGGAGCAGCCGCTCACCTACTGGCAGCCGTCTATCGCTACTTGCGGGTTAGATTTCTACAACGGCGACAAGTTCCCGAAATGGAAAGGTGATCTTCTCGTCGGCGCGCTCGGCCAACAAGAAATTCGCCGCATCAGATTGAAGGACAAGAAAGTGGTTTCCCAAGAGATCATCTTTAAAAACATCGGTCGCGTCCGCGATGTCGCCACCGGTCCAGATGGATTGATCTACGTCGTCCTCAACGGCCCTGATCGCCTCGTGCAGTTAGTTCCTGCGGGCAAATGAGAATCTCATAGCGTCATACATCCTAGCGTCATGTTTTGTAGAATCCTATTCGTCATCGGCATGATCGCATCCGCGGCTGCCGAAGTTCCCCGCAGACTTGAAGTTCTCTTTCTCGGCGACGACGGCCATCACAAGCCGTTAGAAAGATATCGCGTCCTCAAACAAGCCCTTGGGCCGCAGGGATTCAATATCACTTTCGTCGAGAATCTCACGAAGGTGACACGAGAAAATCTCAACCAATACGATGCACTGATCGTCTATGCTAACCACGAAAAGGCAGCTGTGCCGCCAGCGATTTTGCCGTGGGTGCGCGATGGCGGTGCCTTGGTCGCCTTGCATTCTGCGTGCGGTTGCTTCCACCCGTCTGCGGACTGGTTTGATTTGATAGGTGGTCGTTTTAAAAGTCATGAAGGACATGAGTTCAGCCCGCTGACGGTTGATGCCAAGCACGAGATCACCCGCGATTTGCCAGTCTTGAAATGTTGGGATGAAACCTATCAACACACCGACCTAACCGCAGATCGGCAGATACTCCAAGTCCGCGAGGCTTTAAACAAAGGCGAAACTGGCCAAGAGCCATGGACATGGGTGCGCCTTGAGGGCGAAGGCCGCGTGTTCTACACCGCCAGCGGTCACGACCTGCGTTGCTGGAATGAGCAAGCCTATCAGACTCTCGTCAAGAGAGGCATCCTGTGGGCCATCGGCGCAGAGAAAGCTAAGTCATTTTCTGAATATAAAATCCCACCACTTGAGATTGAAGTTCCTCAAATTGAAAATCGCGCACATCCAGAAATCCCGATGATGGCGTTACAGAAACCGCTTTCGCCCAGCGATAGCGCGGCTCACACTCAAGTTCCTGTTGGAACGAAACTTGTGCTCTTCGCCTCGGAGCCGATGGTAAAGAACCCGATTTCTATCGACTGGGACCACCGTGGACGCGCATGGGTAGTCGAGAGTTTCGGCTACCCGAATGACGTTCCGCTAGAGCCGAACAAGGGCGCGGATAAGATTAAAATTCTTGAGGACAACGATTCTGATGGGAAGGCCGACAAAATGACGGTGTTCGCCGAAGGTCTCCGCCATTGCACGACGAGCGTTTTCGTGCGCGGTGGCGTCGTGGTGACGGATGGTCCTGATATCGTTTTCCTGAAAGATGACAACGGTGACGATAAAGCGGATACTCGCCAAGTTCTCGCCACGGGCTTAAAAATTCACGACACCCACGCGGCGACTTCGCAATTTCTCTACGGCATCGACAACTGGATTTACGCTACCGTCGGCTACAGTGGCGTGGAGATGGAAGTCAGTGGGGAAAAACACAAATTCGGTTCGTCCGTCTTTCGATTTCGCCCCGATATGTCGGAGCTAGAGCACCTCCAAAACACCACAAATAACACTTGGGGACTTGGCTTCACTGAGGAAGGCGACGTGATCGGCTCCACAGCGAATAACAATCCATCCTGGATTCTATCTATTCCAAAATCCGCCTTTGTTGGCAGCGGACTCGAACAGCCGAAGACGCCTCGCATCGATACTTCGACAGCGATCTATCCAATTACTCAAGACGTGACGCAAGTAGATCAAATCGACCGCTTCACAGCCGCCGCTGGCCATCAGTTCTACAACGACGCCATGCTTCCTGCTGCCATCTCAGCGTCCACGTCATTGATTTGCGAGCCCACAGGACACCTCGTCGCAACAGGTGAATTGTTAGCCAACGGGTCGCTCAAAAAAACGCTATTGCGAGGCAACAATCTGTTTGCCAGTGCGGATGCTTGGTCCGCCCCTGTCGCCGCACGTAGTGGGCCGGATGGTGCTGTGTGGGTGGCGGATTGGTATGATCCCATCATCCAACACAACGTCGTTTTCCGTTTCTACAACGTCGCCCGCAACTACGATCAACCACACAGTCCCTACCATGTCGGCGAGAAGGGGCCCGGCAAAGGTAACGCTTATCAAACTCCTTTGCGTGATCGCGAGCACGGGCGGATCTGGAGAATTGTTTCCCCGGAGTCCCTCAGCCAACCGACTCGGAAGGTCGATTTAAAATCAGTTACTGGATTAGTAGCGGCTCTATCCTCTCCATCGCAGTTGATTAGACTTCAAGCGCAACGCTTGCTGATTGAGCGTGGCGGCGATGAACTTGTTTCCTCGCTCAAGCCTGTGCTGGCAGGTGAGCCACTCGGCGCGATTCATGCGATCTGGGTTCTCCAAGGCATCGGAGCATCATCTGGGAGTGAGGCGCATCGTTTGATGACCAATGCATTGGCCGACTCCCGCCCATTAGTTCGGCGCCACGCGATGCTTGCCCTCGGCGCATCCGATCCAGCAGTCATCGCCGCATTGCCAAGTCTCGTCGAGAAAACGAGCGATCCTCGCGAACGCCTTTTCGTCCTCATCACCGCCGCGCAAACGCAGCCTAACCAACCGATTTCAAACGCTCTCTGGAAATTAGTCTCAGGCCCGACGCAACTCGACGACACCGAGCAACAAGCCGCCCGCCTAGCGATGCGCCGTCAAGGCTCGACACTTCTAACTTGGGATTTTCAAGCACTCGGAGAAGTAACCCCAACGACATGGGTGGGCAAAGAGCTTCTTGAAATTCTCGCCCGCATCGCAGCCAGTCCGCAGCGACCTGCGTTAGAGTCGATGGCGGCAACCGCACCTGCCGGATTGCGCGTTCACATCGCCGCCGTTTTATCAGCAGCTCCATCCGCCGCACCGGCTCCAGTGGAACTTCCAGCTCATCTCATGAGCGGCCGCGATCTCTATTTAAAATCCTGCATCGAGTGTCACCAAGCCGACGGCAAAGGTGTAGCTGACACCTTTCCGCCACTTGCAGGCTCCGAGTGGGTCAAAGGCTCCCCTAACACATTTCTCCGCATCCTCCTCGGCGGCCTCGCCGGGCCGATAGAAGTGAGTGGAATCAAATACAACAGCGTCATGCCCGGCCACAGCCACATGAAGGATGAAGAACTCGCCGCCATCGCCAGTTACGTCCGCCACGCCTTCGGCGAAACCCGGGAGGACGCCATTTCGCCCGAGCAAGTGCAGGCGCTGCGACCCTCCGTAGAAAAGCGAAACTTCAGCCCATGGACCGTAGCGGAACTCCGCGAAATCAAAGATCCATGACGTGAGTCCAAGGTCTCACCCCGTTATCGATACCATTTCCTCAATCCTCTTCTCGGAGATTTTCCCGATGACGGGGACGTCCGGGGCGAAGATGGAGATGCGGAATTCTTCGATTGCCCAGCCGACGGGCCAGTGGGCGGGATCGTCCGGGTGGGCGGTGTGGCGTTGGAACCACGGCTGCCAGAGGCGGCGAAAACGATCCATTTTCTCCAGATCCTTGACGATGGGCAGCGAGGAAAGCCGCGCCAAGCGGGAGCGGATGGCACGCAGGCGGCGCGGGTATTCGCGTAGCTGATCGAAGCTCGCTCGCCAGACGAAATCTCTGCGAAACAGCCAGTCGAGTTGCTCGCCGATGTCGTCCGCGATCTCGCCGAGATTGCGATCTCCACGTTTGCTCGCGACCCAATCCCGGATCTCTGGCAGGAGGTCGAAAATCTCATCGAACGATTTCCCGATGACCGCCGCAGCGTCATACCAACGTCCCCTCGCCCGTTCGGTGAGAACGCGGAAGTCGTCGGGCGACCGCGGAAAAATCCCACCCGCCGCGCCTTCTGCTGCCAGCAAAATAAGCGTGTCCAACAAGGTGCCGCCGGGGCCGAGACGCGGTAGCTCGACCTTCGCCATCATACCTAACGGAAACTTTTTTCTGAGATAGTTCACTTGATCCGTGTGGGCGAGCCACAGCAAGCGAGCACCGCCAGCGCGATGAGACTCGGCAGCGAGCGCGGCACTGGTGAAAGCGCGAACCCCCACGGATTTCCCCTCGTCCACCAATGCAGGAAATGCAGCACCGCCGGGAGTCATCACGAGTTCTGGCAGACTTTCACCGTCCCAAGTGCTGATTCCCCTGCGTTCGACATCGGCGTTCGCAGCGGCCTCGAAACGGACACGCATCCGGTCGGCGAGTTGGAGCTTCAGCACGGCGACGTCCTCGCCCATCGCGAGTTCATTCGCATCGTCATCGCAAACCCAGATCTTCGTCACGAGTTCGGGCGGGAGCTTGCTCACATCGAACTCAGCGACCGGAACATAAGCTCCATTTCGCTCTTTCATGTGCTCTGAGAGTGCTTGAAAAATGCTGCGATCCTTCGGCGCGAAGCTCCACAGCTCGGCGAAACTATCCGCAGCCGGTGCGATGGGTTGGCAGATGCGGCGATAGTCTTTTGGTAGCGAACGAAGCAAAATTTCAGCGCGTTCACGCAGGTTTCCATCCACGCCCCAGCCCGGTAGCCAGTCGGAAAAACGCGGGAGCTGATCGACATGCACGCCGATGGTCACGCCATCGTCGCGCTCGCCCTGAGCGGCGTGGTAGTAGAGCGAATACTCTTGGCCCGCGTGCTTCAGAGTGTCTGGAAATCCATCGAGACCGAGGTAGCTGAGATCTTCATCCACCACATCGCCGACGCCTAACATGAGGAGTTGTTCGTTTTTCTCCAACCACTTGTGGAAGGCGGCAGCGGTGTTGATTTCCTCAGGGATGCGGTCTTCGTAATACCGCAGCACGGCGTCGTCACTCCACAAGCCGCCGGGCCGTCGCAGCTTCTGCTCGATGGCTTCGAGTTCGGTCCGCATGTCGTGGAGATGATCGAGGAAATCACAGCGTTTCCGCAGACCATTGCCGATGATTCCCTCGCGGAGAAAGACCCCTCTCGCTGCCTTCGGATCGACACGCCCGTAGTGGACGCGACGCCCGGCGACGACGTGCAGCCCGCCACAAATCACGGTTTCCTTGCCATAGACGGCACCTTGGTTTTCGTCCCAATGCGCCTCGCCGTAGCGGCTTTTGCAGAGGTGCGGGGCGACCATCTCGACCCATGCGGGATCGATGCGAGCGACGCGGCGAGCCCACAGTCGGGAAGTTTCTACCAGCTCCATGCCCATCACCCACTCGGGGCGCTTCGGTTGGCCAAACAGCCCGGAGCCGGGAAAAATAGCGAAGAAGCCACCGTTCGCACTGCGGTAGGATTTCGACTCGCGATCCCACACGCCGAACTGCCGTGGCACGCCTGCTAGAAGTGCTTTGTGCAAGTTCGCGTAGGCAGGCTCGTTAGGAATTTCGCCGAGTTTCAGCTTCCATTCGCGCTCTAGCAGGTCGGCGAGTTCATCACGGACGTTCGCCCATTCCATGACGCGGCGGGCGTTGAGAAATGCGGGTCCGCAGAATTTCCGCAGGGCGTTGCGTTGCCAGCGGCCACGGTTGTCGCGGAACTTCGCGAGGTCGTTCCAGAGGCGTAGGAGGGAAATGAAGTCGCTCTCGGCGTCCTTCCATTTCGCGTGCGCGGCGTCGGCTTCACGCGTTTTCTCGGCAGGACGTTCGCGGGGATCGCTAGACTCCAGCGCGGCGACGATGGGCAAAACTTCTGCGAGACAATGCTCCTTCCGCGCCTCGATGAGCATCCGTCCCAGACGTGGATCGACCGGTAGCCGCGCCATCTGCCGACCGTAGTCGGTGAGGTTTTTTTCCTGATCGAGCGCGTTGACCTCACGCAGCGTGCGGTAGCCTTCTGAGATGGCTTTCGGCGATGGTGGATCGAGAAATGGGAACTCGTCGATCTCGGGCAGACCGAGAGATTTCATCCGTAAGATCACGCCTGCTAGAGAGCTGCGGCGGATTTCTGGATCGGTAAATTCTGGCCGCTCGGTGAGTTCTGTTTCCTCGTAGAGTCGCACGCACACGCCGTCTCGGACGCGGCCACAGCGGCCTTTTCGTTGCCGCGCACTGGCTTGGCTCACCGGTTCGATTTGTAGCCGCTGCACGCCTTTTCCCGGACTCCATCGGCTCACGCGGGCGATCCCGGTATCGACGACGCAGGCGATGCGCGGGATCGTTAGAGATGTCTCAGCGACGTTGGTGGCGAGGATGAGTCGGCGTTTATTTCCCGGCGTAAAAACCCGCTGTTGATCGCCGAGGCCGAGCCGAGCGAAGAGCGGCAAGACCTCGGTGTTGCGGTATTGGCGGCCATCGAGCGCGTCGGCGCATTCACGGATTTCGCGCTCGCCCGGCAGGAAAATCAGGACGTCGCCCGTCGGTTCCATATCGCCGAGGAAATCGACGGCACGGGCGACGTGCTGGGGTATTTCCTCGTCATCGAAGGGCGGGAGAAAGAACTCCGCGACCGGAAACATCCGCCCCGGCGCGACGATCACGGGGGCAGGCGTGCCGTTGGTTGAGAAAAATTCCGCGAACGAGCCAGCATCGAGCGTGGCCGAGGAAATGATGAGCTTGAGGTCTTTCCGCCGACCTAACAATCGCTTCAAGTAGCCGAGCAGGAAGTCGATGTTGAGCGAACGCTCGTGGGCTTCATCGATGATGAGTGCCTCGTATTGCAGCAGATCGCGGTCGCCCTGAGTTTCCGCCAGCAAGATGCCGTCGGTCATGAACTTGATGCGCGTCTCCCGCGAAGTCCTGTCCTCGAAGCGCACTTGGTAGCCGACGAAATCCCCAAGCGGCACTTTCAACTCCTCCGCCACGCGTTTGGAGACGCTAGCCGCCGCGATTCGCCGAGGCTGCGTGCAACCGATTCTGCCGCCGTCTTGGCCAAGTGCCTCAGCGACCATTTTCGGAAGTTGGGTGGTTTTTCCCGAGCCCGTCTCGCTGACGACGACCACCACAGGATGCTCGCGAATCGCCGCAAGAATCTCATCCCGATGCTCCACCACCGGCAGCTCTTTCGGGTAGTTCCAAGAAATTTCCCGGCCTCTGAAATCCTGATCTTTCAAGCGATCACGGCGATTGGAGTGAATCCTCGCAGGCCAGAGGCGGGCGGGACAACAGGGCATCTGGGGTCAAATTTCATCAGCAAAGAAACGGCCAGCACTTCTGCCGAGCCTATCGCCCGTTCTCCAGCGAATTCTTATCAAGTTTCCCGGTATCCCCGTAAGATGGATTTTCGCGGATGACAACTTCCCGGGCTGCGCGATGTCAGCGAACTCAGAAATTAACACCAGATCTCGAAATCACGCGAGTCAGTATCACGCTTTTCCTAACGTTTCAGATTCCGCTTCGTCGCTCACGATGAGCATCGCGAGCGAGGCGACAGCCATGGAAATCCCGCCCATCAGCACCGCCTTCATCGCATCGCCGCCGAGAAGGGAGTCCACCAATTTCCCGAGTGCCACCGCTGCTAGAATCTGTGGCAGCACGATGAAGAAATTGAACACGCCCATGTAAAACCCCATTTTATGACCGGGAATGACGTTGGCTAACATCGCGTAAGGCATCGAGAGAATCGAAGCCCAAGCCACACCCACGCCCGCCATCGAGAGCAGCAACATCGACGGCTGTTTGACGAAGTTTGTGGAAATCAAACCCAGTGCCCCGACCGCGAGGCAGATGAGATGAATCCTCTTCGCCGGTAGGAAGCGAGTCATCGCCAGCAGCACGAAGGAAAATCCGAAGGCGATGAGATTGTAGGCGGAAAAACACACGCCGCCCCATGCCGCGCCTTCCTGATAGCGACGAGCCGATGCCAAAGTTTCCTGCAATCCCGCAGCCGCAGTCGGTATTCCTGCCGCATCCGCCGTCGCTACTTGTTGGTTCGCCAGCGCGAGCGCGAAACTTTGCACCAGCGGGCTTTTCGCCTCCTGCTTCTTCGGCGGTGTAGCCGTGCTAACCGATTCGCGAATCAAGCTAGCGAGAATCGTCGCATCGATCCGCTCGCCCGCATCCGGGTCAGCCGGACTGAGTCCAAACATCTGCAACATCGCCCCATACCAAGGTTTCGCCGGACTGTCTGCTGCCGCCTCGCTTGCCAGCTCGTTCTTCTTCGCCTCATACGCCTTCGCCAAAGCGGCAGCCGGAGCTAACCACTGCGGCTCTTTCTCGATTTTTTCCCTAGCCGCATCGTCATGCAGTCCCAATGGCTCGCCGCCATAAATCCCCTTTCCCACCGCAGGCACGAAGTAAATCCACATGCTGAACAACGCCAACCACGTGAAAAACTGCACCACCGAGAGCTGCTTCATCGCCGTGGGCATCGAGCCGATCCCTTGGAAAATTTCCCGAAACGCGTGACTGACTCCCGCGTTATCCCGCTTCATCCGCTCGAACTCAGCCATGTCATCCGGCGGATACTCGCGAGTCGTGAGGATCGTCACCATCACCGCTAAAATGAAAACTGCTGCGCCGATGTAGAACGCCAATTTCACCGCTGGCGGGATCGGGCTCTCCACCGTCGCCTCCTTACTCACCCCGAAGCCGTTCGTTAAAATAAACGGCAACGCCGAGGAAAGCACCGCACCTAGACCGATTAACAAACTCTGCATCGCGAAGCCGCTCTTGCGCTGCTCCTTCGGTAGCATGTCGCCCACGAACGCCCGAAACGGCTCCATGCTGATATTTACCGACGCGTCCAAGATCCACAACAAGCCCGCCGCCACCCACAGCGACGGCGAATTCGGCATCGCGATCAAGGCCAAGCTCGCCAGAATCGCCCCCACCAGAAAATACGGACGCCGCCGCCCTAGCCGCGTCCACGTCCGGTCACTGTAGTAACCAATGATCGGCTGGACGATCAATCCCGTCAGCGGTGCCGCCAGCCACAAGATCGGAATATCTTTCTCATCCGCACCGAGAAATTGATAGATCGACGACATATTCGCCATCTGCAATCCCCAGCCGAACTGGATGCCGAGAAAGCCGAACGACATGTTCCAAATCTGCCAAAACGAGAGCCGGGGTTTTTCATTCATAGAGTTACAAGAACTGGACTGAGAAAAACTAAGTCCCCACCGACTTGGTAAGGCAAGCATCACCTTGCGATCCGTAACTTTTCGAAATTTCACTAAACCCATCAGTCGAAAGCGACGTGCCAACCGCTCTCAATGAATTCGACTCATCCCCGCATGAGTTGAATGTGAGCTAATCCATCAATTTCCCCTCAATCTGGCA
>JANOQR010000247.1:0-5932 GCA_031414935.1 Luteolibacter sp.
GGCGATGTAGTCGCGATCCGCGATGGCGTCCATCGAGTTGCGCGTGACGCCATCGAAGCCCAGTTCGGCGGCGATGGCGTGGCGATCAAGATTGATGGTGGAGCCAGCGAGCGCGCCGGAGCCGAGCGGGGAAATGTTGAGCCGTTTGCGGCAGTCGGCGAGGCGGGATTTGTCACGCTCGAGCATTTCGACGTAGGCGAGGAAATGGTGCCCCGCTGTGACGGGTTGGCCGCGTTGGAGATGCGTGTAGCCGGGGATGACGGTGGCCACGTATTTTTCTGCGCGGTCTAGCAGAGATTTTTGCAACAGGGTGATCGCGCTGAGCAGGCCATCGATTTCCGAGCGGGCGTAGAGGCGGGTGTCGGTGGCGACCTGATCGTTGCGCGAGCGGGCGGTGTGGAGTTTCGCGCCCGCCGCGCCGATGCGTTTCGTCAGCTCGGCCTCGATGTTCATGTGGATGTCTTCGAGCGAAGTCTTGAACTCGAATTTCCCCGCCTCGATGTCTGCGAGGATTTCCTTCAGCCCATTTTCGATCTGAGAAAACTCATCCGCCGTGAGTAATCCGAGATTCATCTGAGCCCGCGCATGGGCGATGGAACCTGCGATATCGTGCGGGAAAAGCCGCCAATCATACGAGATAGATTCGCCGAATTGTTGGACGAGCGAGGAGGTGTCTTGAGCGAAGCGGCCTTTCCACATAGGGGTGAGATGCTGAGGTAAAAGTGCCGCAAAAAATCACTGCGGCGCGGTGATTTGAAACGCAACCATGCCGGATGAAACGAGAAAAATCGCCTCATTTTCATTTCCGGAAAAACAAGAGTTTGCAATCCGCGCCGTCCAGAAGATCAATCGTCACGGATTTTCAGAAAATCCGCCCAACCCTCAACCCCACAGAACACATGTCTAACTACATTCCACTCATCAGCTCCGGCACCGCCGGTCCACTCGGCGTCCTTCACCTGCCGCGTCTTTGGCAAAAAGCCTCGCTTGGCGCCGTCGGCAAATTGCACGCCGACTACCCATCCTGCGGCCAAGGCTACGACCAAATGGTCCTCGACGGTCTCGGTCTGGACAAAGCTGCCTTCGAGAGCTTCATCGCCACCAAGCCCAGCTATCCGCAATTCGAGGCTTGGGTGCTCGCCCAGTCCGGCGGTTCGCTGGATGCCGCTGCTGTCGCGAAATTGAATGCAGCCATCGTCGGCTACCACCATGCTGACACGGTTCGCACATCCATCCTCGCTGCTAACGGAATCCCTGACGAAGGGAAAATTCTCGACGCCATCAACCTCAACAACCTCGACGACTGGCAGAGCTTCCACAAAGAAGTCATCGCTTAACCGTTTGATAGAGCAGACCCGTTGTCCGTCTGGTCATTGAGGGGAGAAAGAAAGTGCTTTCAGTGCTTCCACTTTCTCCCTTCATCGTTTCGGGCCTTTCACGGTGCCTCGGTCAAATCATCACGCTCCGCGCATCAACGAGATTTCTGCCAGGGAAATGAGAGCCTTGGTGAGATCCTCGCGCGGAGCAGTCTTCAGATCTGCTACGGTGACAGCCCGATCTAATGTGAATTTCCCCGAACGCGTCCGCCGCAGCGCGCTTAAGTGGGCGCCACAGCCGAGTTTTTCGCCGATGTCATGTGCGTAAGTCCTCACGTAAAACCCCTTCGAGCAATTCACCACGAAGTCCACCTCGGGCAGTGCGACTCGCGTGATTTCGTAACCGGTGATGTGAACTTTGCGAGGCTCTCTCACGATCTCGATGCCTTTTCTAGCAAGTTTGTACAAAGGCACGCCGTCCTTTTTGATCGCAGAAACCATGGGCGGAATTTGCTCGAAATCTCCCATAAAGCCGCTGAATGCCGCGTCGATCTGCTCTTTGGAAAAATCTCCAACAGCCTTAGTTTCTAGCGTTTCGCCCTGTCGGTCCTGCGTGCTGGTCGTGGAGCCTAGCGTGAGTGTGCCGACGTATTGCTTATCCTCGCTCATCAGCAAATCCTGAATCTTCGTCGCGCGGCCGATGACTAACATCAGCAAGCCCGTCGCCATCGGATCGAGCGTGCCGCAGTGGCCGATCTTCTTCGTGTTCAGGGCGCGGCGGGCGATGGCCACCACATCGTGCGAGGTCATGTCTTCAGCCTTGTCGATCAAAAGCACGCCATTCGGGCCGTCAAAATCGGTGGGATTGTTTCTCATAAAAATTAATTGATCGTTTCGATACGACGGCGGATTGCCCCTAACACCGCTTGCTTCGCTTCTTCCAGCGGACCCTTCATCCGAATGCCTGCCGCGAGAGCATGACCGCCGCCGCCGAACTCCATCGCGATCTGGCAGACATCTAACCGCCTATCCTTCGAGCGCATGGAAACGCGGATTTTCCCGTCCACCAGTTCCTCGAAAAACACCGCAAGCTGCACCCCACGGATCGCGCGGATGATGTCGATGAGTCCCTCGCTGTCTTCGGGTAAAAGCGCGAGGTCGATACGGGTTTGGTCGCGCAGCTCCCAATTCGCCACCAGCCCGTCGGCGGACAGCTCCAGCGTATTGAGCAAGGCCCGCATCAGCTCGACACGGCGATAGGGGTGATTGTCGTAAGTGTCCGAGTTGATTTTTCCCACATCCAGCCCGCGATGAATCAAATCTGCGGCCATTTCGTAGGTCTTCGCCGTGGTGGATGGGTATTGGAACGAGCCAGTATCCGTGGAGACAGCGACGTAGATCGCATCCCGCGTCTCTGCCGGTAGCGGCAGTCCGAGCGCGGCGATGAGCTGATAGAGAATTTGGCCAGTCGCCGGACTGGTCGAGTCGATGAGGTTCAAGTCACCGTATTTCGGGTTGGAAATGTGGTGGTCGATGTTGAGCCAGATTTTCGCCTTCGAGGCAGCGTTCAGAGCGGCATCGCCGAGGCGTGGCTTGGTGGCGGTATCGAGTGCGATGGCGACTTCCACGTCCAGCGGCTCGGATGGTGGCAGTTCGATTTTTTCCGAGCCAGCCATGAATGTGAGGTTGTCCGGCAGACCGTCTTCGTTGATGAGTCTCACGGATTTTCCTGCTGCCATCAGGGAAAATCCGAGGGCGAGCTGGGAGCCAATCGCATCGCCATCCGGGCGGACGTGGCTGATGAGGACGAAGGATTGGTGGTTACGCAAAACTTCGCCGATCTGGTCGAAGCTGGCATTTTCAATGGGAGTGAGTGATTCGCTCATGGGGTGGAACCGCAGCGCGGAAGGCGGATTCTTCCCGCCAGCCCCAACCGCGCAAGAATAAACCGGAGGAGGACAGGCAACGCGCTGTCGGACAAGATTATGTCGGCTCGGAAAGGCGAGCCGCGGGTCATCGGTTCAGGGATACGGAGATCGTGGCTCCTTGAATTTGCGCCTCAGATGAATCTCACGGCGTGCTTTTTCGAGAGCTTGAGGACATCGCTGGCGGCAGGGGAAATCATTATTAAGTGACAGACACATTATTAAGTGACATTATTAAGTGACAGACAAATTATAGAGAATCTTCTTGGAATTTTCATTTCCGCTGTCAGGTTTCAGCCATGCGTAAGGCTCGGTGGCTGGTGGACTGGAAGAAATCTGCGGAGAAACCTGTGATTTATCACACGATTTCTCGGGTGGTGGATCGGCGGTTTGTGTTTGGGGAGCGGGAATGTGAGGCTTTTCGAATGTATTTGCGGATGTATGAGAATTTTTCTGGCTGTCGGGTGCTGGCGTATTGCGTGATGTCGAATCATTTTCACCTGCTGCTGGAAGTACCACCGATGAAGGAGGAGGGATTGAGTGACGAAGAGCTGCTTCAAAGACTTTCCGCGCTCTATTCCGAGGCATTTGTGGCGGCAGTCGCGGCGGAACTGTTGGAGGCGAAGAAAATGGTCGCCGATGGAGTGGCCGCCGACGAGAGAGTTGCTGAAATTCATGCCCGATTCACTTACCGGATGCACAATTTGAGCGAATTTATGAAAGGCTTGCTCATCCGTTTTACCCGATGGTTCAACCGAACTCATTCACGCACAGGGACTTTGTGGGAAGAGCGATTCAAGAGCGTGATCGTGGAAAGCGGCACGGCGGCACGGACGATGGCGGCTTATATCGACCTGAATCCAGTGCGTGCGGGGATGGTTTCAGATCCGGCGGATTACCGTTGGAGTAGCTACGGTGAAGCCGTCGGCGGGGGGAAAAAGGGTAATGGCAAGAAAGCGCGAGAGGGCTTGGTTCGGGCGTATTTCTGCGATCAGGGAGTCGGCTTTGATGCGGAGAAATGGCAGGAAGTTTCGCGGTTGTATCGGCGGTTGATGGGGATTGCGCTACAACAGAAAAGCGGGCGGGCACAGGTGAAAACGCGGGGATCAGTCACGAAGAACCATGCGGAATTACTATCAAGTGCAGACAACGAGGCCGTGCTGCCGGACTTGCACATGGCGGCGATGTTGAGATGTCGGATACGCTATTTCACGGACGGCGCGGTGATTGGTAGCCGAGAGTTTGTGAATGAAGCGTTTGCAGCAGCGCGAGAGAGGTTTGGCACGAGACGCAAGGACGGCGCACGGAAATTCAGAGGTAGCGCGAGCGCGGTAGGTCGTGCGCTGTGGAGCATGAGGAACTTGCAGAAGGGGATTGCCTGAGTCGCATATTGTTTGTGTGAATGGGGACGATCCTCGGTAGAGAAATTGATAAACTTAAATGGGAAAATGGAGCGAAGATTTTTAACTACAGATTTCACGGATTTCACAGATTTTCAGAGGGTTGTGAAAATTAGCTGACAGAATTACCCGTCATCTTTTTCATTGAATGAAGGGTTTGAACCAACTTCCTCAAAATCAGTGGTCCCCATTTTCCTCTCCAAGATAGAGAGTTATCTCAGTGATGTTTTTCCGTTGCGACTGGGGCAGTAGCGGACGGGAAAAAATGGCTAAGCGAGGATGGGTTTCACGAGGTGTCCGGCGACGTCGGTAAGGCGGAAGTAGCGGCCTTGAAATTTGTAGATCAGTTTTTCATGATCCACGCCCATGAGGTGGAGCATGGTGGCGTGGAGGTCGTGGACGTGGACGCCGTCTTGGACGATATTGTAGCCGTAGTCGTCGGTGGTGCCGTGGATGTAGCCGGGTTTCACGCCGCCGCCTGCGAGCCAGATGCTGAAGCAGCGCGGGTGGTGGTCGCGCCCGTAGTTGTTAGCGGTGATTTTTCCCTGTGAATAGGCGGTGCGGCCGAATTCTCCGCCCCAAACGACGAGGGTGTCTTCTAGCAGGCCGCGTCGTTTGAGGTCGATGACGAGCGCGGCGGAGGCTTGGTCGGTTTGTTTGCATTGGCGGCTGATGCCACCGACGACATCGCCGTGTTGATCCCAGCCTTGGTGGAAAAGTTGGACGAAGCGGACATCGCGTTCGATGAGGCGGCGGGCGAGGAGGCAGTTCGCGGCGTAGGTTCCGGGGATTTTGCTGTCCGGGCCGTAGAGGTTGAAAGTTTCCTCGGTTTCGCCTGAGAGATCGGTGGCGTCGGGGACGCTGGTTTGCATTCGGAAGGCCATTTCGGCTTGGGCGACGCGGGCGTCGATCTCTGGGTCGAGATGCTGCGTGGCTTGGTAGTCGTTGAGTTTTCCGAGCGTGTCTAACATTCCCCGACGGACGTGAGGGGAGACGCCTTCGGGATTCGTGAGGTAAAGAACGGGTTCCTTGCCTGAGCGGAACTGGACGCCTTGGTGTTCGCTGGGCAGGAAGCCGGAACCCCAGAGGCGGGAGTAGAGTGGTTGATCGCGGCTGGCGTTTTTTGAGACGAGAACGATGAAGGACGGTAAATTTTCGTTGAGGCTGCCGAGGCCATAGGAGGCCCATGCGCCCATGGAGGGGCGGCCTGGGATTTGGTTGCCGCTGCAGAAGAAGGTGATGGCGGGATCGTGGTTGATCGCCTCGGTGTGCATGGTGCGGATGAGGCAGA
>JANOQR010000248.1:0-17712 GCA_031414935.1 Luteolibacter sp.
GCGGAATCCTGTGGAGTTTGAGAGATCTACGTAAGGGCGTCCTCTGAACGGGCACGAACCTATTTTAGAAAATATCACCCGCCACGACTTAGCGTCGGCGGCGGATTGTTAGGAAATCAACACCGCCGCCACCATAGCCCAGATCACTGTTCTAGCAGCGTGGTGCGTGTGAACAACGAGATGACGTGGATGCCACGCGCCTCGATGGCTTGTCGCCCGCCTTCCTCACGATCCACGAGGACGAGGGCAAAGGCGACTTTTCCGCCCTCACGCTCGATGGCGTCGATGGCTTTCAGCGTGGAACCACCCGTGGTAATCACGTCATCCACAACGATGACCGTGTCGCCGGATTTGAAATTTCCTTCGATTTGCTTCCCGGCACCGTGGCCTTTCGGTTCCTTGCGGACGGTGAAAACTTGGAGAGCTTCTGCTGGGTGTTTGGCGGCGGAGTTCATGCCGACGGCGAGAGAAATAGGATCGGCACCGAGCGTCATGCCGCCGATGGCGTCGATCTTGAGGTGCTCGGAGTGAATCTTCGAGCGGACGGCATGCCACCCGAGATCGCCGATGAGACTGGCCCCGAAGGGATCGAGCGCGGTCATGCGGCAGTCGATGTAAAGGTCGCTCTGAGCGCCGGAAGCGAGGGTGAAAGTGCCGGAGCGGACAGATTTCTGAAGCAGGAGTTCCTTGAGGGCAGACGTGGTGTGAAGCATGAAAGGATGGTGGGGCAAATGCGAAGAAACTGAAAAGCTGAAAAACCGTGCGGATGATTTGCGTGCTGGCCAACGAGAAGCGGCGGCGTTTAGGTTTCCCGCAGATGATTGCTGCTGCATTGATGGAACCTTCCGGCCTGATCGAGCAGGGCGGCCCGCTGGTGTGGGTGCTGTTGGGGCTGGCGTTTGTGGGGATGGTGTGCGTGGTGGAGCGGCTGTTTTTTTTCCACCGGGCGCGGATCAATGTGGGGAATTTGCTCGTCGGGCTGTCGCATCACATCCGGCGGCGGGCGTTTGCGGAGGCGTTGCATGAGGCGGCTCGTGCGCCGGGACCAGTCGGGCGGGTGGCGCACGCGGCGTTGTTGCGGTATTATTTGGGTCGGTCGGATTTGCGCGATGTGGTGCAGGAAGCGGGGCAAATGGAGGTGCCACGGATCGAGAAAAACATTCGTGCGATCCTTGGCGCGGCTCTTTTAGCACCGCTCGTCGGGATGCTGGGGACAATGATTGGGATGCTGGAAACGTTTCAAAAAGTCAGCGACCAAGGCGGCTTCACCGGACCTGCGGAACTTTCTGCAGGCGTGTTCACGGCGCTGATCACGTCGGTCATCGGGCTGACGGTGGCGGTGCCGCTCTACTTGTTTTACCTGTATTTTCTCGGTCGGGCGAAACGGCTAGTGCATCGGATCGAGCGTGCTGGGATTGAGATGGTGCATCTCATCGCCGATGCACGGGAGGAAGAAGAATTCGCTCCATTTCGCGGTGAAACAACGGGCCACAAGAAGTCTGTGAAGGCCAAACCGAGTCCGGCGAAATGAAGTTAGAAATGACGTTACCGGAGCGGCCAGGTTTCTTGCACGCGGTGCCGATCCTGAACATTTTCGCGCTGATGCAGTTGTTCCTGCTGCTTGGGCCGTCGTTGGTTTTGCAATCCGGCGTCGCAGTGGATTTACCGCCATCGCGATTTCAAATGGAACGCTACCAAGATGCGTTAGTGGTGACGCTGGGACCGGGCGAGTCGGCACCGCGCATCCATTTCGGGCGCGAGCCAGTGACCCGTGACGAGCTGGCCGCACGCCTCGATGCACTGCTGCGCGATGGAGTGGCGAACAAAGCGATGGTGCTTCTACAAACGGACGCAGGCACTCCCGTCGGCGTGGAGCGTGAAATCACGGAGATGGTGTTAGGAAAGGGATTCCGGCTAGCAATCGTCGGGAAAAATCTGCCTGCCGCGCCGTCGCAACCTGCGGGTGAATGATGCCAAGAAGAAAACTCGAACCACGGATGAACGCGGATGAACACAGATTTTCTAGGGGCGGCATCGTCCAGACGAACTGTTTCCCGGATGCGATGAGAACTCGCCGGAAATTTCAAAACATCCGTGTTCATCTGGGTCCATCCGTGGTTCTCTTCTCCGCTTCACTCTAATGGCCGCGAAGTCTCTCCCATCTCAGAAGCCCGTGAACCCGCCCGAGTGGGTCTTCCGCTGGCGCCCTCTCGGATCGCCGTTGCTGCCCAGACTCATCGCTCTAGCAGTCGTCGGAACGGCGTTTGGACTATTCATCACCACCGCGCAAATCCGGGTGACGACGCCGGAGAAATCATCACCGCGTCGGGCATCATTGATCTATCTGGGCGACGATGCCGAGAGCCGGGCGTTGGCTTTGCGGGCGCGAGAAGGTGGACCGTTTCCCGCACGATTCGAGCTATCAAGCTGGGCGGGCTTGGCGGAAATCGAACGGCGGACGATGGAGTCCGTAAGTTACCAACCGCCGCAGTATGAGCCTGTTTTGAAGGACTTGCCGGATAAAAATCCCGTGCAACCGCTCGTCTTAGCAGCCCAAGGTGAGGCGTTTTTTCCACAGCGAAACTCCGCAGATCAGACTCCACTAGATTTTTCCCAACTCCGACTCAAGCCAATGCTCTATCCGCTTTCCGCCGAAGCGAGACAGGCGTTACCGGAAGCACTTCCCGCGTTCGACGGCAAGGTGGACGAGAAATTATCGTCACCCGCGTGGCGATTTCTTATCTGTCTGGATGCAGCGGGCGGGGTGACGGAATGCGCGTCGTTAGAATCCGCAGACAAGGCCGCTACCGATGCGCTCGAAGGATGGCTCCGAAGAGTGAACTTCACTCCCGCACCCGCCAAACCCACTCGCTGGCTCGCGCTCGGCGTCGGCTTTACCAACCAAATTTCCGATGGATCTGACGCTCGCTAAATTCGTCCTCTACGGCGTGCTTGGCACATTCGCCTTGGTGCCGGTGCTCGCGCTGATTTCCAGAACGCTCCACGGCCGCGTCGAGAAACGCGCCCTCGCGAACCGCGTGATTTGTCGGCTGTGTCTCCACGCCTTCGAGGAAAACAGCCACGTCCGCAACGTCCATTGCCCAATCTGCGGCGCCGCGAATGAGAAGGGCCGTGGAAGGAGGCTTGGTTAGAAGGGGATTGCCAATCTGAACGGCTCTTCTAAATGTCGTTGAGCAAACGAATGGGTTCGGTCCCAGCACGGGTTTTTTCATCGCTCAGGGAGCGGCAGTCCTCATATTTAATCTCATATGCTCCGCGATTAACTCAAACGCGGGAATGCCCAACTCTGCTTCGATAGCTGTGGGAAAAGAGAGGTCATGTGGTGACTCGCTTAAGATTTCGATCAAAGATTCGTTCCCCCATTTTTCTTGGATACGACGGAGCCGGGCGATGTGGTTGGACCGCTCCTTGAACACTTCCGGCCTGTTGACGCTGAGGAAATCGATGAGGTTTTTGGTTTCGAGATCATCTTCATCACAGACGAACTGGCCGTGCTCATAGCGGACTCGATCTGCGGTCCAAGATTGCAGATCTGGCAGTGGCTCGAACTTCTCGATTCGCCTAAATTTGTGGGCGTTCATCCAGCGAATGACCGCATGCCAGTTGCTGAAATTATCAGCCGAGGTGTTCTTCTTGCGGGGATCGAAGTGTTCGACTTCGACGCTATCTAATTTCATCAGGTATTGCTCCGAATAAGCGCAGAAATAGCTTTGGAGCAGCTTCAGTGCTTCGCAGGCTTTGTCTCGGTCCGCCGGATAACGCAGATCGCTGTGCTTTTCGACCTCTGCGCGATCCTTAGGCAGAAAGTTCATTGTGGGGATCGAAGTTGTAGGCTCTGCCAAGTTCGAGGTATTCCTTCAGCAATTCTTTGCGTTTTTTGGGATCGGTTTCGGCTTCGATGATTCGGTTCAATTCCCGGAAACGGTTCCAACTGGCCAAGCCTTTTTCGCCGTAGAGCGTTCTTACCGCGAAGTCCTTGAGCAACACGTCGTTGGGGTCATCGCCCTCGGGAGTCACGCCTCGCCTTACGACTACGCCGCGATCCGGGTCGAACTCGAGGATGAAACGCTCCTCGGGTTTGAACTGGGCCGCCACGATTGGACTGTGGGTCGCAAAAAACATCTGGGCACCGAGAGCCGTTCGCTCGTAGTGCGCTAAAAGATCGAAAAGGAAATCCGGGTAAAGGCTATTTTCTGGCTCGTCGATCAAGACGATGCCGCCCTTGCCGGAGTGATAGCGAAAGATGGTGAAAAGATGGCCGAGGCGGAATAAGAAGCTGCGAATCCCAGTGCTGAGGTCGGCATAGGGAATAACTGCATTCTCGGCGGCGAGATGAATGTATGCCTTGAGATTGTCGGTGAGCTGGACGGGTGCCGAGGCTTTTTCGTAGTCAAATTTTAGGCCCGCTTTGCTCAGAATCGGCTCCCAGAAACTTGCGAGTTCTTTGAGGATGTCTGGGTTTTGAGAGAGGAACTCGTTCTCTACTTCGCTGATTGTGCGATGCTGGTTCTCGGGGCGGCGGTTGTATTCGAGGAGGCGAGCTTCGCGGTCCTTGATGAGGGCGATTAGCAATTGCCAGAAGTCATTAACCTTGTCCTGTCCCACCACGAATTTGGTGGGGGATTCCTTAAGGAAAGTGAGTGCACCATTGAGATCGGCGTAAGGAACGTCGTGGATGCTGGAGGAACTTGGAGCGAGTTCCGAATCGGGTGGACAATAAACTACTACCAAATCCTTTATGTCTGTTTCCCATCGTCTCTGCTCTTCGATGCGGTTAAATGGGATTGGTTCTGCGAGTTTTTCATCACCACGCATAGCCAGCGTTTTTTTGCGCGCACCCCATTTCGGCTGTCTCGGAATACCATAAAGACAAGCACTTGAATTTTCAGACTCGAAATCCAAACACATGGCTGCATTCGAACTTAGTTTGGCTGTCCAACTAGGATTCGAATGCGGCAAACCAAGGGTTTTCCTCGATGCCAATAGGCGAAGAATGGTCGATTTCCCAGTCCCATTGCCGCCGATGAGGCAAATACGATCCAGCGGCTTTCCGGTCTTGGGATCGGTGAAATCAAAGGTCACATCGCGGAACTGCCTGATGTTTTGAAGCCTCAGAGTTCGGATGCGGAGGGACATGGTAGTTGATGTTTGCGTTTTGGGGCTTGGCGGTTGGAAACCGCCGCGACGGATCAAGTTTCCTTCAACTTCGCCGTTTTCTTCCTATGGCTTGAACCGATTGCTAGTTCAGGGTTTCTCAGGATCGGCGTTAATGAGACCTCCAATGCTTGATAGGTCTATATCAGTTGATGTATGTGATGGCCGTTAAAATAATCCGAAGTATTTCGGGGGAGTATTGGCAATCCGCATCATTTCGGCTTTGTAGGCTTTAGATACGTTTTTATCGCGAATGGATGATTGTTTAATCGAGGGATAGGCCTGTGAAATCTTACGGGCATCGGAGGAATATTGATCGGATATAATGACAATGGCTTCACCGGGCACTTGCATTCCAAATAGGTTCTTACCGTAAATGGATAGTGCATTGATGCGTCCCACGTACGTGGACTCGCCAGCGCGAACTTGAAACGGCACTTTCATTGGGAGTCGATTCATGAATGTGACGGCCGCTGTAGGAGCTTGGTCATTCACTCTCCAACCGATAATTTCATAGTTTCCAGCTGGGACCGGGATGGCGATGGTCTCTCCTTGGCGCAATGGGGGAAATAGCGGGAATGTCGAGGTCTTCTCTGTTGTAATAAACTGTGGACTGAGAGCTAACTTAACTTTTTCGTTTTCATTAATGCCATTCGCATTGACGAAGGCCATTCCTAGCGGAGTCACTTCCTTACCCGACCTATTGATGCCTTTTGAGGAAAATGTAGCCACCACGTAACCTTCTCCTGGTTGGAGTTGATGCGAAGTTCCGGTGGGGATAGTTCCTCTTACGCCACAGGAAGCCAAACAACAAGCGATGGTGATTAGGCCGAGAAAAGAGAGTATTTTCATTTTGTGCGATTGGTTCAGGGGAGATGTTAGTTTTCTTTGGCTTTAGCAACTTTCTTTGCCGCCGCTTTTTTCACCGGGCGCGGCGGGAAGTCGAAGCCGATTTTGCCGTCTTTGAGGTCGAAGGTGAGGTGGGCGTCGAATTTGCGCTTGGTGCGGTTGGAGACGAAGCCTTTGAGGACGTCGGTCTTGCCGGTGGAAATGAGTTTGAGCATTTGCTCGCTCGGGATTTCGCACTGGAGGATGGACTTGCCGATGCGGATGCCGTGCGGGTCTTTTTTGGTGACGACTTCGGGCAGATGGTAGGCTTTGTCGGTGGCGTAAATTTTGTAGGATTTTCCTTCCTCGGTCTTTGCGGTGCCGATGAGTTGGTCTTCCGTCAGCTCGGGTGGGCCGTCGCGATCGTCGCCTTCGAAGACGAAGTTGATTTTGAACTTCGCGTCCATTTCGAGGGCGGCGTCGAAGGGTTTGTTGAACTTCGAGCGGAAGCCAGTGAGCGGGCCGACGAGCTTGGTGGTGAATAGCTGGGTGGCTTCTTCTTCGGTGAGGAGGCGACCGGCGATGTGTTTCTTGGCCTTAAATTTGCACTCGGGATCGCGGCATTCGTAGGTGGCTTCCGTTTGCTTGAGACTCGGCGCGCCGCACATCGGGCAGGTGACTTTGAGGTCGGGGAAAACTTCGCTTTTTGCGAGATCGGCGGCGGAGCGGGCCTTGGTGCAGATTTCGTTGGTGTAGGAGATGATCTCCTTCATGAAATCGCTGCGCTGGAGGATTCCTTGCTCCATTTGGCGGAGTTTGAATTCCCAATCGCCCGTGAGTTTCGGTGAGTAGAGGCCTTCGATTTCCATCTCGCGGACGAGGTCGATGAGACGCATTCCGCTGCCGGAAACGAAGAGTTCGCGGCCTTCGCGGGCGAGGTATTTTTGGGAAATGAGGCCCTCGATGGTGGCGGCACGGGTGGCGGGTGTGCCGAGGCCGCGCTCGGCCATGGCTTCGCGGAGGGCTTCGTCGTCGATGAGTTTTCCAGCACCTTCCATGGCGGAAAGGAGCGTGGATTCGGTCATCCGGGCGGGTGGCTTGGTTTCCTCCGCGAGGACATCGACGGGATCGGCGTGGGCGGTCTCGCCAGCGCGGACAGGGACGAGCTCGTCTTTTCCGGCGGCGACTCCGGGGCGGCGGCCATAGACTTCGAGCCAGCCGGGTTTGACGAGGATGCGGCCTTCGGTTTTGAAGGTGTCGGAAGATACGGGCGAGCCGCCCGTGCCACTCTGTATTTTAGTGAGGCGGGTGGTTTGCTCGAACTCGGCGACGGGGTAGAAGACCGCGATGAAGCGTTTGACGATCATGTCGTAGAGCTTTTGCTCGGCTTCAGAGAGTTTGGAAAATTTCCCGGTCGGGATGATGGCAAAGTGATCGGAAACTTTTTTCGAGTCGAAAACGCGGCGGGATTTGTGGAGGCGCGGGCCTTTTTCGTCGCTGCCGGAGAGGACGGCTTTGGCGTATTTTGAAACGTCGAGGTCGCTGTTGCCGATGTCTTGGAGCGTTTCGCGGACGTTGCCGGTGTAGTCCTCGGGCAGATACCGCGAATCGGTCCGCGGGTAGGTGATCATCTTGTGCTTTTCGTAAAGCGCTTGGGCGATCTGGAGCGTGCCTTTGGCGGAAAATGGGGCTTCGCGCTGGAGCGTGGTGAGGTCGTAGAGCTGCGGGGAAATCTGGGTTTGCGCCTTTTTTTCCTCGGTGATGATCCCGGTCTGACCTTGGCAACGCTCCTGAATGGCGTCGGCGGTGAGCTGGTCCCAGAGGCGCTCGGGCTTGGAAAGCGGGGCGTTTTCGTCTTTTTTCCATGCTTCGTCGATCCACTTGCCGAGGTATTCGCCGGCCTCGACGCCGAAAGTCGCGTGGACCTCGAAATACGGAGTCGGCTTGAAGGCTTGGATCTCGGCTTCGCGCTGGGCGAGGATGGCGAGCGTGGGCGTTTGGACGCGGCCTGCGGCGGTGATGTTGAATCCGCCGTGGCGGGAATTGAAGCAAGTGAGTGCGCGGGTGGCGTTCAGGCCGACGAGCCAATCCGACTCGGAGCGGCATTTTGCGGCGTCGGCGAGCGGTTTCATGGACTCGCCTGAGCGGAGATTTTTCCAGGCTTCGAGGATAGAATCATTGGTCATCGACTGCATCCAGAGGCGTTGGACGGGTTTTTCCACGCCACCGATTTCCATGATGTAGCGGAAAATGAGTTCGCCTTCGCGCCCGGCGTCGCAGGCGTTGACGATGTCGGAAACGTCTTTGCGCTTCGCGAGCTTGAGGACTTGCTTGAGGCGGGCCTCCGAATCGGGGATGGGATCGAGTTCGAACTTGTCCGGGATGGCGGGCAGGACGCCGAAATTCCATGGGAGTTTTTTGCCGTTTGGCCCCATCGGCATCCGTAGCTCGACGAGGTGGCCGACAGCGGAAGTGATGATGGCGGTGTCGTTTTCGAAGAAAATATCGCGGCCTGAGCCGTTCTTTTCAAACTTGCCGAGGACTTTGGTGAGAACCCGGCTGAGGTCGGTCATGACGCTCGGTTTTTCCGCGATGATGAGTGTTTTTCCCATGGTAAAATCAGGCCGTGGTGCGGCTCTGGGCTGAGGGACTAGGCTGGGAGGGGCTGGTTTTGCAAGCGGATTGGTGAAATTTTATGGGTGGGTATGCCTTCGATTGACCTGAAGATTTTTTTGTTTTAGGAATCAATGGCAATAATTCAAAACTACGCGATCCTGTCATAAATAACACTTTTACGGTTGACCGATGGTTGATAAGTTGCATTTCTCACCGAAAGCTATTTAAGCTGCTCGTTACCTGTAAGAACTCATACCGAACGCGAACCCCAACACCACTATGTCTGCAATCCGTTACACACTTGAAGCCGATAAGGCATTGGAAGAACTCTACAGTGCCGCTAATCAGGCAGTCACAACCCTTGAGAAAATCGAGGCTTTGGAATGTGCATTGCAGGAAAACTCAAATTATTACGCGTTTGGTGGAGAGATGTCTGAAGACATTAAACTCGGCTGTTTGGAATACGAGTATTTGAGCAATCGAGGCCTGATAGAGTTGCTGCTGGCATAAACATCAATTTGAAGCACCTCCTTATGCTAGGCGTTAAAATCGAACGCCTAGCGTTTTATTTTGTCCCGGTATCAACTCAAAAGAATGGCAATAAAACCAATAAACACAGCAAAATTAGTCTTTGAAGAATCTCTAGTTTCAATCATGGCACATACAATCCGTGGAGTTGAAAATCACTTCCGCCGCCATCGGGTGGAATTAGACCTTCGAATCATTTCTGACAAGTTTGGCACCATAACAAATGGGACTACGAGTGTTTTGAAAACTAGACTTAATACGCATCAAGATCGTGTTCTTGCATCCATTTTTTTGCACAAAGATGCGAATAAGAACTTAGCGAGGGTCTGTGTTGCACACGAAATCTACCACTTGTTGGTCGAATTCGAGCAATGGAGAGAGAGTGGTCGTTTGATTTGGAAGCCAATCCCCCACTCAAAATTACTCGAAGATGAGTGCAATCAATTTGCTTGGGAGCTATGTCGACAACACGACCGATTTAATCGATCAGAAAGACATCGAGAAAATGAAATTTATTTTCCCGAAGGGGCGTTTGAGAAACCTCTTACGACAGACATCTCAAAGTCCGAAAATTGGCCTAACGGTTTAGCTGTCGATCCTGATCGACCTTTCACCAAACCGCCTGTGATCGAAATCAACTGATTTGTCAGTGAAGCTGAACGAACAGATTAAGGTTAGTAGCTCTATAGAGGACTAAAAACACTCGCAAGAATCAAGTCGGTTTAGGTGATCGAGAAATAGCTCCGCCATTTTGCTAAGAATGCTTATCGGTACTCTACGCCGCCTTTTGCTTCAACGCGGCTCTTGAAGCTAACGAATTTTCGAGTTGAATGGAAAAGAATTTCTATTTTTCCAAATGTTCGTTAGCGTAGCTGCGAATATGTGAGAGCAGGCGTACGGCGAGTGGATCGAGAGTTTCTCCGTGCCACACGCCGAGGCTGAGTGGTGGCATTTGCTCGCTGGAAAGTGCGATGTGGTGGCCTCCATTACGCTGATTTTTCGTTTCTGGAACTGAGATTCCGAAACCAAAACCGAAGTCGAGATCCACGTAGGACACGATTTGGCTCAGGGAGGATACTTCCAGCGTCGGATGCCATTCGAGGCCGGATTTGCGAAGAGTAGCGTTGATGTGCTGGGTGAATAAATTGTGGTGAGGGAGCGCGATGAGGCCGGGTTTGGCGGGCTGGCGTAGTAGGTGGGCGAGGTCGGACCAGTTTTTTACCGTCTCGGCGTGACTGGGCGGGATGTAGAGAACGATTGGCAAGCGAGCGATGATTTCCACCAGTGGACTTGAGCCAGCCTGGACGTGACGCGAGAGCATCCCGATGGCGAGATCCGCGTCTCCATCGCGCACCAGTCCGGCGAGATCTTGGGACGGCGCCTCGCGTAAAACGAGCCGTGTGCGCGATGGCACGTCGATCTTCTTGAGCAAATCCGGCAAATAATCGCGGATGATCACATCCGAAGCGGCGATGCGAAGAGGCTTCGCGGAATCTTGCGCCAGCGAGTCTCTCAGCCGCATCATCGACGAACGCAGCCGCAGTGCCTCATCCTGAAAAATCCTGCCTTCTGCGGTGAGTTCAAAAGGTTTCCGGCGGAACAGCTTCACGCCGAGATGCTGCTCCAGCGTATTCATTTGCGCGCTCAGAGCGGGCTGAGAAATCCCGATTTTCCCAAAGCGCGAGGCCGCAGACAGTCCGCCGGATTCACAGACTCGGAGAAACAGTTCGGCGGCATACCATGGAAACGCGTTCATCAGAATTTCTGATACAGTCATCGGGAAGATCGATTGGATCAATCACGAAAAATATCGTGAGATGTCGCCGTCATGAATCATCACTCAAAAACAATCCGTCATTTCGCCCGTCCTGTCGCCGCTCTGAGCCTGCTTTTTCTCGCTTCATGCGGTGACTACACCATGAGCACGCCGCGAACGTCTCAGCAGGAAATGCTGCGGATGACTGGCTATCCGACACTCAGCGGACGCCCGGCATTGCGAACTCCAGCGTCGATCGGGATTCTCACCACGGGCCGCACCGAGGCGATGAACTTCGGCGACGCGGGTTCTGATCTCACCAAAAGCGGTAAAATCCGCTCCATGCAGTCGATCAACGCGATCATCCCGGCGGATGATTATTATCAGCTCAACGACGTGCTGGCAAAGCGCGCGAAGTTGATCCACGAGGCGAAATTTCTCGGGCTGGATGTGATCCTCGTCTGCGATCAAATGACGGATACTTCGCGCAATATGTCGCTGATTCAGGCCGCTACTTTGGGAATCGTGGATCTTGGACCGAGAAAGCAAAATACTCAGCTCACCGTGTTGTGCATGGATGCCCGGACTGGCTACATTTACGACGTGATGGGCCAACAAGAAGACGGCCTTACTGCAAAACTCTCCCTTTTCGAGGCAAATCTTCTCGGCGACCCGAATCGCAGCGGACTGGTGACCACCACGCGGCGCGACACGGTGAAGCAATTTTCCACGTTCTGGAATCAAGTGGTGGAGAAATATGACAACTGAGAAATACCATCGCACTCGACTCCGCCATTTCCCCGAGGCAGGTTCTCGGCATGAAACCTCGTTTCTCGCCTCCACACGGCGGACACAACAAACAAGCTCGTGAAAATCGCCACGTCGCGGCGGTGGAAACGATCACGCCATCGCTGGATGAGGACGACTTGATGGTGATCGTGGCAGCGCAGGCGGCTCCCTTCATTTTGATCCTCGATTGCGTCCAAGATCCTCACAATCTCGGAGCCATTCTTCGCACTGCCGATGCGGCGGGTGTTCATGCCGTGGTCGCGCCGAAGGACAAGGCGGTGGGCATCACCGAGACCGTGCGCCGGGTGTCGGTGGGGGCGGCGGATCATGTGCCGTTCGCCCAAGTGACCAATCTCGCGCGGACGATGGAGAAGCTCAAAGCCGCCGGGCTGTGGCTCGTCGGCACTTCCGATCACGCCGCGTCGAAGTCGATTTACGAGCTGGATTTAAAAGGGCCGCTCGCTCTCGTTCTCGGCGCGGAGGAAAAAGGAATGCGCCGACTCACGGAGGAAAATTGTGATTTCCTCGCTGCGATCCCGATGGCGGGAAAAGTCGAGTGCCTGAACGTTTCCGTGGCCACGGGTGTCTGTTTGTTCGAGGCGGTGCGCCAGCGCCGGATCGTGCATGACTGAGCCTATCCGAATCCTATCAGACCTGCACATGGGTCATAAAATTTCGCGCGTCCGGGACGTGGCGGCTCTGGAGCCATTGATCGCGGGAGCAGGGACGGTGATCTTCAATGGCGACACTTGGCAAGAGCTGGCCGAGCCATTTTACCAACGTTCGCGCGAGATGCTGGCAGAGCTGCGCGAACTCTGCCGGGCGAATGAAGTGGAGGCCATTTTCCTATCAGGAAATCACGATCCAAACTGGGATGGACCCGGCTGGATCGAGCTGGCGGAGGGAAAAATCATCATCACTCACGGAGACGCCGTGCTTTTCGACAGCTCACCCTGGAAGCGTGAAGTCCTCACGGGTGAGGCACGAGTCGCCAAAGCATGGGAAAATTTCCCTGCGGCGGATGGTGATGTGAATGAGCGAATCGAGGTCGCGCGCGAGATCGCTCGCGAGCTTTGCTCCGTGGAATATCCCACCGGGCGCAGCTTTCTGTTGCGGGCATGGGACGCTGCGATACCGCCGACGCGTGCGCTCAAAATGCTCGAAGCCTGGTTCACGCAAGACACTCAGGGTGACAAGTTCTGTGAGCGCTATTTTCCGCATGCAGAGCTGCTCATCATCGGCCATTTTCATCGAAAGGGAAGCTGGCGGAAAAACGGGCGCCGCATCATCAATACCGGCTCATTTATCGCGCCAGACAGTGCTCATTGGCTGGAGTGGAAAGACGGCCTGCTTCGTCACGGAGTCATCAACGAAAGCTCAGGAAAATTTACCATCGGCGAGACACTCGAAGTCCTGCGGTTCTGAGTTTCAGAAAAAAACTGGTACACGAGGACGGGATCGAACCGCCGACCAATCCGGTGTAAGCGGACCGCTCTACCGCTGAGCTACTCGTGCACGGCAGGCGGCAAGCTGGCGGACGCTTTCACCAAGATCAAGCGAAGAGTGTTGCGAGCTTGCGGCTCCCTCGCCGAGGTGCTTCTTTCCCGCCGCGCATGCATCTACGCCTCTCCGATCAAGAACTCGCCACGCTGGTGGAAATGGTTAGCCTTGCTGCCAACGTCGCCTCGTGGAACCAAAAGGAAACGGCCAACGACCAAGTTTCCGCCTTTGAAAATCTGGAAAGCAAGATCCTCGAAAAAGCCGGTCACTCCGGCTTAGGCGACTGGATCGAGTTCGAGGAAGAAAGCCAACGCTTCCGCGTGAAAGCAGAGAAGGAGGAAACGCTTTTCTATCACGAATGCTACGAAGAGTTCCGCAATGAAAGCTTTTGGGACGAGTTGGCCGTTAGGCTAGCGGATCGCGATCTCGCCCGCGCCATCGGCTTCAAAGAGTGGGAAAAACTCAGCGAAGAAGAACGCCGCTCCCGCACCGTCGCTTGGGAGAAACGCTACTGGGAAGAATTTTCCAAACGCGGAGTCGAGCGCGTGACCGTCATCACGCCACCGACGGAAGGGTGAAGTTGATGATTGAGAGTTGATGGAAAGAGAAGGGGCCGTTCAGAAAGTTTGCAAAAAGTTGCTTCCTTCATCCAGTTTCCGCAATGGCAGTGTCAGGTAACAAGGAACGGCGATCTCCGAATCGCCGCTGCCCATGGTAAGCCAAAGGGAAGCGGCGATCCTCTACTCTTTGGCTTACCATGGACCTCGGCGGATCGGAGTCCGCCGCTCCTTGCAGCTTTACGTTTCGGAAATGACTTTTAGCAAACGGTCTATCTGCTCTCTGCTCAGTCCATCATGTAGCCTAACAAATTGCCGAGCCGCTCACGCAGCTTCGTCCGCGAGACGATGGAATCGATCAGGCCGTGTTCCATCATGAACTCGGCGGTTTGGAAACCGGGCGGGAGATTTTGATGCGTCGTTTCCTTCACCACGCGCGGGCCAGCGAAGCCGATCATGCACTTTGGCTCGGCGAGATTGATGTCGCCTATCGTCGCGAACGACGCGGTGACGCCGCCAGTCGTCGGGTGGGTGAGGAGAGAAATGTAAGGCAACTTCGCCTCGGACAGGCGGGCCAATGCACCGCAGGTTTTCGCCATCTGCATCAGCGAGAGCATCCCCTCCTGCATCCGCGCGCCGGAGGATGCGGAGACGATGATTACGCCACGTTTCTCGGCGATGGCGGTCTCGATCGCACGCGTGATTTTTTCACCGACTACCGATCCCATCGAGCCCGCGAAGAACTTAAAATCCATCACCGCGATCATCGCCTTGTGACCATGAATTTCCAGCCTCCCGGAAATGACCGCATCGTCCAGACCCGTCTTCTCACGCAGCGCGGCGGTTTTCTCAGCGTATCCGGCGAACCCCAGCGGATTCGCCGACACCAGCCCGATTTCCGTTTCCTCGAAGCTACCCGGGTCTGCTAGGATTTCGATCCGCTCGCGTGAGTCGATTAGGAAATGATGCGAGCAATGCGGACAAACATGGAAATTTTGCTTGAGCTCTAACGAGTGAATCAACGCATCGCAGTCAGGACACTTCGACCAAAGGCCTTCCGGCATGTCTTCTCGGCGGTCGCGGCCACGCAGGCGGGGTTTGCTAAATATGCCCATGGGATTAAAAAAGTTGCTGGTAAGCGGCTGACGGTCACACCGCTGACCGCGACGCTAGTGGCCGTGATGAGCGAGGACAATCCCCTTTTGAATGATCTCGGGAGAACAAATTCTCACCTCGAGAACTTGCTTGGCGGAAGGAAATCATCTGTTTCCGAGTTCCAGTTTTCACACGCATAGTCCCCCGCCCCGGAAAAAACTTCCCATCACACGCGGAGGTCGTAGCTTGCGCCCTCTTTCGCCACCCCATGCCATTTTCCAAAATCCTCACTCACCCCGGCGGCTCGCATAAGGACGAGTTTCTCGCCTGCTGCCTGCTCCTCGCGGAAAATCCTGTCCCCATCGTCCGCCGCGAGCCGACGGACGCAGACCTCGCGGACCTCGCCACCGCCGTCGTCGATGTCGGCCATGAGTACGATCCGGCGCGGGGAAACTTCGACCACCATCAGTTTCCGAAGGACCACCCGCCGACTTGTTCGCTGAGTCTCGTACTCCAGCACCTCGGTCTCTACGAAGACGCACGGCAGTTTTGTGATTGGCTAGAGCCAGCAGAATGGTTCGACACTCGTGGTCCCATCGAGACCGCGCGTTGGCTCGGCGTGGAGCGGGAAACTTTGTTTAAACTCAACTCCCCCATCGACACCACGCTGCTCCGCCGTTTCGCCGGAGTCACGGAGTTACAGCCCGTCGAGCCACTGTGGGAAGTCATGCGCTGGATCGGCAGTGACTTGATCGACTATTTAAAAAACCTCCGCCAACGCCTCGACTTCATCCGCGAGGTGAGCGAGTTCTGGGAAATTCAGACTGCCACCGGACCATTCAAAGTCCTCTACCTGCCGCGCACCGATCCACTGCCGGACGACTCATCCGCCGGACTGGCGCGGTTCATCGACATGCAGTCGGATATCGGCGAGGTCGCCGGACTCGTCTATCCAGACCGCCGGGGCAGCGGCTTCGGGCTCTCCCGTCACAACGACCACGCAGGGTTAGATTTCACCCGGATCGAAAACTGCACGGACGTCCACTTCGCTCACGCGCGAGGTTTCGTCGCGAAGACCTCCGCCGCCGATCCAGCGCGGCTGCGCGAGCTGCTGGCGAAATCTTGGGTCTGAGCCGGATTTTTCCAAACTGCGTAAAACAAGCCCTTGCGCCGTTCCTGCATCCGTGGGAATCGTAACGACTGCCGCGACGACAAGCTCCCCCGAAAATAGAATCTCATGCGTGAAACCCTTATCGTCATCGGCCTGTTCATATTCGCAGTGGCGTTGCGCACCGCTCGCACGAATATCCTGAGAAAACTCGGAGCACTCACCTTTCTCGCGGCATCCTTCTGCTTGTTCTATTTCCTAACTGGCCAACTTTGCGGCGGATTATTTGGGATCCTCCTCTGGTTTTTCCTGCCGTGGGTCGAGCTGCTCACCCGCATCCGCGCCATGCGGCTACCCTTGGACAATCGCCTCAACCATCGGCAAATCCCGAACCCATCTTTTTTCCCGAACGCCACCGAAGCCGCCGCTGCCATGGAGGAAGCGGGCTTCGAGCACGTCTCGGACTGCGGCTGGAAATGGGCGGGAATGCAGCAGTTTTTCCGCATCTTCTGGCACCCGGAAGAACGCGCAGTCGCCGCAGTTTGCCTGTGCGAGCAGAGCGATGTGGCGTTCGCTTTCATCTCGATCACTTCCCAAGACCAGAGTGGTGGCATCTGGCGGACGACGAATTTCCCCTTTGCTCCCACCCTGCAATGCCCGCCTAACGTCCGCTGGAATCATGTCCCGTGCGAGCGGAGCTGCTTCCACCAAATCCTCGCAGACCACCGCAAGTACCTCACCCGCGTCCAGATTCCTAACACCCAACTCCTCATGCCAGACCCTGAGGAAATCGTGGACTCCATCGAGCAAGAAATGCGCCGCCAAGTGGATCACAACCTCGCCGCCCGCATCATCGAACTCACCAACGACGGCCATTTTAAATACTCGAATCGCGGCCTATTTTTTCTGTGGGGACAGTTTATCAAAGACATGATCCGGCTTTGTTAGGTTGGGAAACTTGCGCTCAACAGGCGCGGCGGAAAGTGGAAAACGGCTAAGGCTCCCAGAATTCATCGAATCCTTTGGCCCGCAGACCTTTTTTCAATTCGACGTCATGGGTCCAGAGTTTCGCTCCCAAATGCAGCGTCAGCGCGACATAAGGCGTGTCCTTCGGATCCACATCCTTGGTGAGGCGAAAGGCTTCTACCCAGATTCCCACGGCGGTCTCGGCCTCACGAATGAAGGTCAGGCATTCGCAAAGCTCGTGAAGCACCGTGAGCACTGCCTCATCCGTAAACGCGGATAAGCGCTGGATGCGTTCCTTGTGTTTGTAGAGTTCGACGATGACAAAGAACGGCACGAAAAATATCCCACCATCAGGCGATGCCAAGCGTGTTCGCAAATCACCACGTCCGTGAGCAAGCGCGCGAAACGCGATGTTGGCATCGACGACAACTCGCATGAGATGAGCTTAACTTGGTTCTGTCGGCAGGAAACGATGCCGATTTTCCGCCCACCACTCGGCCTTCATTTCCTCGGCCGCCAAGTCAGCCTCTGCATCGGTCATCGTGCTGCTAGAGACAGCAGCCTCTAAGCGAAAAGGACGCAGTAAGCGTTCGAGCCGCACAGGATCCATTTCATCGCGCGGGATGGACACGCGGATTTCCTTCTCGGTGGACTCGATTGTTATCATGGCCCCATTCGTATCAGTCACCCGGGTTTGCCGCAAGGACTTGATTTTCACCCTGAGAAATCCCACAAAAAACGCCCGTCTCCCTCGCAGGAAACGGGCGTGGTGATTTTGAAAACGCAGCTTAGTT
>JANOQR010000249.1:0-16836 GCA_031414935.1 Luteolibacter sp.
TTGCTCTTGGAGGTGGAAATCTCCGCCGAAAGTGCCGCCGCCGCCCACCAAGCCGACTCGGAGTTTGATCGCCTCGCTGATTTCTCCGCTGTTGGAAATGCTGTCGCCGACGATCACGACTTTGGCGCGAGCGCCGGTCTGGGTCTGAGTGCCAGCGGCGAGAAGGCTGGCCCATTTTTTAGGACTCCGCGCCGGGACGACTCTGGCACCGAGGAGGTTGAAATTCTGAGATGTCGCCCAATCCCACGAGCCGGTGGGTTTGAAATCTGCGGATTCGTCCCATTGGATGGCTCCGGCGGATTGTTTCAGCCCGTTGCCGAGCTGGAGGCTTGATCCGTCGCCCATGAGAATCTGGCTAGGCTGGCCAGAGTAGGAAACGCGCTGAGATGGCAGGCTGCCGGATGTGCCGGAGGCGAGGTTCACGGTCGGGCCGAGACGGGTGACATCGGCGGGTAGGCTGAGGTTTTTGGCGGATAAATCGAGCGTCCCGGCGAGTTTGGCCGAGGTGATAGAAGCGTCTTGCACGCCTGCGGCCATCATCGCGTAACCCACGGCGGCGATGCGTTGGTCGGGCACGAGTTTCTGCGGTCCGCTGCTGCCGTCGTCGAACCAGATTCGCAGCCACAATTCTGAGTTGGCGAAAACTTCGAGAGGCAAGACCGCCATGTTGGAAAGCGAGGTTTCGCCCAGATGGACCGAGTAAAGGCCGGATTTCACGGGGAGGGAAACGGCGGCGTCGGGCATCCCATCGGCGGGCTGGGTGTCGGGAGAATTTCGCCAGTAAGTCGTCGTCCCGGCGCGATCCACCAAGGCGAAGCGAAACGCGCCGCTGCCCTCGTGAAGCTGGCCCGCCACGGATACTCGCCCTTGGACGTTGATGATCTGAGGGACCGCCGCTGTCGCCATTTGCGTGAGTGAAGCGGCCAGAATGGACAGGTAAAGTTTCATGGCTTGCGGATGCCGATTCGGTAAAATGCCCGCTGGCTGGGCGGGGCGGTGTCGATCACGGTCCTGATTGGGCCTTGGTCAAACATCAGCGCGGGAGAAATAGATTGCCAGGGACCAGCCGGGCTATCGGCGCGGAGAATCTGGTAATCGCGGGTGTCGAAGCGTGGTGAAAATTCTAGTGATTTCCACGTCGACTGGCCGGGAGTGGTGGAAATGGACAAGCTGAAACGCGATGCCGCATCACGCGGATGGAGACCGGCACTGAACTCAAAGCGGTTGTTTTGGCTGTCACCGTCCGGGTCGGCATTGGCGATTCCTTGCGGATTTCCTTCACCGAAAAAGCCGACTTGCCAGTCATCGTCGATGCCATCTGAGGCGTAAATCCCGTGGTTGTCAGGGATGGAATTGAGCACCATGAAGCTGGAATATCCGACGACGCCGCGCCCGCTGGCAGCGATGGTAGCGGCGGTATTTTGATAAACTGAGCGGGTGAAAACGATTCCTGCGGATGAGATTCCGGCCACAGGACCACCCAACGAAAACCAGAGCAATTCACCGGGAGCGGTCGCCAGCGTGTCGCCATCGCCAGTGAGCCACGCGGCGAAAAATCGGAAGGATGAGGTTTCGGTCAGTGCGACGCTTTGAGGGAAAAGATTCAGGCTTTCGATTTCAAAAAGCTGACCGGTGAAGCCAAGGCGGTTCCGGGTGTTCAGGGGCGAGGATGCTTCAGAAACTCCTCCAATCGCGCCGATGCTGCAACTGTGTTGGTAACTCGCACTCGCCGAACTCCCGCCGCCCGCGTCGATGGTGCGGGCGAGTTCGCTAGCAGCAGCCGGGAAGAGGAAAGCTGCTTGAAGCGATAAGATGAGATGAATGCGAATAGCCATGTTGCCCAGTGCTTAAAGGATTGAGCTAAATCTCTTTGTCGCAGAGCGACATTGGATGGTAGCCGTGGACTTCAGTCCACGGAACTTGAATGGTAATCTGATAGCGGTGTCGCGTAGCGCCACAGGATATTGCGGGGCGAGGGGAGTTCCGTGGCGAAAGTCCTTTGCCACTACGTGGCACTGTGGGATTGGCGGAAGCAGACCGTGGACTGAAGTCCACGGCTACCTTCCGTCGTCGCGCTGCGACGAAAAAAGACACGACCTGTCAGCCCGCGAATTTCGCCGTCATGATGCGTTTCAAATCTGGGTTGCGGTCGAACTGGTGGAGGATGGCGACGATTTTTCCGTCCGCAGTCACTTGCTCGGCGGCGTTTAGCGAAAACGGATCGCCGTGGCCCATGGTCGTGCAGATGGGGTTGCCGTTTTCTAGCATGGTGCTGCCTTTGAGTTGGCCGCGATGTAAGAGGTAATTGTGAACGGCTTGGTCCACACCAGCGACTGGCGTCATCAGTTTCACCGCGCAGAGCTGGGAGAGCATTTTCGTGAGATATTCGAGCATGGCCGGAGCCTCGCCAATCGTGACGCCGGCGCAGCAGACGAGTTCGTCGAGTAGCGTGGGATCGAGTTCTGCGCCGAAGGCTTCGTCCATCCATTTGCCATTGGCACCGCCTTTGATTCGCAGTGGTTCGAGGAAGGAAACGATGGGAATGCCGTCCGCTGCCTCGAACGGATCTGCCTGAAAACAAACATCGCGGATGTCGGTGACTAGCACTTTCCCGTAGCGATCCACGTTCTGCTGGAGGTAGTCATGAAAATGGGCGAAACGGGCGCACATGATGTTGAAGGCGCGTTTCCCGATGGCGCGACGCAATCCTTGATGGGAAATGAGGCTCAGGAGAAATTTCCAAGGTTTCCAGCCGGGAAGCAGCAGGACGTTTCTGAGTTTCAGTAGCGGAATGAAAATTTGGCGAACATCGACGCCGTGATCGCGCATGGTCTGCGTGGTGTCAGGACCGAGACGCGACGCAAACACCACCACATCGCCGTTGAATCCGGTCTTTTTCAGCGAGTTGAAAAAGATGCTCAAGTCGCTCCACGAATAACCGTGAGCGAAAGTGAGGACCAGATTGGGCTTAGAAGCGGGCATTTGCGAAACGATAAATCAGGCCAGACCGAGCCGGGCGATGATGGATTGTGCGACGTTTTTTGCGTGGAGGACGGCGCGCCAGTTTTCCGAAATAGTCGCGGCATCGCGGGTTCCAGACTGCCACGAGGCGGCTTCCGCGCGGAGGATGGTGACGAGCGTTTCTAAATTGCGGTTAGGAGCGAGCCTGCCGGATTGTTTGGTGACGAACCACGCGGCGGAGGCCATCAGCGGGTGATCGGTCGCGACGATGGAACAACCGCAGCACAAAGCCTCGGCGGAACTGATGTGAAAGGACTCGAAGCGGGAGGCGCAAAGCAGGATGTCGCTTTCCTGATAGCGGCTGACTAACTGCTCACGTGGAATGGATTCGGTGAGGGTGAGTCGGGCGCGGACGGCGTCGCCAAACTTGCGGGCCAGCGTGCTTAAAGCGCCTGCGTCTCGCCCGACGATTTCCGCCGTCCATGCGGGTTCTTGTGTGAGAAAATGACCGAGAACCGCCACGGTGAGTTCGGGATCTTTCTGGGTGCGGTCTTCTGCGGTCCATCGCCCGACGACTAAAACTTTGCGGATTTTTCGATGCTCCGAAGCGTGAAAAACCATGCTGGGCACGACGCAGTGCGGGACGATGAACAATTTTTCCGCGATCTCTGGCTGGCCGAGCGCGGTGACATATCCGGCCACCGATTTGGAAGCTGGGTCGGAAACCGCCGCCAAGGCATCGCAGTTCGCAAGCATCGTCACCCGCTTCTTTTCGTGAATGGCCGGGATGAAATCGCGGACACTTCGCATGACGAGTTTGAGCTTGGTGGCAGCGGGAAAAGGTGATGTTAGCAGTCCGAGAAAACATTTCCGCCACTCCGGGAAGTTTCCATAAGGTGTGGTCAGTCCGGCGGTATAGAGACTCTGGACCAGCCGGATTCCCGCCTCGCGGATGGCGGTGGCCACGTTCTGATAGCGCGGATCGCCCCAAGCATAGAGCACCACGAGATCGAGTTTTAAGTCACGCCACCACGCCGTGTCCGCTAGATTTTCTGCGGTGGTGCGGATTACGTCTGAGCGAGTTTCCAGCGTCGCGTCTCCGGGCAATATCACCAAGCATTCGACATCGAGTTCTTGGAACCCACGGCACAGCAATCCGGTATCACGCCCAAAAAAATGGTCGTCCGTCGGGAAATTGACAGGGGTGCAGGTGGCGGCTCGCATCACTCAGTGGCATTCGCATCCAGCCGGATTTCTGAACTCAGGAGATGTTGTCAGCATTGCCGGTGAGGCGTCTTTTGAGCGAGGAAATCAGCCAGCCTTTGCTCAGTGCGATCAGAGAATCCAGCGGTCCGAACGAAATCAATTTGGTGTTCACGAACAGGCAATTCGCCCAGCAGCCGCGTGAGAATTTGATCTGGCGGAATCCAATTTTTTGCAGTCGCTGCGAAATCGCGTGAATCCGAGGAAGGTCGTTTGGATCGATGAAGTCGTGAAACTCGACGGTGATTTGAGAAATTTTCAAAAGAATTTCATCCGGGGTTTTTTCGAACAGATTTAGTTCGCAACCTTCGATGTCGAGCTTCACAAGATCGATGACGCCCAGTTGGTTCTGTTGATAAAACTCAGCGAAACTGATTTTCGGAACGGTGACAGTTTCCAAGGCGGTGATCTTGTTGTCGTAATGTCCGCTGCTGCAAAATCCTTCTGCGCGATGGAGTTCAAGAATCCCCGAGTCTCCATCAACCGCTAGATTGTGAAATTGGACGCGGTCGAGCTTGGGGAGCTTCGCGTAGAGATCTGGGTCTGCCTCGAAACCATGGACGTTGGCTCCGGTGTTTTTGCTGATCCACCTGGAAAAATCGCCGTTGTTTGAGCCGCAGTCGATGACCATTCCATTCGGGCGGATGAAACTCGGGATAAAACAATGGCTGAGAATGTTAGCTACTTTGAATTTTGAAATCATTTGTCTGAGTGGCGAAGTTACTTCGGCGAAGCGGCGAGTTCGTGATAGATTGCGGAAAAATTTTCTGCGGTGCGTTGGGGCGAGAAATAGGCGCGGTCTTCCTCATGGCGGGTTCGGCCCATGGTGAGCGCGGTTTGGTGGGAGGCCATCACGGTTTCGAGTCCCTTGGCGAGGTGTTGCGCGTCCAGGGGGTCTGCGATCCAGCCGTTTTCGCCGTGGCGGATGTAGTCGCGCAGTCCGCCGTGGACGGTGCCGATGACGGGCAGGCCGATGACTCGCGCTTCTTTGACCACGGTTGGGCCGGTGTCGCCACGGGTGGGAACGACGAGGCACCAGGCTTTGCTCAATTCTTGCAATAGGTCGGTCCACTTGAGCATTCCGAGGTATTCGGTGCCGCTGATGTTCGCGGCGGCGACTTGCTGGCCGAGTTCGGCATCGCCGGCAAAACGGATTTTCCAGTTCCGCTCGCCGATCTGTTTCAGGCTCTCCAGCAGCACGTCGATGCCCTTGCGGTAGCCGCCGCCGCCGACGTAAAGCACGCTGGGTTCGGCTGCGTCGGGAGTCCACGGAGTCTGATAGAAAGACGGATGCACTCCATAATCCACGATCCGGCAATCGACGTCTGCTTTGATTTCCCGCACGCGCTCGGAGGCCCAAATGGACTCTGCGGTGACAACTGTGGCGGTATGGACGTAGCTTGGCTCGGAGGCGACCATCTTGCGCCAAATCCAGTTATCCGGCAGACCGCCGATGCGTTGGTATTCGGTGAGCGACCCTTGCATCGAGAAAATGGTGGGGCCTTTGAAATCGCGGAGAGCTGCCGGATAGATCAGTTCTGCGCCCCAAGCATGGACCACGTCTGGGCGGATGCGGCGGATTTCCCTACCTAGCATGTAGCGGGCGGGGAAATTGTTCAGCGCGAGATCCATGGAAAACTTCACGGCGGGGACGCGGTGGAAGTGTTGTCCGAGTGATTCGATTACTTGCGTCCGGCGGATGGTGCGGTCTAAAATGACCCAGTGGATTTCGAGATCCTTGTGCTCTTGAAACGCCAGCGCGAGTTGCGGCAGCCAGGTGCAGCCTTGTCCGCCGCCACGACCCACGGCTCCACCTGATAGAGCGGACAGCGGGAATTCAGCGAGGATGGCGATGCGGAGCATGGAATCGGGAGTCGGAGGGATTCAATTATGAATCGTCGGATTTATGGATGGTCCGCGCTCTCCTGAGAATTTCGAGTTCTTGGCGGAGTGGGAACCAGTAGGCTCGGTCTTCTGCCACTTCGGCACGGCGTTCTTGTTCCAGATCTTCCTCAAGTTTTTGCAGGTCGCCCGCAATCGCGGTTGCCACGGCGGGTCGGGCGGGTCGAACCACCGCAGCTTGGGTTGGAAATAAGATCGCGAGTTCGAGCAAAATTTCAGGGGTGCGACATTCGCGAAACCAAAATTCGATACGCTGCGGTGTGGCATCCGAGCGATTTTGAAACCAATGTGCTTCCACCAGTCGTGTAAGCATCGGCCAGTCTTTAGCGCGTTGGGTCTTTTTCGCTTTGACGAGATCAGGCAGGGAAAGCAGATCCGCTTCGAAATCGTCAACAGCGATGGTGGTTCTGCGTTCCCAGAGTTTCGGGAAGGGATCGACACCGCGCATCACTGTCATGATGTCCACTCGGAGACCTTCAACACCGGGAGCCTGACAGCGGAAATGAATGGCCAGACCTCGGTGAAGAAAAGCCTCATCAAATTCAGGAACAGCGATGACTTTGGCCTCGAGTTCCTGAAGCGCAGCTTGGAGGCGTTGCAGGTTTTCTGGTTCGGCGAGCATCGCGAAATCCACGTCGCGGCTAAATTCCGCAGCGCCGTAAAACACGCAGGCCTGACCGCCCATCAGCAGACAGCGGACGCCATGACGCCGCATCGAAGAAAGGACTATCTGTGTCGGGTTCTGGTTCAAGAGAGCCTCCTAGTGAGATAAAAGTGGACCAAAGCGCACCGGATTCTCTCCAGCGCTCTTGGGGAGTAAGGGCATACCAATCACGCCACTCAGATGAAATATCAGGCATATGATCCACAGGCGTGAGATTAAATCCATGTGTGGTGGTAAGGCAAGTGGAAGAACGGTTGTGGCAACTCATCTAGCTAAAACAGGCGAGACGCCCTTCCGACGACACAGCCGAGACGGCCATGCTACTTTGTCGTTACGGCAAATTTTGAGCTGTGGAGCATCGGAACGCGGAAGCTGGGAGATCGAACCAGGCTTTGCAAAACGCCAGCGCGTGTGGGTGAAGTGAGCGAATACTGGTCACCACATCGGCGAGGCGATCTTTGCCATAGTAACGGACTAGAGCTTGCCAATCCGGCCAGTCGCCATATTCCAGCACGCGACGGGCAAGCCAAGCGGCGTGTTTTTCAAAATCAATTTCATCGGCACGCACGTCCCAGAACAGATGTGGCGGCAGCGAGTGCATGGGTGGTGATAACGATGGGGCGAATTAGGCCGGATTTGCCTCAACGCTTGACGATGATCGCCGGATTTCCTGCGGCGATGCAGTCTGCTGGCACGTCTTTTGTCACCACCGAGCCAGCTCCGATGATTGCGCGGTCGCCGATGTTGACGCCTTTGAGAATGATGCTTTGTGCGCCGATGAAAACGTCGTCGCCAATGGAAATGGGGCGGGTGGCACAGTCGTCACAGCCGCGCGGGCTGCGGCGGACTTCGGGGTCGAGGGCGTGGAAGTCGTGGTCGAAAATACGGACGTTACCGCCGATGTTGCCGTGCTTGCCGATCTTGACGCCGGAGCGGGAGGAAATGACTACGGACGAGGCTCCCGTGTAGTCGCCGATTTCGATGCGGCCGTTTTCCCAAGTGTGGAGCAGCGTGGGTCCGCTGAGGCCGACTCGGTTGCTGCGCCAGCCGGATAAAAGCCGAACATGACTGCCGATGACGATGTCGCCCACTGCGCGGGCTTTGATGCGGATTTTGCCTGTGGAGCGGAAATCTTTGCCGACCACGCAACCTTGAAACCCGCAACTGAGTCGGGTGTGGAGCGTGGACTTGGCCATGTCCGCATGGATCATGAACACGTCATACGCGGAGTAGAGCTTGTTGCGGAGAGAGCGCATGGGAGAGATTTAACCGCGAAGTAACGCGAAATAACGGGGAAATAGAAATCTTGTAGAGATCGACGGTTCGCCGGACCGGGCTTCAGAGATTCAGCAGTTTGCTAACAGCGGCGACCAACGTGGGATTGTGGATGGTTGCGGAATCCCAGATGATGGAATCCTCGGTCCTGAAATAGCTATGGGCCAAAATGTCCCTGAAGCCAGCGATTGCACGCCATGGGATACCAGGGAACTGCGCCTTCATTTCTTCAGGAAGATATTTGATGGCTTCCCCGACGATTTCAAGATTGCGAACTACGGCGTCAACGGTGCGTCGGTCGCCAATGAATGTTTCATAGGTAAATCCCTGAACGTAGGTTTCGATGGCTAAGGACGCTTCAAGGATGTCCTCAAGCCGGAGTTGAGGATTACGCGACATGCAGCAAGTCTGGCTGGATGCGTCGCATAAACCGGTCGGGGCATGAACTGCGGCTGTGGAGATCGACCGGCATCTGAAGTTGTTCTTCAAGAAAAAATTTGAGGTTCATGAAGCCGATCAACGTGGGTGGAGCGGTAAATTCCACCAGTAAATCCAGATCATTGGCATCAGCTTTTCCTTGGGCAGCGGAGCCAAAGAGCCAGAGATTCGCAACCCCAGCGGCGCGCAAGTCACTCCTAAGCGAGTGAATGGCGCGGATGATGGATTCAGATGAATTCATGTTGGTAAGATGGAATCAAAAAACGGGTGGCGGAGATAAGAACGGAGGTAAATGGAAATGCTTACATGGGGTGAGATCGAAGGTGAGGAAATTGAACCGCGAACCACGCGAAGCAACGCGAAAATGGAATAGTAGAGACCGACGGCTCGCCGGACTCACTTGTCTGCAAAATAGTGATGTGGCTGAGAGGTGGAAAAGAAGAGAAAGAGCAGCCCCGGCGGAAAAAGCCGAAGTGGGCGGGTCAGCCTTACCGTCACGGCACTACCGGGGCGGTGTGGGCGGAGGTTCGCTCTGCGGTGCCGGAGGTGTTGGTGGCGGTGACGCGACAGGAAATGTGGGCTTGGAGATCCGTGGCTTGGATTGGATAAGAGGAAGTGACGGCTCCGGGAATGTCAGTGGCTTCGCGCATCCATTGGTAGGCAAAGCCGATGGTGGAGGATGTCCAGTTACCTGAGTTGCAGGTGAGAGTTTGGCCGATTTTTGGGGTGCCTTGGATCAGAGGCCGGGAAAGGGAGCGCGGAGCGCTACTCGCGGGATTGGCCACGGACGCGGCAAATTCTTGGGCGATGAGGCGGTTTCCCGCGAGGTTCGGGTGGATGTTGTCCGCGTAGAAAGAGGGCAGTGGGGCGTGGAGTTGGGGAATGCGATAGGCGTCGAAGATGGTGAATCCTGCGGAAAGTGCCGTTGAGATTTGTTTCGCCGCTAGATAGTCACTGAACGTGCGAACGCTTTCCTGAGCCTCCGGTGGGTTATATCTTTGCGGACAGCCGTAAAGGTAAGTCATCTGGATCACGCGTGCGCCCTTTTGTGCCGCCGGGATGGCGATGCGGGTGTGGTATTCTTCCACCCATGCGTCGATGGAGGCTTTGGCCTCGGAGCTGAGTGGGTTTTGGCCAAAATGCGGGATCACCGGGTAATGGCCACCAGTCCCGCAGAGGTAGAAAACGTTTTCCCAGGTCCGAGTGTCTAGTGCGTATTGGGCACCCTTCTCGTAGTAGTTAATTTGCTCCGGGTTCCCATCGCCCGTGGCGTTTGCTTGGAGGGCGGTACAGTTTCGGTTCCATTGTCCGCCGCCTTTGTGGGGCCATCCGTCTGAGTTCCAGATGTGCTCGTTGGACCCATTCATAATGGAATCGCCGAGAATCACCAACGCGGTTTTGTGGCCGTAGGAACCCCAGCCGGAACGCGGCGGAATCGAAATCAGCTCGTAGGCAGTTTTGTTGTCGGTGAGATTAGCCGCTGTGATGACGGCGAAGTGCATTTTCCCTATGAAATTTGGGTAACCCACCTCCACGAAGTCCTTCGAGTTCACAAAGGTATTTCCCGGGAATGCGACAGGGTCCATGTCCTTGTTGACCAGCGGGTCAGCACGATCACCCGCGCATTTGCCAACGCCACACAAGACGGAGTATTTACCATCGTGAACACCGCCCACGTAGGGAGTGAAGTCATTGGCACGGACGAAGCCGCCGTAATTCGATAGAGGAATCGTGGCTCCTGTCGGGTTGTAAACCTTGAACGAGCTTTGGCCGTTATTGGTCACGAGCCATGGTCCTTTAGGATTGGATTCGCCGCCGCTGATCAATCCCCCGCTTCCCGTGATGGACGCCGGAGCCGCTCCGACAAAGTAGCCGACGCGCGATTGAGAAGCGGTCTTGAGCGGGTTAGGAAAACGGACGCCTTGGTTGCCGTTGACGGTTTCAAAGCGTTCGCCGCGCGGACCAAGGCCGTTGATGACGCTGCCCGTGCCGCCGATCACCGCCCGCACCGTCGTTCCCTGCACTGAGCCATATCGCGAACCGCCGACCCAGAACAAGGCGGGTTCCACACCCGCGCCACGGAGCAGGCTGAGGAAATGATGAATTTCTAACGCGGCCTCCCGGCTGATTCCGGTCGCGGTTTTGTAGGCGGCCACCTCGGGTGAGAGAAACGCGGCGGAGTCATTTGCCACTGCCATTCGGAAAAAGCGGCTGTTTGCGGGGGGGAAATACTCGATTTCCTGTTTTCCCGCGCCGACTCGCGGGAAACCATCGACCTGTGCCCAAGTGGTCAGGTTTTCCGAGTGCAGGAGGTCGTAGTGCCTGCCAGTTTCTCCGTACCAGTTCACGCCCGACCATCTGGACGGGAAAACCTCGCAGTCGAATGAGAAGGGTTGCGCCGCCACATTCATCGCGCAGGCCGCGAGCCATAAGATGGTCTTTCTGATGCTCATAAATAATCCTTTCGGATGAGGGTGTGATTGCTGCCGCCTTTGAGGACGAGGCGATAGCCAGCTCTGTGGAGTCGCATCAGGCTGCGGATCGTCATTTTTCTGGGCACACCGGGCAGGATGCCGTTGTGAAATTCCACGGCGATTTGGCGGATGGAGACTTTGTCCCGGATCAGGGAGTCGAGCACGAGATACTCAGCCCCCTCGATGTCGATTTTGAGCAGGTCCACATGGTCGTGCCCCTGTTCACGGATCAGCGAGGCGAGGGTTTTGCAGGGAACTTGGATTCTTTTTCGCTCGGGCGCGGTTTCAGTCACCGTGCCGTCCATCGACAACCACGAGCCTTCTTCCGGGTCCGATGGTTCGGCCATTTCTAGAAATCCATTCGTTCCAGCCAGAGCCACGGGATGGTAAATGAACTCCGGCCTGGTGTTTTCGGGGAGCTTGATGGTTTCGCGTCCAGTGGGTGATGGGTCGATGAGATGGACCTTCGCGCCGAATTTGTCGGCGAGCGCGTGCTCGAAGGAAATGTCACGGCCCACTCCGGCGCTGAAGATCACGCTGTCTGCTGTCAGAGTACTGGTCTGGACGATCCAATTGCAGCCGAAATCCTTGTCGCCCAGATCCTCCAGACCATCGACTTCGCGGTTCAGGAACGAGTAGAAGAGGTCATGTTGAATTTCCGCCAACAATCGTTTCGGCGGAACTTTGAACCATGATTCTTTTTGTGCGTGGTCGAATGCCATGAGGGTGGATGTGGTTCGGTGAAAATGGCTGGCGGAGATCAAATCTGGCGGATTTTCTGGTCGCTCCATGGATCGGAGGAGCCTTCGTTTTTACCGCGTTTTTCGATCATGGAAGTTTCCCAGCCGGGATGTTCGGAGTAAATGCCGAGCATCGTGCCCTCGATGGAGAGAATCGGGCGGCGAAATTCTTTCGCCGCCATGTAGAGGGCTTCCGGGACCGCGCAGCCGCCGTGGAGGTAGTTGTTCTGCTGGTAGTCGTGCCAGAGAATCACGCCGCCGGGAGCGAGCTGGCCGAAGGCGACCGCGCTGTGGTGAAATGCGGATTCGTAGTCATGGTCGGCATCGACGAAGATGAGATCGAAGGGCCCGTGGTCTTTGATTACTTCTGCGGAGACACGCCCGATGAGGCGATGAATGCGTGATTCGTGTTCGGTGCCGCGGTAGGCCTCGCCGTGATTGGAGTCGATGTCCAGAGTCCAGATGTGAGTCTCAGGGGAAGTGTTTTCAGCCAACAAGCGCGCGGTCGCTCCCTTGTAGCTGCCGATTTCCAAAATCTTCCGCGAACCGAAGCCGATGGCGGATTTCAAAACGGAAAGCGTATCCACCAGCGGGGTCGCCCAGAGGCCGCGCGGAAGGTCTCGCACCGTCACGGGATTGACGGCGAATCCGGGGATCACATCCTCTGCGGCCACGGTGGTGAGGAAATGGCGGTGGGTGAGGAATGAAGTGAGAAATTTGTCCACCGATTGGTTTCTGCGGCTGGCGCGATAGATGAACCTGAACAGGTCAACTTTAGGCGGGTCCACAGGTTTTGGCGGGATCGTGCCGTCCCAATGGAAAGCGGTGCTAGGGGCGTCCGAAGTATTGTTTGAATCGGTGGAGTTCATTTGGGTGATGCGAAATCTGGAAGTCAGACGAAGGGCTTGAGAAGCTCGGGGAGGAGTCGGGAGAGCTGGTCGAAATTGAGCTTGCTGGCGAAATCTCCGGTGTCGATCCGCTGGCCTTCGCGAATGCGTTCCCACCAGACGCAGGCGGCATCGGCGATGGCGGTCGCGTCGCGGATGGGGACGATGGAGCCGTTCACTCCTTCTTGAATGTAGTCGTTCGCCCCGGTGTTCGGCGTGAGGACGCAGGGAATTCCCGTGGCGATGGCTTGGAGGGCGGTGCGGACTAGGCCTTCTTCGAGCGATGGTAAAATGAAGAGATCCGCAGAGCGCAATCGTTCGCCGAGTTCCTTTTCGGGCAAATAGGGTGCCCATTCGATGGGGAGGTCGGAGTATTTTGCGACGATGGTTTCGACGGAGGCAGTCACCGCTTGGGTGAGGAGAAAGCGGGCGTTCGGGATGCGCTGATGGATCAGCCGGAATGCCTCCAGCAGGTAGGGAGTCCCTTTGCGGAGCGAAAGTCCACCGGTGTTGACGATGGTGAAAGGCCGATCTTTGGGGCGTTCTTCGGTGCTGGGTCGGAAATTTGAGAGATCGACGGGGTAAAAAACTTTGAGGATCTGCTCCGGGCGGAAGCCGCGTTCGAGAAATGAGTTTGAAACGAAATTACTCGGAGAGAGCACGTAATCGACGTGCTCCATCATCGCGAGCGCACGGCGGTATTGAAATGGAGCAATCGGCGGAACGGGGCAGTTCCAGCGTTTGTGTTCTTCGTCGATGAGTTCCCAGAAGTGGGCTGGATGGGAGTTGCCGCCGTCGAGGAAGGTGAGCCCGCCGTTTGCCCGGGCTTTTTCAAAACAGCGGTTGGCGTAGCCGTAGCTGGAAATAACGTGGTCGCCGGGTTGGATTTTGCGGGATGCCCAAGAGTCGTACCAAGGATGCAGGGCGAATCGGAAAGACTCCGCCGGGTAGGGCGGAAGGACTCTCGCGGCGGCGTAGGCGAGGAGTCCGAGCAGTGGGAAAAGTTGGTGTCGCTCGTCTGGGACGCCGGGAAATCCTTTGCGAGTCCACAGCAGGCCGCTGCGCAACATCCCTGAGTTTTCGAGGATTCGCGCGTAGTTGGTGTAGTAGTCGGTGCGGAAGGGGACCGCGATGACGAATCGGCGTTGGCTCATGTGAGCGGGATTTCTGAAATACTTCCTAATTGCGAATGGACGCGAATGAAGAGTTTTTTAGGGCAATTTCGGGCTTTGGAAATTAGCTGAGATGGGAAAATAAAGGGAAGATTTTTAATCACAGATTGCACTGATTACACGGATTTTAAGAGAGTTGTGAAAATTGACTTCCGGGTTTAGCCCTTCTTCAAAATCAGTTAATCTGTCAAATCAGTGATCCCTATTTTCTTTGTGATTCGCGTCCATTCGCGGTTGGAAACTCTTTTGAATGCGGGCGATCAGGCTTTGACCATTTCTCGATAGAGCGACTGATACGCGTCGGCCATCGCGTGGCGGGTCATGCCGCGCGAGAGGATGGAGCGATGCGCGGCTTCTCCGAGTTTCCGGCGGAGTTCTTCATCGCGGATCATGCGGCGGAGGGCGTCGGCGAGAGCGGCTGCGTCACCGGTTTTGAAAATCATGCCGACGGATGGATCGTTGATGAGTTCTGGGATGCCACCAGTTTCCGAGCCGATGCAGGCGCAGCCGTGGAGCATGGCTTCCTGGAGTGAAAGCCCGAGGCCTTCGAGGAGGGAGGGCTGGACGTAAATTCCGGCGGTTTTGAGGAGTTCGAGCGGATCGGAGGTGGAACCCGGCAGTTGGACGCGGTCTTGGAGCTGGTGATCGCGGATGATTTCACGGATTCGCTCCACGCAGCCATCTCCGGCGTGGTAGCCGACGAGGTGGAGATTCCATTCGGGAAATTCTGTGGCAACGCGGGCGAAGGCTTCTGCAAGGATGTGTTGGCCTTTGCGGAAGGCGACGGTTGCGAGGCTGAGGATGGTTTTGCTCTCGTTTCTGAGGCTTGGCTCCGGTGTGGACGGGCAGGCGAGGCGGGAGTGGTAGATTTGCGAGAGTTTGGCTCGGTGGAGTGGAAATAAGGATTTTCCGATGCTGAGATCGTGTTGGGAAACGTGGATTTCCCGGTGAACGGCGGACAACTGGCGAGATTTCCCGGGCCAGCGGATGAGAAAGGTGAGCAATCGCCGGATGAATGGGCGCGGATCGGATTTCGAATCGAAGGGACTCAGTGCCTGATGGTTCGTGCTGAGGCAGGGAAAACCCGCCATGGTGCAGCGGGTGATGGGGCAATTTCCCCAAGATCTGGCGTTCCAAGTGTATGAGCCGCCGTGGTGGAAATGGAGTAGCTCGATTTTGTTTTTCGTTGCCCATTCGAGCAATCGGCTCACCTGCGAACGGCCAGTATCTTCCGCGTTCCACTGGAAATGACTGCGGATCAGGTCGGCGTGTGCGGAGGCGAGAATGGTGCTTTCGTTGTCGCCGGAGACGAGGTGGATTTCATGGTGTTTCGCCAATTCCTCGATCAAGGCGCAGACCAGAATTTCCACGCCACCATGCTGGTGAAGCGGGTATTCCAGACAGAGAGCGAGGCGCATCGGATGGGGAATGAAATAGGCTCAGAAAACAGAACGCCGTTTTCCAGAGGCGGCATTTCTGGGGCGGGTTCACGAGAAGAGAAATCGGGTTACAGAGCCGAAGACCGGCAGTTTTTCCATCAGATGGGCGATTTCTTGGTGAGATGGGCGGCGAATGAGGCGAAGCCCGAGTCCGTAAATCACGGCTCCGGCAAGCACTCCCAGCGTGAGTTGGCCAATCGCCGGAAATTGAAGCGCACCGTTCATCCACCAAACGGCAAATCCCATCAAGATTGAGAGCATGAAGTAAGGGGTGAAAATCCGCATTTGCTCGCTGACGGAAATGCCAAGCAGATGGCGATTTGGCCAGACGTTGATAAAGAGAGAAATCACGGAGACCACCACCTGTCCCCATAACATGGCAATGATCCCAAAGGGAAGAGTCAGCAGAATGGCCGCAACGACGAAGAGTTTCTTGTAAATCGAGATTTTGAAACTGAGGCCGGACTGCCCCTGTGACAAAATGGCGGTGATATTCAGCGCGTGAATCGGCACGAGCGCGCCCATCAGGCAAAGAATCTGGAGGTATGGTACACACGGTTCCCACTTTTGGCCGATGAGGCTGACGACCATGGGTTGTGCAATCGCAGCCATCCCGGCAAAGATCGGAAATGACGCCATGGTGGCTAAGGTCAATGCTTGAAGGAAGGCTTTACGGAGCTTTTCTCGGTCTCCTTGGATGGAGGAAAACATCGGCATCAACACCCGGCTGAAAATCGTGTTGATCGACATGGACGGCAAGTTTTGGAACTGCTGGGCGCGGTTGTAGTAGCCGACTTGAAGCGGGCTGAAATACTTGCCGATGACGAGAACATACATGTTGTTAAACAGCACTTCCACCAAGCGTTCCCCAGTCGTGTTGAGGCCGAAGCCGACCAGATGCTTCATGGAATCGCGGCGAAACGAGCACTTGGGAATCCAACCGGACACCGTCCATGCGGCGATAGCACCACAGAGACCTGTGAACAGACTCAAGGCAACCAAGGACCAAACTCCCCATCCACGATAAGCCATCCAAATAGCGAGAACCGATCCAATGACGAATGCAGGGAGTTGGACGATGGTGGTTTTTCGGAAAGCCATTTCTCTTTCCAGACGAGCAAAATGGCAGGTAGCAAAAGCCCCGAGTAACACCCGAAGTCCGGCAACCCGGATTAACAAAGTGAGCGAGGGTTCACTGTAGAACAAAGACACCAGCGGCGCAGCCAGAAACATGGCACCATACATCGCCAGAGAGACTCCGATATTCAGCCAGAAAGCCGTTGAGCAATCGTCATCATCGAGTTCCTTACGTTGGACGATGGCCAGCCCGATTCCTCCTTCTGAGATCACCGTAGAAACGGCGATCAAGACTGCGGTCATCGCCATCAGGCCGTAGTCTTCCGGCTTCAGCAGCCGCGCGAGCACCAGTCCCACGAAGAACTGGATGAATACTTGCCCAAATTGATTGGCCGACGTCCAGACGACTCCTGAGACCGCTTTCTTTTTGAGAGACATCAGATCGGTGAAATTCCGCGAGGCAGGGCGATTCGTGCGGCACGAGGAAGTCTCACCATTTCCTAGCGTAGGGATTGGTTTTTCCTAACGCTTCACGCAGGGCGAG
>JANOQR010000250.1:0-1893 GCA_031414935.1 Luteolibacter sp.
CGCCGCCAACGAAATGGTGGAATCTCGCCGATCCCGCCTACCTCGGAGCACTCGCATTGGCGGACCCGACCAAGAGCGGCTCAGTGGCTCGGACCTTCGAGTTGTTAGTCCAAGCCGAGATGCAACGGGAGATGGCGAAAACTGGTTCTGATGGGGCAAAGCAAGATGGCTGGGCTTCCGGTCTGCGCTTGATCCAACGCCTCTCGGCGAATGCCCGCTATTTCACCGACAGTGCCTCAAAGATCCCGCTGGACGTGGGGCAGGGAAATGCGGCGGCGGGAATGTGTATCGACTTTTATGGCCGCTCTTATGCCCAAGATCTAACGACTGCTGACGGGCGAGCGCGTGTGGTGTGGATCGCGCCAGTCGGTGGCACCACGCTGAGTGCCGATCCCGTTGCCGTGCTCAAAGGAGCGGATCATCCCGAGATTGCACAGAGCTTCGTCGAGTTCTGCCTGTCTCCAGCGGCGCAGAAATTGTGGTTCGGGAAACCGGGAACTCCAGACGGTCCACAGCAACGCGCACTCTACCGCTCACCGATCCGACGTGATATTTACACTTCAGAAAATCTCGCGAACTCGTGCATCTCCGCTGTCCGACCTTACGACGATCCCGGAAATTTCACCTACCGCCGCGAACTAACAGGCTCGGCATTTAACACGCTGCGACAGCTCGTGAAAATCATGTGCATCGACTCGCATGAGGAAATGAAATCCGCGTGGAGCGCACTGCGAGAGGCCGGGATGCCTGCGGATGCGCTCGCCGTTTTCTCCGATGTCTCGCGAGTCAGCTACGAGCAAGTCGGGCACGGCGATCCCGTGCTCGATGGCCCGGATGCGCTCAAGGCGGCTAATCGTGCGACGGAGTTAGGAGAATGGTTTCGGGCGAATTACCGCAAGGCCGAGGTGATGGCGAGGAGGCAACAGCCATGAAACGCAGCACCGCCATCATTCTCTCGCTGATTGTTAGCGTGCTGTTCGCCGTGTTTTTCATCTACCCAGCGGGGATGGTGGTGAAGCAGGCGTTCGAGGGGACGCGGGCGGATGGCTCACATTTTTTCACTCTGGATTTCGTCATCTCGGTTTTCAGAAATCCGATTTACCGAGAGGGGCTTTGGAATGCGTTCGCTTTGGGGATCACGAGTACCTTGGTCACGCTGGCCATCGCGTTTCCCCTCGCGCTCATCGGCCATCGCTATGACTTCTTTGGGAAACCGGTGCTGGGTGTGTTGGTTCTCGCGCCGATGATTCTGCCGCCCTTTGTCGGTGCCGTCGGGATGAAGCAAATGTTAGGCGTGAATGGAGCCCTGAACGCATTACTCATCAAGTCTGGCCTGATGGATGCCGATCTGCCCTACGATTGGCTCGCTCACGGTCGCTTCGCGGGCATCGTCCTGATGAACGCGCTGCATCTCTATCCGATTCTCTACATGAACATCGCCGCCGCGCTGGCAAATCTCGATCCAGCGATGGAGCAAGCGGCGGAAAACCTCGGTTGCCCGCCTTGGAAGCGGTTTTTCCGTATCACGCTGCCGTTGGCGATGCCTGGCGTGTTCGCAGGTGCGTCGATTGTTTTCATCTGGGCTTTCACGGAACTCGGCGTGCCGTTGGTGTTTGATTACGCGCGAGTCGCGCCGGTACAGATTTTCGATGGGTTGAAAGGGCTGGAAAAAAATCCGACTCCGTATGCGCTCACAGCCATTCTTTTGATCGTCGCCGCTGCGGTATTCGCGATGTCGAAGTGGGTGATGGGACGATCACCGCTAGGCACCGCGCCGCGTCCGCAAGTCCGATCTAATCCCGTGCGGGTGCGTGGCGTGAAATCGGCGGCTTGCTTCTTATTTTTCCTGACGATCTTCCTCGTTGCGGCCATTCCGCATCTCGGCGTTCTGCT
>JANOQR010000251.1:0-16238 GCA_031414935.1 Luteolibacter sp.
CGGCTTTCGAAAAACGACACCATTTCCTGCTCGTCCTGCCATGACCAGTCCCGTGCTTTTGCCGATACGGCGACGGCGAGCAGCGGAGTGAATGGCACGACGGGTCGCCACTCGATGCGTCTGGTCAACGCCCGCTTCGCCACGGAACGCAGGTTTTTCTGGGACGAACGCGCGGCTACGTTAGAGGCCCAGACTACGCAACCCATCCAGGATCATGTGGAAATGGGTTTCAGCGGCACTCTCGGCGATCCGGCCTTCGCGGCCCTCGTCAGCAAGCTCTCAGCCATTGATGAATACCGTGTGCTCTTTGCCATGACCTTCGGCGACAAGAACATCACCGAAGCACGCATCCAGCTCGCGCTCGCGCAGTTCGTTCGCAGCATCCAATCCTTCGATTCCAAATACGACGCAGGTCGTGCTGTTGCCGGAAATGACAATGCGAACTTTGCTAATTTTACCGCTGCTGAAAATGCCGGGAAACAGTTGTTTCTCAATCCTCCGGGCGGACCTAACGGCGGAGCGGGATGCGCGGGTTGCCATCGTCCACCTGAGTTCGACATTGATCCGAACAGCCTGAACAACGGAGTCATCACCAAAATCGGCGGCGGCACGGATCTCACAAACACTCGCTCGCCCAGCCTGAGAGACATGGTCGGTCCCGGCGGCAGCTCTAACGGCGCCTTCATGCACGACGGCAGTTTCGCCACCATCGCCCAAGTCATTAACCACTACAACCTCATCCCCGGCAACAACGCCAACCTCGATCCACGGCTCCAGCGGCCCGGCGGGCAGGTCCAAAACCTCAACCTCTCTCAAGCACAGAAAGACAACCTCGCAGCCTTTCTCCGCACGCTAACTGGCACCGCCATTTACACCGATGCGAGATGGTCGGACCCATTTAATGCGAGTGGCGAACTCACCCTGATCGTTCTGCCCGCCGATCAAGTTTCCATCGTTAATAACCAAAACGGTACTGCCACCATTTCCTGCCAAGCCGCCGCCGGAATGCCCTACCTGCTGCAACACTCCACGGATTTCAAGACGTGGGCGAACATCGCCACCGTGACCGCAGACGCCAGCGGGCTGTGTTCGCGAAACGTCACGGTTTCTGGGAGTGCGTTTTTCCGTTATGCCTATGAGACGCCTACGCCGTGAGTCTCGGCGGGAATGGAATTTATGATTCCTGTATTGAAGCCTCTGGGCGTCTGTGTATTCGTCTGTGTATGGCGACCAAGACTTTATCCGTCGATCTCGAAGCCTACGAGCGTTTGAGCCGTGCACGCAGGCATCCGAGGGAATCCTTCTCTCAGGTGATCCGCCGGGCTGTCTGGGCGGATAACGCGAAATCCGGTCGCAGGATTTTGGAGCTGATGGCAACGACCGCGCCTGCGACCGAAGACATGATCGCACGCTTGGACGCGGCTCAGGCAAATGATCTCCCTCCCGATGACCCATGGACGAAATCCTGAACGTGGACACTTGTTTCCTGATCGACCTCGAGCGGGAACAACGGCGGAAAGTCGATGGCCCAGCGAGCGCGTTTTTACGGAACCATTTGGAAACCGAGTTTCGCTTGAGCACGGTCGCATTTGGGGAATTTGCGGCGGGGTTTGATCGGTCGGATCATCCCCGGTTGGAGGTGGTTCGGAATGGGTATGAAATCATAGCGACGGATGAGGAAACCGCGCTGATCTACGCCCGGCTGTATCGGCATCTGCAGGAATCGAAATGTCTGATAGGTGCCAATGATCTGTGGATCGCAGCGAGCGCGTTACGGAATGGCGCATCGCTGGTGACGAGAAATGCGAGTGAGTTTTCGCGAGTGCCGGGGCTGCGGGTGGTGGCGTATTGAACTCGAAATAGCAGTTTCCTACTTCTGACATTGCTTCACCGACTTGCGATGACTTCCACGGTGAAGCCTTTTAAATAACCGGTTTCTGGGATCGAAATCAGGATCGGGTGATCGGCTCGCTGGGAGTGGTTCATGACGAATCTGGCGGACTTCTTCGCATCGACAGAGGCGGAGACGAGGTTGTCCATGAAGAGTTCGCGGGAGGCGTGGTAGGAGCAGCAGAAGGTGGAGAGGAGGCCGCCTTTATCGAGGAGCTTGAGCGAGCGGAGGTGAATTTCTTTGTAGCCGCGCATGGCGTCCATGAGGGTGGCTTTGTTGCGAGTGAAGCTGGGCGGATCGAGGATGATGAGGTCGTAGTCGGGTTTCGCGTGTTTGAGGAAATCGAAAACGTTGTGTTCGAGAACCTCGATTTCGACGTTGTTGAGCACGGCATTTTTGCGGGCGGCCTCGCAGGCACTGGCGGAGACATCGACGGCGGTGACGTGCGCTGCACCGGCTTTGGCGCAGGCGAGGGCGAAGCCACCTTGGTTGGTGAAGCAGTCGAGGACACGCTTGCCTTTGGAGAGCGCGGCGACTTCGGCGTGGGCTTGGAGTTGATCGAGGTAGAGGCCGGTTTTCTGGCCGTCGTAGAGATCGACCTCGAAAATGAGGTTGTTGGCTTTTACCTGAAATGGGCCGGGATTTTCGCCGTGGAGCATTTCGATGCCGGGTTCCATGCCCTCGGCCTTGCGGTAGGGGGAATCGTTGCGAAGGACGATGGAGGTCGGGTTTAAAAGGGCGATGAGCGCGTCACGGATGATTTCCTTACGAAGGTCCATGGCGAGCGTGAGCGTCTGGACGGATAGGTGGTCGCCGTAGCGGTCCACGATGAGGCCGGGCAAGCCGTCGGACTCAGACCAGACGAGGCGGGCAAGAGTTTCGTCGATGCCAGAGGTTTTCCGATGCTCGATGGCTTGGCCGATGCGGCGGGTGAAGAAGTCGAGGTCGAGGTCTTGTTTGCGGCGAGAAAAGCGGCGGGCGACGATTTGTGACTGTGGATTGTAAATCGCGGTGCCGAGCGGGCGGTCACGAAAATCCTTGAGCGTAATAACGTCGCCGGGCTGAGGATTTCCAAAAGATTTCTTGATCTCGGTGGCGTAAATCCACTCGTGTCCGTGAAAAATGCGTGCGCGGGGTGCGATGATGATGCCTGCCATGGGGCGGGAATGTCGGCTGGGGAGACGGGGATTGTCGATGGCGAAACGAGAGAAAACCTAAGTGGTGAGGATTTTGAAGTCGCGGTGGGTTTCTTCTTATTTTGGAGAGGAAGACTATGAACCACGGATTTCTCGGAATACACGGATTTTAAGAGAGTGAGGAAAATCTGTAGCCTCAACTCGGGGTGAATCAAAACATTCTAACTCTCTGAAGATCTGGGTTAATCTGCGGTTCCATTTTCCTCTTGAGCACGAGAACCCGCGCCGCGCTGGAGTGTGGAAAGCAGAGTAACTACAAGTAAGTCGGCCACCGGGAATATCACTCTTTGTCGCGTAGCGACATCGGATGGTAGTCGTGGACTTCAGTCCACGGTTTGCCGTGGCAGGAAACTGTGTCGCATCGCGACACTGGAACCGATGCAAAAAAGAGTTCCGATCCAGTGAGATTCCATTGCCACTACGTGGCAGGAATGCGCTCAAAACGAGACCGTGGGCTGAAGCCCACGGCTACCATCCGCCGTCGCGATGCGACGAAGAGAATGCACAACTCTGCTTCTCGGTAACTTTCAAGTGAGTAGGGATAATGATTCATATCATCGGCGTGATTTCGCGGTGATTCGCTCCTCTCAGACGAGCCAAAGTTTCAATCGGCCGCTGACTCTATTTCCCGAGACCGTTTCGCACAGTTACCAAGTTTTCACATCATCAGAGGTTCCGATTTGTTTGTCTGGTCCAGGTGAGAATGCGGCAGAGCGGCGATCTTTGAGTTCGATGCCTCGCGAGCCGTGCTTGAAGCGGAGTGGCTCTTTGTTCTCGGGATTGAGGATGACCGTGTAAGGACTTCCCCATGGGTCATAGAGACCTAACACGGAATTTGAATCCGCAGCGAAAATCAGGCCGTTCCGGTGATTCTTACCTTCCCTGACACTGAGGAACTTGATCTCGCGAGTGTTGAGAGCGTCGTCTGAAACGGCATCAGAACCTAGCAGAATGTTCAGTAATTTTATCCCATCGGGTGAGTCCGTGGTCATGCGGTGTCCGATATTGGGGATTCTGCCGTATTCGAGGTGGATGCTGTTTATTGCGCTTTCGAGTGCAATGGCGGTGACAAGTGAGGGAGTTTTTTTAGTAACTGTCATGCTGGCGCGAGATGCAGAGAGTAAAAAAATCCCCAGAGTTCCTGTGATGACAGCGACGATGAAAACTACGGAAATGATGCGGCGGTCTTTTACGGAATCAGCAGCTATCTCGCTCATAACCGCAAACCTATCACGGTCAGTCGTTTCGTCGAGTCGGCTCTAAACAAAAAAGGGCGGAGTTTTCACCCCGCCCTTGATAGAAATCAAGTGAACTCACTTACCCCAACGCTCAAGCAGCGTCTTCGCCATGTCAGACGGAGTCTCAGCGACGGCGATCCCGCACTCGGCGAGGATGCGTTTTTTGGCTTGGGCTGTGTCTTCTTCGCCGCCGACGATGGCACCGGCGTGACCCATGCGACGGCCCGGAGGCGCGGTGGCACCAGCGATGAATCCGGCGATGGGCTTCTTGCAATTTGCCATGGCCCAGCGCGCGGCGTCCACCTCGGCATTGCCGCCGATTTCGCCAATCATGATGATGGCTTCGGTTTCAGGATCGTTGTTAAACATTTCTAGCACTTCGAGGTGGTTGGTGCCGTTGATCGGATCGCCACCGATGCCGACGCAGGTGCTTTGGCCGTAGCCGAGCTGGGTGAGTTGGAAAACGGCTTCGTAAGTGAGCGTGCCGGAGCGGGAGACCACGCCGACATTTCCCCGCTTGTGGATGTAACCGGGAGCGATGCCGATGCGGCAGCCGCCGTGGGATTTTTCGCCAAGACCGGGAGTGACGAGGCCGGGGCAGTTAGGGCCGACAAGGCGGGATTTGGAGCCGCGCAGGGCTTCTTTCACGCGCATCATGTCCATGACGGGAATGCCTTCGGTGATGCAAACGATGAGTTCCACGCCTGCGTCAGCGGCTTCGAGAATGGCATCGGCAGCAAATGGCGGTGGCACGAAAATGGCGGATGCGGTGGCTCCCGTTTCGTTCACCGCTTGGCCGACGGTGTCGAAGATCGGCACGATGTCTTCAAATTTTTGCCCGCCTTTTCCCGGAGTGACGCCGGCGACGAGCTTGGTGCCGTAAGCGAGTGAAAGCGAGGCGTGGCGTGCGCCGAAGCTGCCGGTGATTCCTTGAACTAGGAGCTTGGTGTTTTCGTCGATGAGGATGGCCATGAGTGGAGTTTGCTAGATTTCAGTTGGAAGTTTTCAGGATTCGAGGCGGGAGAAGATTTCGGAAGGGATTTTTTCCTTCAGTTCGGGATGGGATTCGAGGAGGCGCGAGATGTCGGTGAGGTCTTTCATTCGCTTGCTGGCACGCCGTTGTTTGTCGGCAAATGCTGCGATTTTTCCAGCGAGCGTGTCCTCGAGCGAGGCGACTCGCATCAGGATGCCGTGGACATTGGCAGGCACTGCATTTTTAGGAAAATCGAGATACATTTCCTCAGTGCTGATCTGGATGGAAACTTTGGATTCGCCCTTGAAGTTGATGGACCATGGGAAGCGATTTTCTGAGAATCCAAGGTTTTTCAAGACTTCGGTAGCTTCCTCGATCTTGTCTGAAACGATGACGATATCAACATCCGCAGTTGCCATCGGTTCTTCGGCCCAGTGGTTCACGGCGAGACCGCCGATCATGCACCAAGAAATTTCACGCTCTTCTAAAGCAGCAACGAGGCGGGAGACGTCCTTCGCTCCCCCCAGTGTTTGCCAGTCGTAAAATTGCCGTTGGGTCATCGTGTTTAGGCGACTGCCGCGACGATCTTGCGAGCCCCGTCTGCCATGTCGTCTGCGGCTACGATGTTGAGGCCGGAGGCGGCGAGGGTGGCTTTGCCTTTCTCGACGTTATTGCCTTCGAGGCGGACGACGAGCGGGATGGGAAGACCGGTTTCCTTCGCAGCGGCGATGACGCCTTCTGCGATGATGTTGCAGTCCATGATACCACCGAAGATGTTGATTAAAATCCCTTTCACGTTCGGATCGCCGAGGATGATTTTAAACGCGGCGGTCACTTGCTCTTTGGATGCGCCGCCGCCTACGTCGAGGAAGTTAGCGGGATCGCCACCGAAGTGCTTGATGATGTCCATGGTGGCCATCGCGAGTCCGGCACCGTTGACGAGGCAGGCGATGTTGCCGTCGAGACCGATGTAGTTCAGATCGAACTCAGAGGCGGCGACTTCGCGTGGATCTTCCTCGGATTTATCGCGCATGGCGACGATGTCTGGGTGGCGATAGAGTGCGTTGTCGTCGAAGCCGAACTTGGCATCGAGCGCGAGGACACGACCGTCAGGCGTGGTGACGAGCGGGTTAATTTCCAACATCGCGCAATCGCACGAGATGAAAAGTTTGTAGAGATTTCCCAACAATTTCGCGAACTGTTTGGCGATGTCGCCCGTCAGACCGAGGGCGGCGGTGAGTTTACGGACTTCGTAACCTTGGAGACCGAGGAGTGGATGGACGAACTGGCGGACGATTTTCTCCGGTGTGTTGTGGGCCACGTCTTCAATGCTCATACCGCCTTCGGTGGAAACGACGATGACCGGGCGGCAGGTGGCGCGGTCCATCAGAATGGCGAGATAGTATTCGTGGGAAATGTCCACGGCCTCGGCGATCATGACTTTGCTGACGAGTTTTCCCGCGTCGCCCGTTTGGATGGTGACGAGGGTTTCGTTGAGCATTTTTCCGGCGAACTCAGCGGCTTGCTCGGGTGACTCGATGAGATGGACGCCGCCTTTGAAGCCGTTCGTGAAATGTCCTTTGCCGCGTCCGCCCGCGTGGACTTGGGCTTTGATGACGAGTTTCGCACCGGCGAATTCCCGAGCAGCCGCTGCAGCTTCCTCGGGTGTGCTAGCGACCCGCCCGACTGGGCTGGGGACTTGGAAACGATCGAAAAGTTCTTTGGCCTGGTATTCGTGGATGTTCATGGTGGCGACGGGAAAGGTCCGCTAGCGCGGCAAATCGGCGGGACGGTATTCGCCTCGGCGAGGCAGGGTCAAGGCAGGTCTTGGAAAAATCTCCTCAACGACTGGCAAGTTCTTCCTAGCCGATCCACAATTTTCACTTGCTCAGAAACACCGCAGTTCCTCGGGTTTTGATGCCCTCGGCTTGTGGGTAACGGGAAGAACATGTCCCCGCCGTCTGAAAAGAAGATGCTTGCGGGCATAAAAAAAGGCCGCCGGGGCACCCACCCCGACGGCCAAGCTGAACAACTTCAACACATCCGCGATTTAACTCGCGAGCCGTATGAGGCTGACAACTGCTGTTCACCCTTACATGAAAACACGGACTTTCGTGCGGTCTTCGGGGTGGTTTGACCTCTGGGCATCGGTTGCGTTCAATCAGGCAGAAAGTTTTTTCGAAAAAAATTCTGAGCGTGGCGATGCAGCGAGTTTTGGGCTTCCAATCCTGCTTCCTGAAGAGTGTCTCGCGCAAAGCCGCAAAGCCGCAAAGTTTTTAAGATAGAAACATCCATCTTCCTCTGCGCCTTCACGGCGATCAAGCTAGGAAGCAACCACGGAGATTCGATGTGATTTAAACCGCGAATCGACACCCATGGACGCGAATTAAAAGAACCGCATTTCTCAAAATCACGAATTTCATTCAAAAAACTCTTCATTCGCGTTCCTTCGTGTCCATTCGCGGTTGAGAAATCCCTAGCTTGATCGCCCTACTGCGGCTCTGCGCGAGAATTCTCTGATGCGAATGAACCAAGCTGACAGGATCAAGCGAAACACCCATCCGACGACACTGCAGAGACGGTGTGACGCCTGAGCGATGATGAATCAGCGGCGGAAAGTCGGGCGGATGGTGGGCTTCTGGGTGCTGGCGGGCGGCTGGTAGGCTGGTGAACTGACAGGCTGCACGCCTTTTTCGGTGAAGGGCTGGACAGCTCCCGCAGGTGGTAGAACTCCGGGACCATTCGCCATTTCGAGGGCTTTCGGGGAAACCTTGTAGCGGGAGTCCATGTCGGCTTGGACCGCATTGAGGGAACGGTCATTTTTCACGACTTGGGGCTGGATGAAGACCATCAGTTCACTGCGTCTTTGTTCTGTGGAGTTGGTGGAGAAGAGCGGCCCGAGCAGCGGGATGTCGCTAAGGATAGGGATTCCGCTCTTGGTTTTGTCATCTGTCTTAACGATTAGGCCGCCAAGGACGATGGTTTGGCCATTGGGAACGGTGGCGGTTGTTAAAATTTCTCGGGTCGTGATGCGCGGAACGGTGAGGTTTCCACCGTCAGTTCCCGCACCCTCGATGATTTGGTCGCCAGCTTGCTCGTCATTGAGCAGTTCGATCTTCATCGTTACTTCGTCATCCGAATTGACAAGTGGAGTGACGACGAGTTTCAGAACGACATCTTGATATTGAATGCTGGTTCCTGAGTTAAAATTGCCACCGCTGGTGCCGCCTTGGGTGGGAACGGCGATGCGCTCACCGCTGGAAATCACGCCTTCCACATTGTTGGAGGTAAAAATACTCGGTCTCGATAGCACGATGAAATCTGTTTTTGACTGAAGTGCTTCGAGATACACACCCAAATCGTCGATGGCGCCAATCGCGCGGAAGCCGCTTCCTGTTACACCGCGTTGGCTGAACCTTGGAAAACTCGTCGCGTCTTCGCCACCCGTGATTGATCCCGGATTGCCGCCGCCGCCGAGCTTGAGCTTTGAGTTGTTGAAAAGGTAATTCACCCCAAACGAGTTAGTATCATTCGCGGTGAGTTGACCGATGACGGCTGAAATCACGACTTGGTCGGGCTTGACGTCGATTTGGTCGAGCAAGCGTTCAATGATTTCCAAGGCAGATGGAGGGCCTTGGACAACGATGGAGTTGGTAATGTTATCCGCGACGAGGAGAGAGCGGCCCACTAGGACGGATTCTGGTGCAGAGCTGATTTGTTGGCCACCACCTCCACCACTGCCGCCGCCACTACCACCGAAGCTACCACCTCCTCCTCCGCCGCCACCACTGCTGCCGAAGCCGCTGCTGCCGGATGAGCCACCGAAGTTTGCGCCGCTGCTGCTGTTGCTGGAGCGGCTGGAGCGGCCGCTGTTGTTGGATTGGGTTTGGCTGCCGCCGCTGCGGGATGCTCCGCCGCCGCCTGTGCTGCCTGATCCACTGGCTCCACCACCACCGCCGCTGTCGCCGGTACCGCTGAAGGCGCGGGTGAGGGCGTCGCCAGCGATTGGGAGAAACTCGGAAACGGTGAGGAAGCGGAGTTTCCGACGGAGGAAGTTTTTCTCGCTGGTTTCTACGTCGAATTCGCGGACGAGACCCTCGACGAAGAGTAAATCGACCGGACGACCCATGGCGAAGATGCGGTTGGTACGGGGATCGGGGATGATTTGGACGGGGGATTCTTCTCCACCGCCACCGCCAGCGGGTGCGCCACCTGCGACGGGAGGTGCGCCGGGGATGGCGGGTGCGTCGGCGCGCTGGACTCCGGCGGTTTTGTTGCCGGTTTGCTGGGCGGTGAGGAGTGTCGTGAGCGTGTCGGCGATCTCGGTAACATCGGCGTATTGGACTTTGATGAAACGGGTGCCTTGGACGGAGCCGGGTTTGTCGATTTCCTTTTTGAGGTCGATGAGTTTGCGGATCAGCGAGGTGTTTTCGGTGATGATGAGGGCGGATGCATTCGCGACGGGGGCGATGGAGCCGTATGCGCCGAATTGGCCGATGATCTGGGTGAAGACGTTCTGCGCATCGACTGGCTTGATGTAGTTGAGCTGCATGACGTAGGAAATGACGGCGTCGCCTTCTGGCAGCGTGTCATTTTCACTGAAGACGGGGCCGTTTTCGGTATAGACCTCGACGCCGCGGGTTCTTGGGGTTGTGCCGCCGGTCGGCACCATGAGGAAGTCGAGATTTGGGTCTTCGCCATCGGGGACGAAGACGAAGTTTTCGATGGTGGCCGCTTTTCTTAGGAGTTCTGCGGCTTTGGCGAAGGTGAGTGGTTCGGCAGCGCTTGCTCGTTGGACAAAGCGAAACTCAGCGGCAGCAGCGGCAGTAGAAACGATGACGCGACGCCCGGTGTATCTTTCATAAAGTGCTGCCAAGGCGTCTCCGGTGAGTTTCTGTTCGTTGATTTCCTCTAAAATTAGCGTGTCTCCCAATGCCACGGCAGGTTTCACACCCGGAGCACCAGCAGGGCGTGGCGGAACGACGCCAGGAATCGGGACACCGGGTGGCACGGGTGCCTCGGCGGGTGGCTGGGCGGAGGCGGTGGCTAGACCGACGGCGAGAAGGGCGAAGGAGCGGGGCAAGGACATGGAAACGTGTGGAAAGTAGGGATGAGAAAGTTAGTTGCGGCGGCGCTCGGGGCGTTCTTGCTGCTGGGTATTTTGCTGCTGGGGCTGCTGCATCGGTGACTGGCCAGCTTGGGGGACGGGTTGGACGGGCTGAGGAGCTTGGCCGGGCGTGGGTGGCGGGACGACGCGGGGGCGCGGCTGGCGTTGGGCACCGGGGGCGAGCTGTGGGTTTTGGCCGGGAATGGGGATTTGACCGGGTTGGAGTTGGCCGGGGACGGGTGCTGCTCTGGGCGCGGCGGGCGGGGCGAGGGTGAGTAATTTTTCGTCGAAGCTGACACTGCCGGTTTGCGAGCCCACTTGCATACTGACGACGGTGCCGAGTGGGTCGCCAGCTTTACGGGTGACTCCGAGGATTTTGAACTCGGAGTCTTTGTCATCGGAATAAACCATTTTCCGTTCGTCGGGCTTTTTCTTATTCACCAAGGTGACGCGGTATTTCGAGCCGCCGATGGGGGAAATGCCGATGAGCGAGTAGTCTTCAAGCGGATTTGCGATGGGCGCACCAGTTTCAACGGGGGGCTTTGAGGTAAATGGGGAGTTGTTCCAGAGCGTGCTGTAAGTCTGGAGTGGGGCTTTTCTGGGCAAGTCCGCGTGGACAACGCTGGTGAGGGCCAGAAAAATAGAAATTCGAAATTTGAAATTTGAAATTGGCGATTTCATGCGGGTGGTGGTGGGACGAACCATTGCTCGACGGTGGCGGTGCAGTCGATTTTGGTGTCGTCTTGTTGGTTGGGGACGAGGCGGATTTGGGAGGCGATGCGAAATTCTTTGGGATCGTTGAGTTGGTCGATCCAGCGGTAGAGGGCGTCTTCTTTGCCGCTGACGACGAACTGGAACTGGGCGCGGTGGTAGTGCTTGCCGGTGACGTCGGTGGGAAGGGATTTTTGGGATTTGATGGTCAGGCCGTTGCCAGTGGCTTTGCTCTCGGCGAACTGCTGGAGCTTGGTTTGCACGTCTTGGTCGGCGGCGGGTTCTGGCTCGTTTTCGGCCAGCCAGTTCATTTCTTCGAGGACTTGCTCGCTGCTTTCGCGAAACATTTCGGCTTGGTCGAGCTGCTGGCGGGCGACGGCCATGTCGCTGTTGACTTTGAGGCGCTGGGCTTGGGCGAAGTTGAAGCCGAGGAAGTTAAGAATCGCGAAGCCGGCGATGCCGAAGAAGAGGAGAAGTTTTTTTTCGCGGTCTGACATGGAAAGTGGGAAAAGGGAAGCTGCCGGGATAATGCCGTGGCGGGGAAAAATTGTCGGTGAGGTGGGAAATCAGGGTTTTACGGACAAAGAAAAGAGAACCACGGATGGACGCGGGTGAACACGGATTTGAAGAGAGTGATGAAAGTCAGCTTGTTTAAAGGATTTGGTATCATTTCTGAATCTCGGTTCACTCGGCGACGGGGATTTCTCCTGTATAGACGAACTGCCAGCCGCGAGTCGATTGGTTGGCAGGTGGGGTTTGCCATTGGTAGCGGGTGAGGCCGTTACTTTTTCCGAGGTTGAGGCTGAAGGCTCGCTCGGGTTGGAGCTGGGGAGCCTCGCCGATGAGTTTGATTTCTGAGGCACTGATTTCTGCGGTGCTGAGGCGGAGGCCGCTGTTGGGCGGGATGCAATCGGCGACACGTTTGAGGATATCGACCGGGGAGTTGGCGAGGTCGATGGCGTTGGCGAGTTCGTCCCATTTTTCGATGTGGAGGGCGTAGGCTTCGCCTTCTGGGGCGGCGGCTTGGGCGAGAGCGGCGAGTTTTTTAGTCTGGGTGCTGTCTTTCCAGAGGCCGTAGCCGAACCAGCCGATGACGCCGAAGTAGAGCAAGGCAACGGCGGCGACGCCGAGCATGATATTGCGCTTGCGAAGGGCGGTGCGGCGGGCAGCGCGGACATCGGCGGGGAGGAGCTTGCTGAGTGGATCGGGGAGGACGGGCGCGGGACGGGGCAGGATCTCGACCGGGGCGCGGAAGGCGGCGTTTAGGGCAGCGGGGCTGACGCCGGGCGAGCTGGTCCAGAGGACGACTCGGCTTGGCTCGATTTCTAAGCCCTGCATCGAGAACTGGATCAGCGCGATGCGGATTTCCCGGGCAAACGCTTCATCCGGGCTGAATGAAGTGGCGGAGGTGGCTTGGCAATAGACGAGCTTGCCTTGGTGGTAGAGGCTGAAAACCCAGCGTCCGAATTCTTTCCAGATGGCGAGTGCATCGCCGTCCAGCGGGTAGGCGCGGGGGGAAATATCGAAGCCTTTTGGGCCGCGTGGGGGTAAATCGGTGTCGCTGGGGGAACGCAGGAGGACGGAGACGAGCGCGCTATTTTCCGCCTCGCGGGCGATGACGAATACGTCGGTGAGCTGGCCGGCCATCGGATCGGGACGGAGGCCGAGGCGTTCGGCATGGAGCGCGGCGAGGTCGGTGAAAAGCGCGTCATCGTCGCTGGTGACGCGCATGGGGACTGCGGTAACGGCGCGGACGGGGAAAAGCTGAATGATGTCGCCCGCCGGGAGCTGGGTGAGTTCGATGGCATTTTCCGCCGCAGTGGCGTTGTGGAGGGCGAACTCGGCGGTGGACGGGCTGGTCCAGATTTCCCAGCCAGATTCGCCGGGGACGAGAAGAACGTTTTCGGTGGATTTGCTCACGGGATGATTTCTTCAGTGCGTTCGAGGAGGATGGGCTTGCCGGTACGGTTGCGGAGGATGACTGAGATTTTGTATTTCGCGCCGGCAGAGGTGCCGATGCTTTCGACGCGGGTGGTGGCGTCGTTGACGGTGAAACGGTTGGCTATGTCTGGACGACCTTGAGAGTCAACTCCCAAAAGCTCCAGCGCGGCTCCGGCGTCTTGGAATGGCACGTCGTCGAGGGTGTCGCGGACGCCATCGGCACCGCGCACGGTTTCGGGGATGATGTCGGCTTGCTCGATCTCGATCTCGGCGGCGGCGGCGATGAACTCGGCTGATGCTTCGTTGAGGTCGAGCTTGCCGCTGCTCCAGATGGTGAACCAGTCGCGCCAATCGGGGCGGACGTATTCGACGAAGTCCATGCCACGGACGAGGCCCATTTCCTGAATGTCGTAAAATGGGCGGTTGAAGGGCTGATTGATGCGGCCTTCTTTTTCGTAATAGTCTTCCTCGGCTCCGTTGAGGGCGACGTTGTTGTCAGCATCCACCCAATCGGTGAGGGCGTCGGTGACTTCTTGGGCGGTGTCGAGTTCGAGTCCCCAGTTGACGAAAATTTCTCGGATGAGGGATTTGTCTTCTTGGAGCAGGAGGAGATTGATGTTGAAGCGGTCGCCTTCGGAAATGACTTTGACGTCGAAGCTCTCGCCATCCTCACCAACGGCGCGGTGAAGGAGTGGGTCGGTGCGTTTGACGAGGTGGTTGGAGCCGACGGCGATGCCCATTTCGGCGACTTGTCGCGCCCGCGAGCCGTGGACCTTGGCGGAGGTGAGTTCCATGTCGAAGGAAATGACGCGCAACGCGGCGACACAGGCCATCCCGAGAATCGCGATCAGCCACAGCACGGCGATAAGCGCAGCGCCGCGTGGGTGATGGGAGTGGGTGGGTGGGGTCATTAGCGGGGACGTTGGATGGTGGGTGGCCGACCTGACTGACCTGACTGACCTGACTGACCTGACTGACCTGACTGACCTGACTGACCTGACTGACCTGACTGACCTGACTGACCTGACTGACCTGACTGACCTGACTGACCTGACTGACCTGACTGACCGGGGATGGGTGGGTTGTTCGGGTCGCTCGGATTGTTCGGATCGTTTGGATTTCCGCCACCATTCTGATTTCCAGCACTCTGCAAAATCTGCCGGATATGGACCTCGGGGTTTTGTTTGGTGGGGATCCAGAAAATCTGGCGGCTTTCCTCGCCTTTCGCGCCGACTGCCATAATCAGCTCAAGCTGGAGCGGCAGGCGGCCTTGGAGATCCCAGTCGTATTGCCATTCCATCGAGCGGCCATCGAGCAATCGCCACTCGAAGTAGTTGATGTCGGTGAGGAGGACGATTTCTGCAAAGGGTTCGTTGTCCGCGACAGAGCCGAAATTCGAGGCCGCGTCTTCGAGGACTTCGTTTTCATAATAGCGCAGGACGACATCGAGGAAGCCGCTACGTTTTTGGACAGTGCTGATCTGGACGGCCTTGGCGACGCGGGATTGGCCGCCCCAAGTGAAACTGAGGGGGACGTTCTGGAGGGTGAGGTCGGAAATGTAGCGTCCACCGGTTTCCTTGACTTCGAGGTGGAAGCGGGTGTTGCCGGGCAGGGAGGAAAAGCGGCGGTTGAGGAGGTCGAAAAACGACTGGTGGAGCATTTCCTCGTTCTGGGTCTTGATGATGGTATTGCTTAACGCCAGCGAGGTGCGGGCGGTGCCGAAAACCATGCCGATGATGATGGCCATGATGGCGACGGCCATCACCAGCTCAAGGAGCGTGAAGCCAGTAGCGCGGGTTCTGACGGGTGAGGTGGTCACTGTTGGTACATGCGGCCGTAGCGCCAGGTATCGACGGTACGTTCTTGCCACTGGCCGTTTTCAAACCAGTTCGCGTCGATTTTGATGTGATACATTTCCGGCAAGATCTGGCCTTCCTCGGTTTCCAGGTCTTCGATGAGCTTGATGGTGGTGTTTAGCTCGATGCCGGTTTTCCCGACGGAGGAATTGGTTTCGCCTTCTTCCATGACGGGGAGCGAGAGGGTTTCGTCGAGGGCGCTATCGAGAATGCGGGTGATGCGGAGTTCGCTTTGGGCGAGCGAGGCGAGCTTGGCGGAGCGGTTGAGCGCGACGGCGAATCCAGTAGCGGCGACGCCAAAGACGCCGAGCGCGAGAACCATCTCAAGGAGCAGGAATCCGCCTTTTGCAGGTGGATGAACTGGAGCGCGGAATTTATTCCGCCCAGGAGCATGGAGATTACGCGCGGAATCAATTCCGCGCTCCGATTGCGGAGAACGGTCCCTGTCATTTTCCAGAGCGTAGCTGACGGGTTTGGTTGAAATTTTCATCGGGCTTCGGATTCGCTGTCGCTGATGGTGGCGGTGAGCGGGTGATAGGTGTCGATGGACCAGCTTTTGTCGAGTTCGAGCCGGACGGAAATGGGTTCGCAGAGACCTTCGGGGTCGAATCGCCAGACGTGAACGTCTTTTTTTGCGGCGGGATACCATTTTTCGGAGTTCCAGCGGCGGACGGAGAGTTTGATGTCGCCTGAGACTGCGTATAAGCGGCTTTCGCTGGAACTGGACTCGGATTTCGGTTCGTCGAGATCGTTGCGAGAGCGTTTTTTTTCCTCCCGCCCGGCTTCCGCCCAAGGGAGAAGTTTCACGCGGCCTTCGCGAAATTCGAGGGCGTAAGGGACTTGGTTGAGGATGGCGATAGTGCGGGCGCGCTTGGCGAGGAGCTCGATTTCCCCCGAGGCGTCGCTGAGGACGCGCTTGTCGGAGGATAAAACCATCATGCCCACCGCGCCTCCTAGGACGATGCCCGCGATGGCAAGGACCATCACGATCTCGATGAGGGTGAAGCCGGAGACGGGCTTATTCGTCCTGGCTGCTGAGGTCATCTGCGGAGTTTTGCTGACCATCAGGGCCGTGGCTGAAAATTTCATACTCGTTGGCATTTTTCTTGCCGGGGAAACGGTAGCCATACGGCTGGCCCCAAGGATCGAGCGGCACTTTGCTGGTGACTTGCGCCCAACGGCGTGGCACCGGAGTGGAAGAGGGTTTTTCCACGAGAGCTTTCAAGCCCTGCGAGGTGACGGGGTAAGTGCCGCCGTTGAGCTTGTACATCGCGAGGCCGTTGGCGAGGGTCTTAAAGTCGGAATCGACCTGGCTGAGTTTAGCG
>JANOQR010000252.1:0-4513 GCA_031414935.1 Luteolibacter sp.
GAAATCTTGGTGGATCCGGTGCGGTTGGGGTTCAGGTCGTTTGAGCGGTAGCCGGATACAACGCTTGAGCCATCCGCGAGGCCTGCGGACTTAACCGGTCCGCCACTCTGAGGGGTGACAAGAAAAGCTCCTGGCAAGAGCGCATACCTCGCCGGAAGGAGCGTATAAGTCCCGGCGGCCAGACCCGGTCCCGCAGCCAGGGTGACCGTATCACCAATTTGCAGCGAAGCATTCACATAGCCGGGCTCACCTTGCAGATTGGTGGCCGCAGAACTCCCGTTGAATGGAGCATATGGCGCGTAGTCGAAATCGTATCCGGGAATCACCGCGAAGCCGAGGGACGAGGCGAGAACGTCATTTTTACCGCCATTTCCGGGGATCCAGCGGTAGGCATACAAATTGCCTCCGCCTTTGATGTCGATGACGGAGCCCGCTTTGGTTGTCAGATTGAGGGCGGAAAGATTGACAGACTTCGCTGGGACGCCACCGACGGTGATGTCGTTGCCGGCCGGATCGATCCAGGATTTGCCGTCGAAACTGATTCCATAAGGGAGACGAATGCCTTTGCCTGTCTTGGGATCGATGGCGGAGACCGAGGTCACGCTTCCGGGAGAAAGCACGAGCTTGGAGGCGATCGGAGCGGCAAGCGTGGGATTGGCGAAAGGATCGACAGGTGCCGTGCCGGCCCCGTCCCACCCGAGATTGATGGTGCCGATGGGTGCGCGGAGATTTCCCTTCTGTACAATATTCGAGGCGTAAATGGAAAGGGTGCCACCTGCGGAAAATGGCAACGCCCGTTCAGCCCCACTCAGGACCGTTACGGTGGTTTGTTGCGACGGCTGATCATAGGCAAAGATATTGAAAGCGGTGGCGGTGGTCGGATAAATCTGGCCGGCTTCAAACGTCAAGTTACACGCGGAGCGAAGCGTTCCGTTGCCGCGGATGTCGCCTCTCGCCGCAAGGAACGACGCCGCTCCGAAGTTTTGAAGCGATAGATTTCCGATGTCGATGAGTCTGGCGCGAACGGTCAGGCTGCCAGAGCCATAGGTGGGCGCGAACGTGAAGGGGTCCGCCAAGGCAGCTCCGGATGAATCAGTACCGGTGAAAAGTTCAATCTCCTCATCGGGCAATTTGGGAGTCTGGAACGCTTGCCCCAAGGCAACATAGGCCGCTTTCAGGACCGCTTTGGCGTCCCCGTAAATCACTCCGCCGGTAGCGACGGACAATTTCCCAGGAGCAGTGACCGTGACATTCCCGTCGAAGCGCACGTTCCCGAGGAGGGTGAGGGAATCGAAGCCGCCGGAAGCGTACGAATCGACCGTGAAATTTCCAATGCCGGGCAACAGAGCGCCATCGGCACCGGTCACCAGACGACCCACGCCTTGCGCTACTGACGGCCCAGGAAGGGTGAAACCGGATTGTCGAACCACCAGATTCGCCTCAGCGCTGTTGGACGAAGTGGCGGTAGCGACGAAGCGCCCGGATGACACGCTGACCGAACCCCCGGTTGCGGATTCCCCCCCTGCCCTGCCGATGAGGGTGGCGTCGGAGTAGAGCATCTGAGTGCCAGCCAGGATGATGCTTCCACCGTTGGAATTGATTCGGACCGGAGCGGTCACGCGGTTGCCATAGGCGTCCAACCCCTGAGGGTCGAGCAATGCCGACTTGGCTGGCAGGTCCAAGATCCCACTGGCACCGGAGACATTCAGCTCCGCGCCGCGGTCTGCGACGATGTTTCCGGAAATGCTAATAGTTCCACCCGACAATACTTCTCCCTGTCTCAACCCTAACACGTTCTCCACGAGTATGGTCTTACCTGCCGTCGAAAGCGACGCGGTGGCTCCGAGGTGGGTGGTCGGCAAGGCATTCGTAACAACCGCGCTGCGAGTGGGAAAACTGGCTGCGCCCGCGACGGTGATTGCCCCGCCGGCCGCGAAGATCGAGCCATGGACCGTTACCGTTTCTCCCCGCAAGGTGACGCTGCCTTTGCCGTCTGTCTTGATGGAAGCACCCTTCTCCATCAGCACATCGCCACGGGCCACGATCACGTCTCTGCGGGTATCGACCGCACCCACCGCACCAAAGGTCAAGTTCACCGGAGCGCGGTCGCCTTCCTCGCGGGTGATGGGTGACAATTTGAAAACATCACCGCCAGGACCCCGTGCGAGCCAACTCTTGACAATGGGCTTGAGATGGGTGCCAGCGGCGATTTTTACGCCGGGCACAAATTCACCGGGAGTGGAAGTCCCCAGGCCGATACCGGATAACGAGAATCGGCCGAAACCGCCGCGGCTGAAGAAAGCCGGATTGATCGCTGTGACGCCGGAGACGGGTTTGCCCCCTCCAACCTGAAACGCCGGGCCCGTTAGAGAGAGCGAACCAGCCTTGGAGTTGCCCGAAAATCCTTGAAGAGTCGCGCCCAAGTCCAGCGTTCCACCAAGGACCGCGCCCACGCTCAAATCGCGTCCAGCGGCTATCGAGATCGAGCCAGCATCGCCGTAGGAAATCGAATTCCTAGCCGTGATCGCGGCACCTCCTGAAACGTCGATCAATCCACCCTCGGAAAGGTTGGCCGAAAAACTTCGGATGGAAATCGAGCCGCCTTTCAGAATCAAAGGCGAGGTGCCGGGATTTTTCGCTCCAAGACGGTCATCGACCACGAGACCGGCGGTGCTCACGACGCCGTTTGATCCAAGGCTGAACAAGCCGCGCCCCGGCAATGCGGCGGGAAATGGCGAAGCGTTGGCGCTGATCTCGCTAACCACATCCAGGGGCAAATTGTAGGCGCTGAACGACACCGTGCCGCCAGCAGCGATGACACTCCCCTCGACTCTGATATTGGAAGCCGCAAAGGTGATGGAAGAGCCGACGGATGAAGTGAGAACCACGTCGGCGGGAACAATCACATCGCCATCGTTGTTGTTGATCGCGAGCGATCCGAATCCATTTTCGACAAGAAGCTTCGGAGAAAGATATACGTCGTCAAGCCGGTCCTGGCGCAACGCCAACGGATTTCCAAGGGCGTCCAATTCGAAGGGGGCGGCCGCTTGTTGATCTGGTTTGTTCGCAAAGGTGATCGTCGGCGGGGTGGGCGCATAGACGGGCAAGCTGGCAAGCGAGCCATCGACAGCAGTGAAGGAGAGCGTGAGGGAACTTGCAGCAGCGGGGACCGTGCGCTGGTTCCGCCCGGATAAAGTATTCCCGATGAGTTGACCGTCGAGAGCCATCGCCGGTGCGGTCACCGCGATCCGGCCACCCGCCCCCCCCTGCATGGAGGATGTCTCGAACCTGTTTCCGGACGGAGCCAGGGAGTTTGAGTAGGTTTTCGAGACAGCGAACTTGGCATTGCTCACCATAGTCGAGCCGTTATAGATCCCGTCGTAGATCACATCCGGCGTTGCATCCCGGATATTCACGAGCCTGCCGTCGGTGATGAGACTCGTGGTGCGGACGCTACCGCCTTCAAATTTGATCGATCCTCCGGAAACGTCGATCCTGGCCCCGGCCTGCATCACCACCGAGGATCCCGCGCTCATGTTCACCGCCCCCCCGGCCACCGTGAGTTCCCCCACCGTCCGCTGAATCAGATTGGCGAAGCCCGCGATATCGGCAAGCGGTGTGCCTATCCACATTTGCTGTTGATAGATCCCGGCATCCCGGATGTCCACGATCACGGTGGCGCCGCGCAGGATACCAAGGCGCTGCAAAGGCGAATTGGCGAGCTCGGCTCCCCGAAGATCGATCTCCAGGATATTCTGGGACACGGGGACCGAAACCCCACTTGAGCCGGAGACGTCGATGATCGCGTCTGGCTCAAGATAGACCTGACCGCCGGTTTGATTGAAACTCGTCACCGGGTCGGTGGTGGCGCTCGTCAGGAGCCATTCTCCGGCGCGGAAATTCGCATTGGCATTCGGAGCGATTAGAACTGATCCCTTTCCAGCATGAATGATCCTGCCCTCCACATTGACCTGGGAACGAAGCGCCAGTTCGGTTCCGATCGTGGTTTCCTTGCTATCCAGTTCCGGCAAGATGCGGATGATGCTGCCGGGGCCGAAATTCACCGTCCCTGATCCGCTAGAAAGGAATGGCTTGTTGGTTCCCGCAACGTATTTCGTATTGGTGAGCGCGTCGAAGTGCGCCAGCAGATCGATCCTTCCGTTGAGTGATACTGAAGTTGAACTTTCCAGCACACCGAGCTGGTTCACGCTTTTCCCGGCGATGGTGATACTGCCGCGCTGACTGTCAATAATGCCACCGTTCGTGGTGGTGCCCGCGTAGCTTCCGACCGAGCCCACATAAACATCGAGGCCTCTTAAGCTAGGATCCGAGGTGTTGTGAGCATCAAACCCAACTTGCAGGCCGGAGGCGAGAATGGCTTGGCCGTCGGGCGTTGAGATCGAGCCGTTGTTAGTGACGTTTGCGCCGATGAGGGAAATCCGGCCACCGGTCTTCGCCGAGTTGGTGGGGCTTCTGAGGATGGCACCTTCCTGAACGATCACATCGCCGAAAT
>JANOQR010000253.1:0-7607 GCA_031414935.1 Luteolibacter sp.
CTGGAGAATCATCTCATCGCCGTGGCCAAAAACTGGACCACCCCGGATAAAATTCAATCCATGATTCACGGCTGGCTGCGCGATCAAGCAAACGCTGGCGCTCCGAGCTAAAGTCTATTTCCTAGAGGACTTTGGTATCAGTTATGTGGCGAGCGGCACCGCCCTTTTCATCCAGCACTTTCATCCAGCACTTTCATCCAGTAATTCATCAGCGTCTTGACCCCGTCGCAGCAGCGTCTTCACGGCGTGCTGCGCAGCCGTGCGCATGAAGCGGCGCGGTAGGTTTTGTGTACTGAGCGTGTCGCGGGTTTCGATGCGTATGACGATGCCCAGCGGGGTGAGGATGGGCGTGGTGGTCACAGCTTCTCAGGTCACGAGGTTGTGCGAGGCTTCGACGGTGTGCGTGCGTGCCGTGTTTTGTGGAAACGGCTTTAGCAGAAAACCGGCGAGACGCCCGTTTGACGACACAGCCGAGACGGCCATGCTACATAACGGTTCCACAGCAACTGATGCTTGGCGGTATTTCAAAAAGGAGATTGCGCGGGCCGATGCTTGCTGCGTCGCCGATCTCCATGCGCGAATGATTGAGGTTGATCCATTGCGGAACTGTTATTCCGCCAAATACATCCTGCGTAACATGTCCATCGCCGTCACCAGCTCCGCATCCGTCAGCGGGCGTTCCCAGATGAGGAAACGGGCGATCTCGCCATCGAAGGATTCGTAGCCGGGATGCTGAATCGCGTCACGTTCCTGGCCGATGGTCATGCGGGACGGGTTGGCCTTCGGGTTGACCGGAAAATCAGCCGTCGCGACAGGTTTCGGGCTGTTCGCGAAAAGTTCGAGCTTCACCGTTCCCTCACCCGCGCCCATCCGACCGGCGACGAGGTGAAACTTTCCGGTCTCCAACTTCGGGCCAAGAACCTGCGGGTTGTTCACATCGAAACGGCCAAAAGTCAGACCATTTCGCGCACCCCACCAGAGCGTGTTGTCATCGTTCAGACAGCCCCAGATGCCCTCGTATTTCTCCCCGTTGCGAAGATTTCCAAAGAACGAATTCACGTCCTTCACGCCGACCCGTTGTTCGTGGACGGCGATCACCGCGAGCCAAGTGTGCCCCTTTCCGCTGCTCAGGCTGTCGAAGCTGTCCTCGTCCAGACATACAAGTTCCTGTTGCAAGAAAACCAGCGAGGGTTTGCCCCTCAGTTCCCTGACTTCCCGGCGCAGCACTGGCCGACCGCTGCCGGGTTCCTTGCGGCCCTCATCGCGCTTCACGAAGTTTTTCGCGGGCGAGGTGGTCACTTGATTTCGCCATGCGGCGACTTTTTCCCCCGTCTTCGAGACTGAGACCCTTGGCGGCATCGAGATCGAGAAAAAGTCCACTTTCGGGAAGTTCCACTCCGGCAGCAGGCATGACGAAAATGAAAACAACCGCGAGTAAAGCGGCTGGTTTCACGGTAAATCAAGCGAGGTAGCAGGAATGGAGACGAGCGCGGAAATTTCCTTCATCACCAGCGAGCACTCGGCGATGTAGGCGGGTGCCTGATCGAGTCGAAACACTTGCTCTGAGAGTTCGCAGGCATCGAGCAGGCCAGCGCGGATCAAGGTGACGAGGGTGTTGATGTCTTTTAGCCCGCGATCCGCTTCACGTCTGCCCATGCGCTGATCGACCCTGGAACGGGCGGTGGCGTTGACTTTGGAAACCGCCATGTCCAGCGGGTGCAGTGCCGAGACGTTGGCGAAACCGGGCATGGCAACGAGCCGCTCGCGCCAGCCTTTTGGAAAAGCCTCCGCGAGACGGAGATCGACAAAGTCTGCGTAGAAACCGTGGGTGATGTGGTAGCTTTTGTCTTCACCGAGTTCCGCTACGAGCTGGATACGCATCGCACAATCATCAGGCTCGATGAAAAAATCGGCATCAATGGTGACGGCAGCTCCGATATTGATCGGATCGGCCTCAGGAAATGACGCGAACAAAGAAGACCAGCCAAAGAGAATGACACGCTTGCCTGGGGTTTTTTCGCATACAGCGGCAACCAGATTTTTCAGTGCCTCGAACTCCATGTGTGTTCCTTCAACTCTTCGGCGGTTAGAATCCCCGGAAACGGGGAAAAGCCTTTCCATTGCACCGACACCCAATCCTGATCGCGCAGGATGAAAAGCAACTTAGCCATGCCCTCTTTGGTCGCTTGGGCGTCGTGAATCATGGTTCGCCAGCCTTCGAGACGGACACGGGCGGAGTGGTCGTTGCCGAGCCAGCGGGTGATGTTCGCCAGTGGGATTTCGAGGAGCGTCGGGTCCGCCTCGATCTTGTCGGCCATCAGCCGGAAGCGGTCAGCAGAAATTTCGTCACCGGTGCGTTCGCGGGCTGGGATGAGAGCACTCATTGGCACGAAGCTAGCAGATCAAATAGGGGGTGCCGAGCCGGGATTAAGCGCAATACTTTTAAGAATTCAAAATGAATATCTGAGCTGAATTTCACGCAGGATGGAGTCGCGGTGACTGTTATGACGACGCCGCGATGGAGTCCTTCTGGGCCACCCCCTTAAGGCCGAATACTTCGACCGCTAAATTCCAATCCCCCGTAAGCAGGCCCGCTCAATGATCTTCGACTACATCGAGACCTTCTACAACCCGCACCGCTAGCACAGCTCACTTGATTTCCTCTCCCCAGCGCAATTCGAACAACAGACCCCATCAAAAGCCCCGATCTGCCTCGGGAAAGTTGCACCATGGACAGCACCGCCATGACGCGCTTCCAAACAGAATACCTCGCCGCCTTCCTCGCGCAAAAACCACGAAAGAGTGCTTCCTCTCACCTGCCGCTCATTCCGTCGTTTGATAGATGACTTCACTCCCCAAAAATGGCGGCCAGCTTTGCGGATTTCACCTCACTCAGATGTTGATTCCTTCTGGAGAAACTAACTGAGAATCGTTGTTACCGGATTCGTCATTCGATCCAGTTCCGGCGTGAGTTTCAGAGTCGCAAACTGGCGCGCAAAGCCACAGCGCACCTCACTCTGGATAAAATACATAGCTGAGTTCCTTCGCAACTAGCGAGGTGGGAAAAATGGCTCCGGCGCGTGGGATCGAACCACGGACCTAGTGATTAACAGTCACCCGCTCTGCCGCTGAGCTACGCCGGATTTGCTTCCTTACGGACGCGGGCGGACCTTGGGATTCACGGACCTATCGTGGCAAGGGAAAAATACCCCTTCGGACAAAAATGGCCGTAACGCTTGATTTCAAAACATCCACTCAATGCGATGCAAGATCACCTCCGGCGCAGCCATGAACCCCAGTGGTGGTACGCCGCGTTTTAGTCTAACCACCAGCAGCCAGCATCACCACTTCCACCTTGGCGCCCTCACTGATCCTTATTTGCGAGTAGTCACGGGGAAACACTGCCTGTTCGTCGATCTCGATCACGACCGGTTTGTTTCCTAAACCGAGACGATCCAGCAACGCGATCACCGTCATCTCCGCTTCAATTTCATGCGACTGTCCGTTCAGTAGAATTTTCATCATTCTCAGAGTTTAAATCACCGCCACTGGGCGAGTTGTTCGGGAAATGGACAGTCCTTGCAGTCAGAAAAATCTTCGAGGCAGAAGTCTTGATAGATTTGGAGTAGCGCTTGGTGGTGGACTACACGCTTCAACCAAGGTTGAGCGGCTTGGTGAGAGCCAAATAGCCTCAACGAGCAACGTTTCACCTTCTCGTTCGCAGCGGAGTTTCGTAGCTGATGGAACGTCTTCCACGTCATGCCTTCTTCGTGAATGGCCAGCGGTGCTAGATGATTGGCGACTAACTCAAGTGCTTGAGCTCGCCCAAACAGCGCGATGGGGCGAGCTGCCGCATTCGATGTTAGCGTATGGTGGTATGACCAAAAATCGTGCTCAAGTCCTTGCAGGAAATCGATCACAGGCTTGGCGGAAAATGGTCTTGCCAACGCCAGCCGCCGATATTGGGGCCAGACGCTGGCCAGGATTGCTAGAGCACCCATCCGACGGTGAGGGTGATTCGCAGGACGTTGACCATGAGTTTTCCACGGAATGACACGGCTTGGCGCGGTCTCAAATTGTGCTCGGATTTTCCACCAATCATCCCAAAGCCCACGCAGATAGTCGCGAGTATCGGACGGAGCCAGATCATGCTGATCTGCTGATAGAAACCCGGCAGTGCCGAAAAGAACGGCCTCAGCAGCTTGCCCCTGAGATTTCAAGAGCGTCAATGGCGCTCGCTGGGCTAGCAAACGCATCGCCAAGGCATTCCCCCGGTAGCCTAGCGTCTCAGCCGTGGCCTCGAACAATGCCGCATCTCTGCCGTGAGCATCGGCCATCCGCAGCCAGCGGGCTGACTTTGCAGCGGCTCGATAAGTAGCCGCCTCGCCTAACAATCGCTCGATGGCTCCTGCGGGCAGGTTTTTGAGCGGCGAAACACAGCGTCCGGGATGCGCGATGGCCACCTCGCGCTGAGGGCGATTCAGCGCATCAGACAACTGAAGCTCCGTGATGACCACTTGAGGAATCTCGCGATGATCGAGCGCACGGGTGTGGACTCGCCGTAAGTCCGGCTGGAAAACAACGTGCAGAACCACCTCTTGAAACGCCGGATTCTCCGCATGTCCATGTTTCTCCCAATCCACCGCCGATGGATCTAACTCCAGCGGGCCTGTGCGAACTTCGCCGTCGATCTCCACAGCAGCATGGATGAAATCAGGACCAGCACCTCGGTTCCACTCGCCAAACTGAATGATCCTAACCGTCTTGCCCGTCGTCGTGCGGAAACTGCGGCCAAAGCCACCGGAGAACCACAACGCTTGTAATTCCAGCTCCGGCGGAAGCGCACGAGCCGCTGTTTCCTCAAATACCAACGGCGGATGCCATATCGATTCCAGTAGAAATCCGTAAGTCATTTCAGAAATTGAAGATCATGTTTATTTCGGAGGAGCAGGCTTGTTAGGCTCGCTCACAGGAGCGGGTGGTGGCGGAGGATCGAGGATATTTAGCCATGTCTTGAGTCCCTCCGCCTCTGGCAGATTTCCAAAGCGAACTTGCGCATCACGCAGGCCACTGATTGCCAAACTCATTTGCCCACTCGCACGGTGGATCGCGACGATGTTGAAATCTTGGCGCAACTTGTCTTCCGCTTTTACATAAAGTGCCTTCGCTGTGCGGAAATGGTTTGAAGCACCGATCGTGTCCTTGCGCTCTTGGAGCAGCAATCCTAGAGCCTCGGCTAGAACGCCACTTTGCATCCGGCTCACAGCTTTTTCTACCTGCCGCTCACGCTCGGCAGGCTGGCTTTTCCATTCTAACACAGCCGCTCGCAACGCTCGGTATTCAACATCTGGCTCTTGCTTTGATCCGCCACCATCCAGACAGCGGAAGGGGCGATAGAGTGGATCGCCAAGCACAACGCCCTGCCATGATGTCACTGGCATCGCCATCCAGCACGCTTCCGCCCAAGTGTACCCGGCAAGTAAGCGTTGATGCAGAATCCCGAAGTCGTGCGTGAGATGCAAATACGGCTCGTAAACATTTCCAACCGTCACCGCCGCTCCCCGCTCTAGCAGTCCGCCACTCCAGTTTTTTGAGCCATCTGCTAGCTGCTGTGCGCTAAACGAGTGCAGGTGCATCGCGACAGCCCCTTTGCGGAATCGGAACCGCGGATTTAAAAATGGCCCACTGACGTTCCAGTCATACCAGCCGTGGTAAAGTGAGCAATCCGTCATGGGATAATTCAGCGGATAGGTCTCGTTGAAACGATCCACCACCGTGGGAATCCCCGTAGCGAGATTTGCTTTCACGATCTCTTCCAGCCACTGGTCACCCTGCGGAAACTTGTTAGCAATGTCCACATACGCCCGCCCCCAGAGTCCGGTAGTTTCAGCTTCAGTGGCATCTCGGATCATTCGTTCACAAGTCGCAATCGTCGGCGCATCGATCCGTGCAGTTAGGACAAGAAAAGGCAAATTCGCGTCTAAAATCGGCTTCTCCGCTTTGTAAAATTTATTCTGAAGCACTCCATCCGTCGGCAGACCCTCCACGCCAAACATCGCCAACTCAGAATCGACCGATGCCTCATCATGCCCTTTCACCGGGTCTTGCGGGCTAGGAGTCGCACCCGCCAGTTTCGCCGTCGGCGTGATACGCAATGGCACGCCGCGAATGATGACTAACACCCGGATTTTGTTAAATATCGGCAACGTCACTCCCCCACCCTCACTACGGCGTTGCCACCATTCCCTCGCTCCGAATTGCCCGCGCAGGGGAATCAAAATGGACCGCTCATAGTCCTCCCGGCTGATATCCTGAGCCGTCGGCATATCCAGACCGATCACATGGTCTTTGGGGATCTTGCGCGCATCCCGATAAATTTCTGCCAGTTTCAGTGAATCAGGCACCGACGAATTGTAGAGAATCGCCACCGCCTCTGGCGAAATCGCCGCCCACGCAAGGTGCGACAATCCTGCTAGCAGAAACAAAAACAGCCCGAAAAATCTCATCCGCGCCGAGAATGCCCAGTCCACCCCACCATGCAAGACTGAGCGACGTTCATAAGGAAATCCGTAATCCGTCCCATGCCACCCGCACGCCCGCAGGCAACTGGCCGTCCAACGTCGCGTGGTCAAACTCATGCGTTAGGTGCGTCAACCACGCTTCGCCAACTCTCGCCTCCGCAATCGCGTCCAACGCCTCCTCCAGCGTAAAATGCGTCGGGTGATCCGCCGTCCGCAGTGCATCCAACACCAGCACATCCACCCCTGAAATTAACTCCATCGTCTCCGCGGGAATCCGTTTCACATCGGAAATATACGCCAGACTCCGCGCCCCCGGCAGATCGAAACGAAAACCGATAGTTTCCACCGCCGCGTGCTCCACTGGCAGCGGCGTCACCTTCAAGTCGTCGTAATAAAATGGCCCGTCGATCAAACGTGCGTCCGGCCTGACATAGCCTTCGATCTCCTTTTCCGGGGAGAACGCCCAGCCGTACATCTGCCTCAGCGTCGCCATGCAGCCCGCCGTCGCGTGCAATGGCAACGGCTCTTTTTTCCTCCAACAGAAAGCCCGCAGCTCATCGAATCCCGCGACGTGATCCAAGTGGCCGTGCGTATAAATCACCGCATCGATCTCCCTCAAGTTTTCCCGCAACGCCTGCATCCGCAAGTCCGGTCCCGAGTCCACCAACAAACTCCGCGCCCCCACCCTCACCACCACCGACGACCGGAAACGCTTATTCCGCAAGTCTGCCGACACGCACACCGGACAATCGCACCCAATCACTGGCACCCCCACCGAAGTCCCCGTTCCCAGAAATGTAAGAGAAAAATCTATCACGGGCCGGACCCTACACAGCTCGCCCACCCGTCGCAACCCCGAGTCCGCATCGCAAAACTCTCCGCCCTGTTGCCTCATAAATCGAGCACACCGAAAGGTTCCTGACCGAGCGGGAGCGTTGCCTCACCATTAGGACACCATAGCGACTTGGTTTCTTGTTCGTGGTTTGCTTGCCCTTGCGGGCGGTTCGCAGCGTAGCGGAGCAACGCCCGCAAGGGCAAGTGCCTCCCGCTCTTCCTCGGCGTAGAGCTCTTTGCGGCGACTCCACA
>JANOQR010000254.1:0-6304 GCA_031414935.1 Luteolibacter sp.
TTTTTCCTACAAGAAAGAAGACTCCTACGCCTCATTCACCAGTGGCGACAAAATTGCGGAATACGGCCTCACCGGCCTCATCGTCGGCGGTGGCTTGCTAATGGCCGCGAAGTCGGGACTGCTGACAAAGTTTCTAAAACCAATCATCATCGGCGTCATTGCGATCGGAGTATTCATCAAACGCATCTTTGTTGGAAAAACGAAGGAATCGCTTTGACCATGGAGGACGATGACGGTCTTCGCTGAGTTCGCCCTCGTAGCCGTGCTGCTCTATCTCTGGGAGTCGTCGTTGTGGCTACCCTTGCGCGGCATCGTCTTGCGAAAAAAATGGTTCGGAAAACGATGGAAGGCACTCGATCCACGCAGCATCTTCGCCGTCCGCAAAGTTGGATTGATTCCGATGTTTCCGGTGCCGCCGGATGCAGGACTTGCACCGTGTCAGGCTCCACCGCTCTTCGCAGATGCAGACGGCTTGTGGTTAGAAAATGAAGAAGGCCGGATCGAGGCAGTGGGCCGGATCGGCTGGGAGGAATTAAAGGAAGATCACCATCACCTCGTCGCAGGAAGTCGGAAAACCAAGCTCACTTCAGCCCGCTACATTGAGGTTCTGAGGCGGGCGAAAAAGCGCGGAGCCACTCCAGAAACTGCTGTGAACCAAGCACTGCGACTCGCCATATCACCTAGCCACGCAGGCCGAGAATGGAAGCGTTGGAATTTGGTATCCAATGAGTTACGATTCATTTGCCCACTTTTAACCCTAGGATTTTTCGTCGGACTACCTCTCGCTTACGTAAAACTGGGAACCTTGCCCACGGTGATTCTCGGGCTCTGGCTCTGGGTACTCATGGCGTGGACCGCAGGCATCCTGTGGTGGCTGGGAAGGCGGGTCTATCCCGAGGTGAAGTCCACATTTCAGATGGACGCACTCCTCTCGCTACTGGTGCCCTTCCACGCGATGCGTGCGATGGAAATGGCATCCGTCCACGCCATGGGAACGACACATCCCGTAGGTTTGATTTTAGCGTCCGGCGATTTTGAAAATCCATGGCTGGCAGCGTTTGTCCGCCGCATTTTACATCCAACCCCAGACGAAATCCGACTCACAGCCGCCCTTCGCGGGCCACTAGAAATTTCCCTGAAAAGCTGTGGGAAGAAATTTGAGGATTTTGATACGACCCCGAATCGATCATCTGATGCAGAAGTCCAGGCTTACTGCCCTCGTTGTCACGGGTTATATCTCGGCGGTGTGGACTCATGTCACGATTGCCATGAAATGCCGCTGCGGAAGTTTTACTGAGAGCACGCAGCCGCCTCGCGCTCCAGCTTTTCCATCCAGATGACGAGCATCGCCACATCGGCCGGAGTGATGCCCGGGATGCGGCTGGCTTGGCCGAGTGTGGCGGGGCGAATCTCGGTGAAACGGACCTGAGCTTCCTTTTTCAAGCCACGGATCGTTGTGAAATCCAGATCCACAGGGAGTTTTTTCCCCTCACTGCGGGACATTCGGTCGATCTGCGTTTGCTGGCGGCTGAGGTGGCCTTCGTATTTGAAATTCGTCTCAATGATGGGCCAAAGTTCCACATGGAACATTTTGAGGAGGTCGGCGGGCAGAGTTTCCCAAGAATTTTCACTTCGCCGAAACCATTGGTCGAGTTTGACGCCTTGGTGGTTGGTTTGCCGGACGAAAGAGTTGGCTTTCTCCAGTGAGGCAAGTTTTTCCTCCACTCGTCGGACGCGCTCGCCATCAGTGAGACCAATAGCAGCGGCACGCGGCGTGAGGCGGAGATCCGCGTTATCTTGGCGGAGAAGCAGACGATATTCAGCACGGCTGGTGAACATGCGGTATGGCTCAGTACAGCCGCGAGTGACAAGATCATCGACCATGACGCCAAGGTAGGCTTCATCGCGACCAAGAATGAAAGGAGGCTTTCCGAGGACTTTGAGGGCGGCATTTGTTCCGGCGATGAGTCCCTGTCCAGCCGCTTCCTCGTAGCCAGATGTGCCATTGATCTGGCCAGCGAAGTAGAGACCTTCGACTATTTTGGTTTCTAAAGTCGGGCGGAGCTGGGTGGGCGGGCAATAATCATACTCCACTGCGTAGCCGGGCCGGAGGATCTCACATTTTTCCAGCCCGACGATGGAGCGGAGAAAATCGAGCTGCACTTCGTAGGGCAAGGAAGTGGAAACGCCGTTGACGTAGTATTCCAGCGTGTGGCGGCCTTCGGGTTCGAGGAAAACTTGATGGCGCTCTTTTTCCGCGAAACGGACGACTTTGTCTTCAATGGACGGGCAGTAGCGCGGTCCAACGCCTTCGATCACACCGCAATACATCGGCGATTGATGGAGATTTCCAGCGATGATTTCGTGAGTGCGAGGATTCGTGTAGGTGATCCAACACGGCATTTGTTCCACGTGGAACTCGGGATCACCCCAAGGATTTAGGGTAAAGAGGTCGTTTTCGCCCTTTTGCAAAGTGTCTGCCATGAAGCTGAACTTGGGAACGGGTGCGTCGCCGTCTTGCCGCTCACATTTGGAAAAATCAATGGAACGAGCATTCAGGCGGCAGGGAGTCCCGGTTTTGAAGCGTTCGACCGCGAATCCCAGACGCTTGAGTGACTCGGAAACGTGCGAAGTGGCGTCCCCCATTCGGCCACCCTTCTCGTTGCGGAGGCCAACGTGCATCAGTCCGCCCATGAAAGTGCCCGCACTGAGGATGACGGATTTCCCTGAAATTTCCATCCCCAGCGAGGTAGCGATTCCGGTGATGTGGTCGTTCTCCACGAGAAGTTCAGCGACGTTTCCCTGATGAATCTCGACACCGGACATGGCTTCGAGTTCACGCTTCATACGGAACTGGTAAGCCTTCTTGTCGCACTGGGCGCGGGGCGCTCGGACGGATGGACCTTTCGAGGCATTGAGCATTCGCCACTGGATGCCGGTGGCGTCGGTGTTCAAGCCCATCGCGCCACCAAGCGCATCGATTTCCCGGACCATGTGGCCTTTGGCCAGTCCGCCGATGGCCGGATTACACGACATTTGACCGATGGTGTCCAAATTTTGAGTGAGGATGGCCACCTCGGCACCCAGCCTAGCAGCGGCCATCGCAGCCTCGACACCTGCATGGCCGGCACCGATCACAATCACGTCGTAAGTCTTTGGAAAACGGAACATCTTAGGACGCGCAATGTAATCACCCATCGCCAAGGCTCAAGCCCGGAAACTTACGCGTTCCACGTGGAACATCGTAAAAAACCTTTATCAAACCAGGATTTTGATCTAGCCGCGCTCGGAAAAATCCTCAACTCTCGCCCCGTCATGCACCGCTACTTGCCGCTTGTCCTGATCATCGCACTCCTCATTGCATTCCGCGTCGTCGGCAGTGCCTACCCAGAGGCTCTGCCAAATTTCCAACCGCTGGCAGCCGTCTTCTTCTGCGGTGCCTTGCTAGCTCCTGGCTGGCGCGGCTTTGCAATTCCGTTCGGAATCTGGGCAATCACCTTTCCGCTGGGCGTTGGGCATGTGGCCGGACCACTCGATTTCGCCAGCACCTGCATCGCCCTCATCGCTATTTATTTTTTGGGTAAAATGCTCACCTACCGTGGTCTTTCCAGCTTGCTTCTCGGGTCCGCCGCCGCCGCGTTGACCTTCCACCTCATCACCTGTGGAGCTGCTTGGCTCACTGATCCGCTTTACACGAAAAACCTCGAAGGTCTCGTCCAATCCGTCTGGACCGGACCTGCAGCTAGCAAGATTCCTTCTTGGGTTTTTCTGCGAAATTTGACTGCCGCGAACGTCCTTTTCACCGCGATTTTCGCCCTAGCCCAAATGCGTTTGCCCAAGCCAACCGTGACTCTTGCCAAGACCGCCTTCGCGAAATAATTTCTTATTCCTTTCACACCAGACCATGACCAGCGCCAGCCCCTCCAGCCTCGATTTCGCCCAATCTCCGATCAACCAAGCCCTCACTCCGCAGAGGAAAATCGAGCTCTACACTCAGATGGTCCGCATCCGCCGCTTCGAGCAAGCCGCGCTGAAATACTACAACGGCGGAAAAATGGCCGGTTTCCTCCACCTCTATATTGGCCAGGAATCCGTCGCTGTCGGTACGATTTCCCTCGGCGGTGAGCACGACCATTTCATCACCGCCTACCGCGATCACGGCCACGCGCTCGCCGTCGGCATGGGCATGAACGAGTGCATGGCGGAAATGTTCGGCAAACAAACGGGCTGCTCGAAGGGCAAGGGCGGCTCGATGCACTTCTTCGCGCCTGACAAAAATTTCTGGGGTGGCCACGGCATTGTCGCCGGGCAAACTCCGCTCGGCCTCGGCCTGGCATACGGCTTAAAATATCTCGGTCGCGAAGGTTGCTGCCTCTGCTACCTCGGCGACGGTGCGGTGAACCAAGGCGCGTTCCACGAGTCGCTAAACATCGCCTCGCTGTTCGGAATCCCTGTCGTTTATATTATCGAAAATAATGGCTACTCGATGGGCACCTCGCAAAAACGCTCATCCGCCTACAATGGTTGCCTCGCCCAACGCGCCGAAGCTTACGCCATCGAGTGGGATGTAGTGGACGGCTCCGATGTTTACGAAGTCCGCGCCAAAGCTCACATCGCGATGGAACGTGCCCGTAAGGAGCACAAACCAACCGTCCTAGAAATCGATACTTATCGCTACTACGGCCACAGCGTCGCCGATGCGAACCACAAAAAATACCGCACTCCCGAGGAAATCGAGGATTACAAAACCAATCACGACCCAATTATGGTCTTCGAGCGCAAGCTACTTGCAGAAGGCGTTTTGAACGACAGCCTCGTCAAGTCGATCAACGACACCGCGAAATCCGAAGCTGCCGCATCCGCGAAATTCGCCGAAGAATCCCCCGCACCGACCATCGCCGACATCAGCACAGACGTGTATTGGGAAACGGACAACAACACGCCCGCATCCCGCATCGGCCAGCATTTCTTCAACGACTGAAACTGACCTTTCCCGCCATTTTACCTAATCTCACTCCGAAAAATTTTCCATGTCACGCATTCTCACCTACCGTGAAGCTCTCCGCGAAGGTCTCGATGAAGAACTCGCCCGCGATCCAAACGTCGTCCTCATGGGCGAAGAAGTCGCTCAATACAACGGCGCTTACAAAGTCACCGAAGGACTTTGGAACAAATGGGGCGACAAACGCATCGTCGATACGCCGATTTCCGAGGCGGGCTTCATTGGCATGGGCATCGGTGCCTCCATGCTCGGCGTGCGGCCGGTGATGGAACTGATGTTTTGGTCATTTCACTCTGTCGCCTTCGATCAACTCGTCAGCAACGCTGCCTGCGTCCGCTACATGTCCGGCGGTCTATGCAACTGCCCCATCGTCGTCCGTGGCCCAGCTAATGGCGGTACCGGTGTCGGAGCCACACACTCTCATGTCCCAGAAGGCCTGTTCGCTGCATTTCCTGGACTCAAAGTCTGCGTTCCCGCCACGCCATCCGATGTCAAAGGACTCATCAAAGCTGCCATCCGCGACAACGATCCGGTCTATTTCATGGAAAATACCCTGCTTTACGGCACCACAGGCGAAGTCCCAGATCCCTCGGCAGGCGACCACGTCATCCCTCTCGGCGTCGCTGATTTGAAACGCGAAGGTTCCGATGTCTCACTCATCGCCCATGGCCGCTCCGTCATTCACGCCCTCGCTGCGGCGGAAATCCTCCAAAGCGAACACGGCATCAGCTGCGATGTTCTCGACCTCCGTTCCATCCGCCCGCTCGATGTGGATGCCATCCTGAAAACCGTGATGAAAACCAACCGCGCCGTTCTCGTGGACGAATCGAAGCCGTTCGGTGGCGTTTCAGCCATGGTCGCCATGCTCATTCAGGAGCACGCCTTCGACTATCTCGATGCCCCGATTAAGCGCGTTTGCTCCATCGACGCACCCGCAATTTACTCGCCACACATTGAACACGAACAACTTCCGAACCCGCGCCGTATCGTCGAAAAGGTTCTAACGCTCAAATAATTTTCCCGGAGAAGTCGCGCCCAACAGGGGTATTTCTCCAGTTAGATCGCGAAATGAATTTCGCGTATAATTTCAATTCATCACGTTGCGAGCACTACCGAATTTCAAAGGATATTCTCTAACTAATCGTTCAGAAGACGCCCTTCCGTAGATCTCTCAAACTCCACAGGATTCCGCTCGCGGGTTCGGCTGCTCCTTTCATCCGTCTGGCGCCGGATTTGCGCTTTATCCCAAATCGCTCTCTCGCACTTGCGAATGCCTCGTCCACGAAGTTTCGGCTGCCGATG
>JANOQR010000255.1:0-2817 GCA_031414935.1 Luteolibacter sp.
TTTTGGCAAGAAAAGCAGCATGACCTTCACCAACGAGGAAGGCGAGCAGGAGCGCGACGATCTCACCTACAACCGCCAAGATTTCTGGGCCACGACAGCCAACAAGCAGCTCAATTTCCTCCAGCACATCCGCGCCATGCTCAAGACCACGGGTCGCGCGGCCGTCGTCCTTCCTGACAACGTGCTCTTCGAAGGCGGTGCTGGGGAAACCGTCCGCAAGAAACTCCTAGAAACCACGGAACTCCACACCATTCTCCGTCTGCCGACCGGGATCTTCTACGCCCAAGGCGTGAAGGCGAATGTCCTCTTCTTCGACAACCGCCCCGCGGGCAAAGACGTGGCCACCAAGGAAGTCTGGTATTACGATTACCGGACAAACATCCACCATACCCTCAAGCGTAAGCCGCTGCGGTTAGAGGATCTCCGGGAATTCATCGACTGCTACAACCCCAACAACCGCCACAAGCGGAAGGAAACTTGGAACGCCGAAAAGAACCCTGAAAGCCGCTGGCGGAAATACAGCTACGAGGAACTCGCCGCCCGCGACAAGACCAGCCTCGATCTTTTTTGGCTCAAGGACGACAGCCTCGCAGATCTCGACAACCTCCCGGAACCCGCCGACCTCGCCGAGGAAATCATCGAAAACCTAGAATCAGGTTTGAGTAATTTCCGCGCCGTGGTTGCCGCTCTTGAGTCAGGAACCAGACCTTGATTGCCGAATCCCTCTCCATCCCTAACGCTTCTTCCTGCGCTTCTTCTTGGATGCGGTGAATGGGGAACCTTTTCTGTGGGAGTGCTTGCCTGCGCGCTGTCGGGGTTCCGGGAAAGGTGTGGCTGGGGCGACTTGGTTTTCCATCTCCGGCTCGGCGTCTAAGTCGATCTCTGTGGCATCGCCGTAGCGTCTTACCCAGTCCTCTAACGCTAACTCGTATTCACGCTTCGCGAGTTTGTTGGCTAACGGCGAGAGGTAATACTCCACGAACTCCTCATTTTTCGCGAACTCGGGGCTGAGTTGGGAAATGTGATGAGGTTCGGGCGGTTGCGGTCTTTTGTAGATCCGGTCGTTCTTGATCCGAAAGACTGGCTCCATGCATTCCTTGAGGACGCGGACGCTGGGACGCTTGCCGAACATTCTATTCGCAAGCTGATAGCCGTGATCCATGCACCAAGCGCGGGTCGGTGGATCGAGCCCGAGTTTCGACGGATCGGAGGTTTCAATGGTCTCGCGAAATTCTGCTAACTGCTCGGGCGTGAGAGCGCGGGTGAGTTTCGCCACGCGCTGATTTTCGTAGCGCTCTGGGTGGAGCACATACGCTTTCAGCAACGAGATGTAAGCGCGTGTGACCCCGTATTCTGCCGCTAAAACTGCTGCTTTTTCCCCTGCCAGCACTCGCCGAGTCGCTTCCTGACGTTGCTCATCATTCAGTCGCGGCTCAGATTTTTTTCCCATACGCTATCCGGGCAGGATCTAAATTTCTCCACCTCATGGAGCAAGGTTTATTCCCATGCTCGCGACTGCTACTGGGAAATCCCGGTTGTTGCTTGACCCGCTTCCGCTGTCTCTCCACTTTGCCGCGCCGCTGCTGCCACGATGGCAGGCTGCGAAACCTAACTGAACCAACCTACCGATCCGCCATGGCCGCGAAGATCTACACTACTAAGGACGCCCCGATCGCCCCACTTAAGAAGAAAACCCTCGCCGTGATCGGCTTCGGCTCGCAAGGCCACGCTCACGCGCTCAACCTCAAGGACAGTGGCCTGAAGGTCATCATCGGTCTCTATCCGAAATCGAAGTCCCGCGAGGTCGCGAAGAAACTCGGCTTTGAGGTCTATGACACGGCTGAGGCGGTGAAAATGGCAGATGTCATCTTCGTCGCCACTCCCGACACCGTGATCCCCGCCGTCTATAACAAGGACGTTGCACCGAATTTAACGAAGGGCAAAACGCTGCTTTTCTCCCACGGATTCGCCGTCCATTTCAAGACCATCGTCGCACCACAAGACGTCGATGTGATCCTCGTCGCGCCGAAAGGCCCAGGCCACACGGTGCGTTCGCAGTTCGTCGCGGGCAAAGGTGTTCCGGGCCTCATCGCCGTGCATCAAGATATTTCTGGCAAGGCCAAGCAAACCGCGCTCGCCTGGGCTGGCGGCATCGGCTGTGCACGTGCTGGCGTGTTTGAAACCAACTTCCGCGAAGAAACCGTGACTGATCTCTTCGGTGAGCAAGTCGTCCTCTGCGGCGGCGCTACCGCATTGGTGAAGGCCGGATTCGAAGTCCTCGTCGAGGCAGGATTCCAACCCGAAATGGCTTACTTCGAGTGCCTTCACGAGCTGAAGCTCATCGTTGACCTGATGAACGAGCAAGGCATCGCCGGAATGCGTTTCTCCATCTCCGAAACTGCGGAGTGGGGCGATGTGTCCGTCGGGCCGAAGATCATCGACGCCTCCGTGAAAAAGCGGATGGTGAAGCAGCTCAAGGAAATCGAGAGCGGCAAATTCGCCAAAGAATGGATCGCGGAATACGAGAGCGGCTACAAGGTCTTCAACAAGCTCCGCAAGGAAGGCTCCGACCACCAGATCGAGAAAGTCGGCGAAAAACTCCGCTCCACCATGAGCTGGATCAAGCAGTCCAAGATCAAAAAAGGTGCTAGCCAAGCGAGTTTGATTTCCTCGTCCAACTAAGCTGCGTTTTCAAAATCACCACGCCCGTTTCCTGCGAGGGAGACGGGCGTTTTTTGTGGGATTTCTCAGGGTGAAAATCAAGTCCTTGCGGCAAACCCGGGTGACTGATACGAATGGGGCCATGATAACAATCGA
>JANOQR010000256.1:0-2333 GCA_031414935.1 Luteolibacter sp.
TGGCAGGACTACGATGAAACTCTGAATTTTCCGACCATCGACGCCCAAGAGGGAGTCAAAGTCTTCATCTCCCCGGTGGCGTTAGAAACCTTGCCAGCCTATTCCGCCCACGCAGATGCGGACAACGATGGAATGCCAGACACTTGGGAGGACTCCTATCAATTCAACAAAAACTCCGCTGCCGATGCCACTCAAGACGCCGATGGGGATGGTCTGAAAAATCGCGACGAATGTCTCGCCGGAACTCATCCGCGCCTCATCGATACCGATGCCGATGGCGTGGACGACCGCGTCGAACGGGAGGAAGGCTCGAACCCACTCCTAGCCAGCATTCGCCCGGCCTTTGCCGGAGTAAGCGGACCTCTAGGAACCGACTTCAACCAAAACGGCCTGCCAGATGCATGGGAAGCGCGTTTCAAAGCGGCTGGAGTTTCATCTCTAGCAGACAGCGATGGTGACGGTGCCAGCAACGCCAAAGAAGCAGGGTGGGGGACTGATCCTTTCGACTCCGCCTCGATGATCGGCCTAACACTCCAGCGTTCTGGCAATGATGCATTGCTTGCTTGGACTCGTAGCCCGTGGAAACGCCAGCGGGTTCATCGTTCAGGAAACCTGTCATCGTGGCAGTCGCTGTCCTTGCCATTTACCACGAGCGGAAATCAGGAAACGGCGCGAGTCACTGGCCAGTTCAACGCTGCAACCTCAGCCTTTTTCGCAATCGAAACGAAAGATCGCGACTCGGATGGTGACGGCGTTTCAGATTGGGATGAGTCCTTCGTCGGCAGTGATCCTTACTTCCGCGATAGCTCCCGCACGGGTTCGCTAACTCTGGATTCAGAGGGAAATGTGACGGGCAGCGTCTCGGGTGATTATGCATCGTTTTCTAATCAATTCAAAAACGCTCTGCCCGGTGGTCCCGGTGGCCAAGTGACTCGCGAGCAAGCCGCCCGTCTTCTCCAACAAGCGACCTTCGGCCCGACGGTGGTCGAGTTAGATCGCGTCCAGACCCTCGGCATTTCCGCGTGGATCGACGATCAGATCCTTGTCCAGCCGCCGACTTTTCACCGCCCTGTGATTGAGGAAATGGTGCGCGATATACGCGGCCCGCGTTTGGATTTGAGCTATAACTACAACGATCAAGACATCAGTGGCAGCAACACCGCCACCGCATTTGCCCGAGCTGCGATTGGCGGTGGCGACCAGCTCCGCCAACGAGTGGCGTTCGCACTCTCTCAAGTTTTAGTCACCTCCAAGCGCGATGCGAACCTCGCGGATCGCCCGGTTGCGATGACGAGCTATCAGGATATTTTCATCCGCCACACCTTCGGAAATTACCGTGACATCCTTGGCGAAGTCACCCGCCACGCGGCGATGGGGCGATACTTGAGTCACATCGGGAATCAAAAAGCTCGCCCTGAAATCAACCAGTTTCCCGATGAAAACTACGCCCGTGAGTTGATGCAGTTGTTCACCATCGGCCTGTGGGAACTCAATCCTAACGGCACGCGCAAACTCGACGGTGGCGGGAATTTCATCCCCACTTACAGCAATGCAGACATCACCGAACTCGCCCGCGTTTTCACCGGATTCTGGTTCGGTGGCCAATTATGGAACAGCGGCGGCTGGAGCGACGCTCACCTAACCGTGCCGATGACCATGTGGCCGGAGAAGCACGATTTCGGCGCGAAACAACTTCTCGACGGTCTATCCATTCCCGCCCGCCCCGCCAGCGAAGCCAACGGCCAGCGCGATGTGGATGACGCGCTCGACTATCTTTTCAATCACGCAAACACCGCGCCTTTTGTCTGTCGCCAGTTGATCCAGTTTCTGGTTACTAGCAATCCAAGCCCCGCTTACATCCAGCGCGTCGCGGCGGTGTTTGCTAACGACGGCAGCGGGAAACGTGGTGAACTGGGAGCGGTGATCCGCACGATCTTGCTAGACGAAGAAGCCCGCGATGTCCGCTGGTCTCATGGCTCAGTCGCATTCGGACGGTTGAAAGATCCCGTGCAACGTGCCATGTCGCTTGCTCGCGCCGGGCGGCTGGCTCGCTTCCCCGCAGTGAACTGGTGGGACTACGGCGACTTTTATGAAAGTGCTCTTCAGTCGCCCGGTTTCTCGCCGAGCGTCTTCAATTTCTATCGGCCAGACTATCGCTCGCCCGGACTGCTAACGAACAACCAGCTCACCGGGCCTGCATTTCAAATCACCACCAGCTACACCAGCATCTCCTTCGTCAATCGACTCTGGGATAACACCGTCTCTGGACTGCGACTTTACGATACCTACGTTTTCACCCCAGACTACCGTGATCTGCTAGAGTTCGCAGGAAA